>CAZNYR010000013.1:45064-53064 GCA_964577275.1 uncultured Cytophagales bacterium | reverse complement strand
CGAACCCGCGACCCCATGCGTGACAGGCATGTATTCTAACCAACTGAACTACCAAACCAAGTTTTTTTGTTTTGCTTTCAGACTTTTTCCGAAAGGCGATGCAAAGGTAGTTCTTTTTTGGGGATATGCAAGTATTCAAGGTAAAAAAATTACTTTTTTTGCTTATCTCAAATGAACTCCATCCCGATTTCATTTAGCCAACCACTCGCCCACTTCGTGCTTTTTGTTTCTTTTTTTTGGGGTTTGGTGTTTTGGCGGGACGCTTCATACCCGGTGGACAATTTGGACCCAGCCCCCATGTTGGTTGATACCGAATACCGACAGAAATAATTGCCTGCGGATAAAAATTGCCTCGAAAGCCATTGTAGGGCGTTTGTCCGAAGGGCATATAACGCATAAAAACCGCCCAGCGCGCCTGCAATAATGGATAAAAATCGTATCCCAAACTCAAAAACATCGTGGTCATGAGGCTGGGTTTCCCAAATTCAGTTTGTTTTTGATACATCCCATCCTTGAATTGTAATTTTTTAATCGGGCGCACCGTGTGCAAATACCCCAATTCAAATCCTGCATCCGCAAAAAGCCCAAAATCAAATAAATAACGATACGCCATGCCTGCGGTCAGATAACCACCATGCGTGCTGTATTTATTCCAAAAAAATCCCAGTTTGATGGGGCTAAATATATGATGAGGGTCTGTACGCCAGATGGTTAGCTCCGTGCCGAAAGCAACCGCAGGATGAATCGGTGTGCGAAATAATTTGCGAAAAGGTGTAGTAACCGAATGATTCCCGATAGTAAGTTCGAGCGGATAACGATAATACACATCTTTGGACTGCATACTGCCTCGCAAATCCTGCGTATGTGCGCCCATCACCAAACTCCAGCACATTATCCAAGTCAGAAAAATGGTTTTCATAGTTATTTTTTTAGTAAAAAATGACCGAGTATTTAACATAAATTTCGTTTTACGGAACTAATTTTCAAGAGTTCGTATCCAGATTTATGAAGCCTATTTTTTAGAAATAACTTATTGGTTATCAATATTTTATTACAATAAAAAATTACTTTCAGATGAACCTCACGTTATTTTAACGCATTGGTCGGGCGTTAATTTTTTATTCGCCCAAGTATTTGACTTTTTGCCAACTGACGTAAATGTGGTCAAAATTAAACTCGAATGCGCAATAAATGCCTACTTGATGTTTTACAAAGGCTCTTTTCACTCTCAAAAAAAGCATTACCTTTGCGAAAAAAACGGAGAGTGAATTAAGTGGATTAAACATAAAATCAACAATTATTTTGAATCATAAAAATATGCGTTCACTGGCTTGGATTTTGGTCGTGCTGTGTCCTTCGTTTTGGGGATGCAATGCACAACAACAAAAATTGGATAGAGAAAATCGTGAAGCCCGTGAGGAACAGGCACAAATTGACGAACAAATCTTATCCAACTATCTGGCAGAAAATAATATTTCGGCGGAACGCACCGCCTCTGGGCTGTATTATCAGATAATAAAAACGGGGGCAGGCATGACGGCTCGGACGGGCGATTCGGTTCATGTCCATTACACAGGCAATATTTTGTATGGTAAAGTGTTCGATAACAGTTATTTCCGTGATGAACCCTTGGCGGTGCGTATCGGAGAAACGAACCTCATTGATGGCTTTACCGAAGCCCTGCAACTGATGAGCAAAGGACAACGAGCCGTATTTTATATTCCTTCGGGATTGGGCTACGGGCGTTCGGGGAATGTCCAAAATGTCAGCATTAATGGCGTTTCGCAGTTCGTACAAAGTATTCCGCCTCATGCGATTCTGGTGTTTGATATTGAATTACTCGAAATTATACCTTGATGCTCCACGAATTTGGTAATTCATATTGTTACGAATCGGAACGAGATAAAAGTTTGAATGTAACCTTATGATTATCAAGCAATTGTATCATTTTGATACACAATACTACATGAATCACTTCAATACTAAAAGTTTTATGGATAAAATAGCAGTTATCGGTTTAGGATACGTGGGCTTGCCTCTTGCGGTCGAATTTGGCAAGATACAGCCCGTCATTGGATTTGACATCAAAATCGACCGAGTAGCAGAATTACAAAATGGACATGATTCGACACTCGAAATCTCCAAAACTGAACTCCAAGAAGCCAATTATTTGGAACTTACGGCGGATGTGGAAAAATTGCGGGAGGCAACAATTTTTATTGTAACCGTGCCTACGCCCATCGATAAATATAAAAAACCCAATCTGCGCCCCCTGCTGCTTGCCTCCGAAATGATTGGTAAAGTTTTGAAAAAAGGCGATATCGTGGTCTATGAATCAACGGTTTATCCGACCTGTACCGAAGAGGATTGCGTACCCGTATTGGAAAAATCAAGCGGATTAATTTATAATCAGGATTTTTTCTGTGGTTATTCGCCCGAACGCATCAATCCGGGAGATAAAAAACATACGCTGACCAAAATCAAAAAAGTCGTCAGTGGAAGCACACCTCAAGTGGCTCAAAAACTGAATCAATTATACGGCTCTATCATCACGGCAGGCACGCATCTGGCATCGTCCATCAAAGTTGCCGAAGCCTCCAAAGTCATTGAGAATGCACAACGTGATTTGAATATTGCATTTGTAAACGAATTGGCATTAATTTTTGACCGTCTGGGCATCGACACGACCGAAGTACTGGAATCCGCAGGCACGAAATGGAATTTTTTGCCTTTCAGACCCGGATTAGTGGGCGGACATTGCATCGGCGTTGATCCTTATTATCTGACACAAAAAGCCGAAAGCCTCGGCTATTTGCCCGAAGTGATTTTGGCAGGAAGACGCATCAACGATAATATGGGAAGTTTTGTGGCGAATAAGGTCATCAAATTGATGATTCATAAAAATTGTAATATCAAAAATGCCCGCATTTTGGTTTTAGGCATCACGTTCAAAGAGAATTGCCCCGATATTCGTAATTCAAAAGTCATTGATGTAGTCCATGAATTGCAAGCCTTTGGGACACAAGTCGAAGTATATGACCCTTGGGCAAATGCCCAAGAAGTACAGCACGAATACCAAATTCATCTGCTCGAAAAACTCGGTACTTCTTACGATGCGATTGTTTTGGCGGTGCCGCATCAAGAATTTAAAGACCTGAATATCAAGGCTTTAAAAACTGAAACGAGCGTCATTTATGATGTCAAATCATTTTTGGATAAAGACCTTGTCGATGCACGATTGTAAATTAGGATGAAAAATTAAACTGAAAAATCATAGCGTTGAATTTTGGTAAAATTCAACGCTATGATTTTTTTTCAATAAACTATTGTTGCTCTGCCAAATCTTTCGCCAAAAACGAAAATAACGGAAAATATGCCAAAACCCAGCCCATCGTTAGCACCAAAAGCCCCACCATCAAGGGCGTAGTATCGTGATTGATATACGGGTCATAAAACGAATATACCGTAAAAATCAGCGAAGTAAGCAATAAATTCAAGCCTAAGGCAATGCCACGCAGCCAATATTTTAGGTTTTCGTGGAATAATTCCAAATGTTTTCGCGATTCCATCCAAAACGAACGAGCAGGCATCGGGATTTTGGAGGCAGGCACACCTTGCAGGATTCGACTCAGGAGCATAAACATAAAGTTCATAATCGTAATGATAGCGACCCAACCATAAAAATACAAATCCTTACTCATCTGAAAACCAGCCAAATCAAGAGTTGGAGGCATATAAAATAAGGCGGTACTTATCAATAAACCTAACGGTACAAACATTGATATCATCCAAATAATTCTAATAATTCCCATGTTTTTTTGTACATTTAATTAGACCGAAACCGCTGCTTTGATGTGCGGATGTGGGTCGTATTCCAATAATTTAAAATCTGAATACGTAAAATCAAAAATGGAATGAATAGGACGTTCCGAAACATTAATTAACATTTTGGGCATCGGTCGTGGTATTCTACTTAGCTGTAAATCAGCTTGTTCGAGATGATTTAAATACAAATGAGCATCCCCAAACGTATGCACAAAATCGCCTACCTGCAATCCCGCTACGTGCGCCACCATCATCGTCAGCAAGGCATACGAGGCAATATTGAACGGCACCCCCAAAAATACATCGGCACTACGCTGATATAATTGACAAGATAATTTTCCGTCCGATACATAAAACTGGAACAACGCATGACAAGGCGGCAATGCCATTTGCTCAATTTGGGCTGGATTCCAAGCCGTTACGATGAGCCTTCGGGAATGCGGATTGGTGCGGAGTTGGTGCATCAGTTGGGTAATTTGGTCAATCGTTTTGCCGTCTGGCGCACTCCACGACCGCCATTGTTTGCCATATACGGGTCCTAATTCGCCGTGTTCATCCGCCCATTCGTTCCAAATTCTTACGCCGTTTTGTTGCAAATAATTGATATTGGTATCGCCTCGCAAGAACCACAAAAGTTCGTGAATCACGGATTTGAGGTGTACTTTTTTGGTCGTAACTAACGGAAAACCAGCCTGTAAATCAAATCGCATTTGATAGCCAAAAATACTAAGTGTTCCCGTTCCCGTGCGGTCTTCCTTCCGGATTCCGTCCTGACGAATGCACCGCATCAGGTCAAGATATTGCTTCATGTGTCGCTTATTTTTTTGATAGATGCCACAAAAATACACAACCTTACGCCCAATTTTTCGTGCAAATTTAGTTTATCGTTTGATTGGAGTATAATCTATTGATTTTCAAATAATTAAATCATTGCAATACGCTGTACTAAATATTTCTTAAATTGATGATATTTTGGTCATCGGGATTCGGTTGGGGTGAGAAAAATCCGAAAAATTCTGACGGAAACCCACGCTCAAGCGCAATGTCTTCCGTCAGGATATTTATGGTCATGTGCTTATTCTGCCAAGCCGTCATCTTTCCATTTTTGAATCAAATTAATTTTATCTTCGGAAAGTTTTTGCCCGCCATTGGGCATCAATCCTGTATCGCCTTGATTTCGGTTAATGCGGTTTAGGATACCATCCACATTCGATTTGGCATTGGCAAACATGGTGTAATTGGTTCTATCTCCGCCTTCCACATGACATGGCGTGCAATTTTGCTCGATAATAGGCTTGATTTGTGAGGCAAACGAAACCGCATTTTCGTTGGGTATCGGTTCGGGGTCGGGGGTCATATTTTCTTCGTCATCTTTGGTTGAACAGCCTGCGACCGTCAGCAAAGAGAATGCGCCCGCCAGACAAAGATATTTCAAGTGATTTTTCATACGATTTACGTTTTTAGTTTGTGTTTTAAGGATATTATGTTAAGTACGGATGTATTTAGGATTTGTTTTCGGCATTCATTTTATTAAATACTTCATCTCGCTCAATATCAGCAACTTGCGTATCTTGACAAAATAATACGCGTGCAGGATACTTTTTGAGAAATGCGTGATGGTGAGTTGCCATCAGGATGGCAGTTCCCTGTCGATTGATGTCCCGCAAGACTTCCATGATTTGATTGGCAACCGTAGGGTCAAGATTGCCTGTGGGTTCATCGGCAAGGATAATTCGGGGTGAATTAATCAAGGCTCTGGCAATCGAAATGCGTTGCTGTTCGCCACCCGAAAGTTGATGCGGCATTTTGAGCATGGCACTTTCCATATCGACCCGTTGCAAAACGGCTTGGATGCGCTGTCGGATAATTTTGGTGTCTGTTTCGCCTGTGGCTTCCAAGACAAAATACAAATTATTGAAGACATCCCTATCGGCAAAAAGCTGAAAATCCTGAAAAACGATGCCGATTTTCCGCCTCAAAAAAGGCACCTCTTTGGCTTTTAGTTTGTGAATTTTGAATCCTGCAAGGTTAATTTTACCCTTCCTAAAATATAAATCAGCATAAATTGTCCGTAAGAGGGATGATTTTCCACTGCCCGTTTTTCCGATAAGATAGACAAATTCGCCTTCTTGCATCTGAAAATTTACATCTGCCAAAACTATTTTTTTGCCTTGCAGCACATTCAGATTTTCTACCTTCAGCATCAGGTGGTCGGTATCAGGAGATTGCATCGCATTTTGAGTTATAAATCCATTGGCTCAATATCGTCATTATTTCAATAAAATGAAATCATAAATCAAGTTGTTAAAAATAGTTTTGTATAATTATTATTCAAACCATTGATAATCAACAAGTTAAATAAAATGCAAAATCGTAGTCATGCTTATTCCAAAAATTTGTAATTTGCCTGCGTGCTATAAACACAAATCATACTTTTTACAAACCATTTTTATCCACACAAATCACAAATTATACCATGAAAAAACACGTTCTATTTTTGATTCTTTGGTGCTGTTTTGGCTTTTCGGCAATGGCACAATACACGATTTCGGGCAAAATAACCGACCAAACCGAAACACCTTTGGTGGGCGTAAGTATCTATGAGAAAGGCACTTCCGCAGGCACGGTTACGGATATGGAAGGCAATTACGAACTCGGCGTAAGTTCATCGACCGCCGTGATTGTATTTAGTTATGTCGGATATAAGGCGCAAGAAATTACGCTCGAAGGACAAACCACGCTCCATGTGATGCTGGAGGAGGATAACTTATTGGGCGAGGTGCAGGTCGTGGGTTCACGAAGTTATAATCGTTCGGCTACCGAATCGCCTGTGGCAGTGGACGTAATTGATGTCGGAAAATTAACCTCAAATAATGGACGCACGGACATTAACCAAATTTTGCAGTATGCTGCGCCTTCATTTAATGCCACCAAACAATCGGGTTCGGATGGTGCTGACCATGTTGATCCTGCCTCTTTGCGCGGGATGGGTCCTGACCAATCGTTGGTTTTGATTAATGGAAAACGCCGTCATCAGTCTTCTTTAATTAATCTTTTCGGAACTCGTGGACGAGGAAATACGGGAACGGACTTGAATGCCATTCCTGTCTGGGCAATCAAACGCATCGAAGTTTTGCGGGATGGGGCATCGGCTCAATACGGTTCGGATGCCATTGCGGGCGTAATTAATATTGTCCTGAAAGACCAAACCGATGGCTTGACGGGGGCAGTTACGACAGGCGCATACAGCACCAATGTTGGCGGAGATTATGCCCAACAAATTTTTGATACGCAGGATGGTTGGGAGCCTGAATTATTTAATATCGAAGGCAAAAACCGACTTGATGGCGAAGAGAAAAGTTTTGACGGCATGACCACCAAAATTGACCTTAATTATGGCTTATCACTCGGAAAATCAGGAGGTTATGTCAATCTGACGACTGAATACATGAGCAAAGACCGCACCTTACGTCCCAGTTATGACTGGCGACAAGGCTATGGCTCGGCTGCTGTTGACCAATTTCAGTTTATGGTCAATGCGGCTTATCCGATTTCCGAAAATACCGATTTGTATGCCTTTGGCGGAAAAAGCGACCGCCAAACTGATGCCTTTGCCTTCAGTCGGGGCGCACCCGGCGCAGATGGTGATTCGCGCGCTACTTCTCTCTATCCCAATGGATTTACGCCCCGAATTACCTCCAAAATAGCCGATAATTCCTATACCGCAGGCATTCGGCACAATATGGAAAACGGTTGGAATGCAGATTTTAGTCATACTTACGGACAAAATTATTTCCATTATTTTATTAAAGAAACCAATAATGCTTCCTTAGGAGTGGCATCGCCTACCAATTTTGATGCGGGCGGACACAGCCTCACCATGAATGTAACTTCCTTAGATTTCACCAAATATATCGAAGATATTGCCGCAGGCTTGAATGTCGCTTTCGGAACGGAATTTCGGGGCGAAAATTTTCAGATTTTTGCGGGCGAAGAAGGCTCTTACGCCATTTATGACGAAAACGGAATTGCCATTACCAATCCCGCCGTGCAAGTGCCTTTTACGAACGAATATGGGCAGCAGCCAAGTGGCGGTTCGCAAGGGTTTCCCGGCTATTCGCCTGCTAATGAGGTCGATAGAAACCGTACTAATATTAGTTTTTATGGCGATGCCG
>CAZNYR010000013.1:41432-45054 GCA_964577275.1 uncultured Cytophagales bacterium | reverse complement strand
GCCACAGACGATTTTATGGTAGCGGGTGCGCTCCGATTCGAAAATTATAGCGATTTCGGAAATACATTTAATTATAAAATCGCCACCCGATACAAATTGATGGAATCCCTGGCGGTGCGCGCTTCGATTTCTTCGGGATTTCGTGCGCCTTCTTTGGCACAAATTCATTATAATTTGTTGTTCAATAATATCGTAGGCAGTCGTTCGGTACGGACGCTCTTGGCTTCCAATACCAGTACCGTTGCCAAATCATTTGGTATTCAATCACTTACGCAAGAAACTGCCCAAAATATTGCCGGTGGATTTACCTTTCAGTCCGGTGGATTTACTGCTACGATTGATGGGTATTTGATTGATGTCAAAGACCGAATTGTTTTGACTGATAATTTTGATGCCACTGCATTGGGCGTAGGCGTGGAAGCAGCACAATTTTTTGCCAACGGAATTGATACCCGAACTTCGGGCGTGGATATTGTCCTGAATTATCAACACGAACTCTCCAAAGGCACGATTGATGTCGGGTTGGCTGGAAATTTCAATAATACTGAAATTCAGAACATTAATGCAGGAAACCTGAACGTTTATACGTTTTTTAGCCCCTTTTCGCAGGCATATTTGGAGGCAGCCGCACCCGATTACAAATTTGCCTTGAATCTGGGATATTCCTCCGATAAATTTGATGTCCTGATGACTTGGACACAATTTAGCGAAGTTATTTTGCAGGATTTTCAGTGGGTCGATTCGCCACCAACCAATGCCGCCGAAGCCAACGAATTATTTTCTGTGGCAACAGATACTTACGAAGCAAGCGGCACGTTGGATGTTAGTTTTTCCTATAAATTCAACGAAAAATTCAGGATAACGATTGGCGGAACAAATTTATTAAATACATATCCTACGCCACAGTTTGACGGATGGACAGACCAAGGCGGTTTTAATGATTCAGTACAAATGGGCGCAGACGGAATGTATGTCTTCGCGCGTGTAGGTTTTGGATTTTAGAAATAACTGATAATCAGGGTTTTAGATTAGATTATACTTGCCAAGTTTTAAAAACTTGGCAAGTCTTATTTTACGGCATCAGACCTGCGGTCAGACTTGGGATGTTAGAAAAAATCTTATTATTCTGTCAAAAAATATCAATGTAATGTTTGTTTGACTTCAGTAAAACTATACCCGCTCCTAAAATCTATCCCAGAAAAGTCCGTCCAAAATCTTAGTTTTGTCATTAAGTACCGATGCAAATTTAGTTTGTATTTTAGTTTAAATGTAACTTATTGATTTTCAAATAATTATATCGTCTTAATACTTGATACTAAATACTCCGTACTACTTAAATACTCAATACTACTTATCAAAAATTAATTGTAGAAATTATGAAAATTGGAATCATCCGAGAAGATAAAATCCCCGTTGATAGACGCGTGCCATTTACGCCCGAACAATGCCAAGAAATTATTACGCAATTCCCTAATTATGAGCTGGTTATACAGCCTTCTGCCGTCCGTTGTTATCAGGACGTAGAATATGCTTCCGCAGGATTTCCTGTGCGCCAAGACCTGACCGATTGCGATATTTTGTTCGGGGTGAAGGAAGTTCCCAAAGAAAATTTATTGCCCAACAAAACCTACTTTTTCTTTTCGCATACTATCAAAAAACAGCCATATAACCGAGAATTATTACAAACCATCTTACAAAAGAATATTCGCCTCATTGACTATGAAGTCTTAACGAATCCCGAAGGAGTACGGGTCGTGGCTTTCGGGCGATATGCGGGGCTGGTGGGTGCCTATAATGGGCTATTGGCGTTCGGAAAACGTACCAAATCTTTTGCTCTCAAGCCAGCGCATTTGTGTTTTGACCTGAACGAAATATTAGGCGAACTATCTGATATTCAGTTGCCTGCCATCAAAATTGTCCTCACGGGTGGCGGCAGAGTAGCAAAGGGAGCCATGGAAATCTTAGATTATCTCAAAGTCCGAAAAGTAACTCCTGACCAGTATCTGACACAAGAATTTGACCAAGCCGTGTATGTGCAGTTGAATCCTTCGGATTATAATACACCCAAAGATGGAAGTGAATTTAAGGTGCAGGATTTTTATAATACGCCACAAAATTACAAAGGTACTTTTTCACGCTTTTTGCCCATAAGTGATATGCTGATTGCGGCAGCTTATTGGGATATGAATGCGCCCGTTTTATTTACGGCACAGGAAATGAAACAAAACTTTCGGATTCGGGTCATTGCCGATATTACGTGCGACATCGAAGGCTCGATTCCATCCACCAAACGCCCCAGCACGATTGATAACCCACTGTATGATTATAATCCTAAAACTGGCGAACTCGAACCGCCCTTGAGCCATGCCGACAATATAACTGTCATGGCAGTCGATAATCTGCCCTGCGAACTGCCCCGAAATGCGTCTTTTGATTTTGGTAATGACCTGATAAAGTGTGTGTTACCCGCATTACTTTTGAATGATTCGGACAAAATTATTGAGCGTGCGACCCTGACTAAACATGGAAAATTAATGCCAAATTTTGCCTATTTACAGGATTATGTCGATGGCAAGGAATAAGAAATCCGTACAATTTTAGTGCATAAGAATCATATCATTTTGAGCCTGCTTGAAGGATTTAATATTTGAGTTTTCGGGCAGGTTTTCCTTCGGATTTTTCTTCGTGATTTTCTGTATCATCCAAAAATCCCACGACCCGAAATTCGATACGGCGATTTTTGTTGTGTTCCCTGCCCGAACACAAAATGTCATCTGTACAATGATTTAATAAATATTTTTCGCCCTGCCCGATGGCTTCTAACCTGTGTACTTTAATTTGATTTTTGATTAAATACTGGATTAGTTTTTTTGCCCGATTCTCAGATAATACCAGATTGTATGTGGCATCGCCCCGCGAATCGGTGTGAACTTCAAGCCGAATTTGTAGGCTGGCATTGGTACGGAGAAAATCTACCAAGCCCGCCAACGCCTTATCGCTGGATTGTCGAAATTCATCCGAATTAGGCACAAATTGGATGCCGGTCAATACATAATTTTCGTGCATTTTGATTTTCCGAAGCCCAAATTGTAAGCTAAAATTATGATGCAACTGATAACTGACGGTAAACACACTTTTTTGCTGAGTCTGGAAAAATTCGTTTTTATGCGCCTCGACCTTATATACCGATGATTTACGCAAGCCCACCCGAAATGTGCCTTCGTCATTTGTCCATACTTTTTGCACCGTACCTGTCTGTAAATCAGTAATTTTGACTTCGGCTTGTTTGATGGGCGCATCGGTTTCCTCATTAAATACATGTCCGCTCAACGTATAATTATCGTCATAACTTTGGCTGGAAGTCTGGCTTTTTGAGTTGTGGATTATGCCTTCCTGAACGCCGATGGCATCAATCTGACTGATTTCATCGCCATAAAGAGGCGGATAGACTTCCATTTCCAAAAATTTAACTTTGTAAGCCGTTGGTTTATAGAGCGATATATAAGAAATTTTACTATTCATATCCAAAGTCATGTCAAAATTATCGTTCAGCGTATAGGTTTCAGTATAATTATTCTGTTCATCAAACTGAAGTACTAAAATGTAGTCAAATTACACATTT
>CAZNYR010000013.1:39883-41422 GCA_964577275.1 uncultured Cytophagales bacterium | reverse complement strand
TCGACTACGAATATTTTTTGGATATGCTTCACCGAATCAAAGCGTACTTTAATTACTTTGGGTTTTTCTTCGCTCAAACTGTTCTCAATTTCCTTGAAATCAGCCGAAAAAGCTCTGGTACTTACTTTTCCGTGTGGCATGACATTGGGTTCGCCAATCATTTGGCGCAAATTATCGGATAATAAACCAATATCAGAATACTCGACCACTTCGGAAGCCCAATGGATTTGTGCCTGTGTATGATGCCCTAAAAACAGACATAACATACTGATTATCATAAATTTAGACATTAATTTATTGAGATTTAAGGTCAAAAAAAACGGAAGCATTCCATAGAATCTTCCGTTTTTTTTGTGATGTATGTTTTTTAATTAAAGTTCCAACTTTTAGTAAACATCTTGACAAAATCTTTTTCTTGATGATTTTCGCCTTTCATCTGTACGCTCAATTTGTGTTCGCCTCGTACATTGATGGCAAAGGGCTTGATATTTTTGACGATAAAGGTTTCGTCTTTTCGCCCGAAAGTAATGCGCCCGTCATAAAGTTCGGCAGGATTTCCGTCAGGTTGTTTACAAATCAGTTTGATGTCCATGACCAATTTTTGAGGTCGTCCGATTTCACGTAAGATTTTGAGGTCGAAAGTCGCCTCGCCCGAAGCATTGTTTTGGGCTGTAAGTTCAATCTTAAAATTAGACTTAAATTCGTTAAAAAATACGCCTTGTGTATTGACTGCCTCCTGCAACTCCCTCAATTCGCGCTGATAAAAACTGACGATGCGTTCGTATTTGCGTTCGGAGCGTTTGGCTAAGGCGCGCTCACGTTCCAGCACCCCAAAAAGCGAATCGTAGCGCACCGAATTATCCGAATTATTTTTGAGCTTTCGGACATTATCCAACTTGATGCCTTCGATTTCATTAAGTTTGTTTCGGACTACCGTAATTTGGTTTTCGCTCAAATAATCAAGGGTTTTGTCCAGTTCATTTTTAACCTTTCGGTATTGACGTTCTTTTTCGGATAGGGATTTTTGCCAAAATGCCACTTGTTGGCGCAATTTGCCAAATTCCATCATAATCGAGTCCCGATTATCCAACCTCTGAACGTCTTTTTCGGTGTCTTTTTCCGCTACGTTCAGTTGTTTTTTGAGGATTTTAGCTTCTTTTTTCTCGTATTTGAGCTGACGCAGGGCATCTTCGAGCATAATGCGCTGATTCATGATTTTTTCCTTGTACATCTCGCGCTCATCAGATTCTAAGTTCTGCTGACACGAAAACATCATCGCAAGCGCAGAAACCCATAAAAATCGTTTGCCGTGGTGGTATATTGCTGAAAACATAAAGCCGTATTATTTGTTAATTTCCTGAAGTTCAAGATATAGTATTTGGTTATCGCTTGTTTTTTTGAATTGAAGCACACGTATCGAATCTGCCGAATATGCCGTACTCAAATAATGAACGTAATTTAAGATGCTGGTTTTCAGAGGTTTAGAACTAATCAAAGTCGTGTCATTTTCATCGATTGCCAAATAATCTTCCCGAACCA
>CAZNYR010000013.1:35630-39873 GCA_964577275.1 uncultured Cytophagales bacterium | reverse complement strand
TTGGGGAAACAACACAATATATGTTCCAAATTTGTGGTTCGTTGATTTTTTGCCTCAAATCCTATTTTGTTTAGGCGTTGTTCGATTTCTTGTTCCGAACAGATACAGTTCGATTGCTGGGGCAAGGCTTGAAGCGAAAATATCAAATAGTTTGCCAAACCCAGTGCCAAAATAATGCCTAAACTCAAGATAATCTGCCCGCTAAGTTCGTATTTCTGGATAAACCAAAAATATATCCCCGCAAAAATAGCAATATCCAGAATAACCAAGATGTATATCAGCGTCATGCCTTTGTGTGTTTCTGTTTAAAGTGAGTTGTTTTTATATCTGAAATGAAGCATACAAAACGATAGCTTTTCAAAGTAATCGGACGCAAAATCTTTATAAACTATCTGATTATTCGTACAAAACAACTTTTCGTCAGGTGGCGTGAAAGGTATGCACAAATATCTAATAAAATTGTGAAATATGACAAATCGTTCCCAAACAGAATAGGGTTTTATGTTTTTTTAAGTAATTTAATGAATTTGTAATATACATATATTTCTTAGTGTGCCTCGTCCGATAAGTTGTATTTTTCTAATACTTTTTGCCATGACGGAATGGAGATTTTATCCACCAATTCAGGGTTAATTTTTTCTAACAACGGACTTTTTTTGGGCATCAAAAAACTACGGTATTGTGTATTAAACGTGATAGGCAAAATGCGAAGTTCCTCCTTCAGATTATGTTCATTCAGCATATATTGCATCACGGATTTATCATAGACAAATACATCAATTTTGTCTTCGGCGAGTTCCTTTAAGCCTTTCAAGACATTATCGTATGTTTTGTGTGGGCGTATTTTATGACTGACCAAATAATCCTCGCTGGAGGAATAGCTGATAGTCCCGATGCGGTCGATATTTTTGAGGTCTTCGGGACTTTCGATTTCCATGCTTAGAGGGTCATAATTAATTTTGGAAGTCATACTGGCGGTAATACTGGAAAGTACAATCATGGCGGCAAACATCCAAAAAATGGAGATGAGTCGCCCTGCGATAGTTTTTGGGGTTTTATCGCCATAGCCCACGGTGGTCATCGTAACGGTTGCCCACCAGATGCCATCGCCGATGCCATTAAGTCCTTTGTTGAAATGTTCTTTATTATAATGTCGTTCAAATGCCCAGACAATCGTCCCGACCACCAGAATAATACTCAACAATACGACCACGACCTTCATAAATTCATACGAAAAAATACTTCGGATAATGGTTTCATAAGGATTAGAAGAGGTTTTGCGGACGGCTATCCCCAAACTTGAAATAAAAAAAGGCTGCGAAACCTCAAAAATATTCAGGCGTGTGCCGCTCACATGAAAGGGATTGATACAAATATCCACCTCCTTATAATTCAGGGCGCGCAAGACGCTCCATTGGTCTTGATATTCTCGGAACTCAAATTTGATGTCTAACTTGGCTTCCAAAAAATGCCACAAATCAATACTTAATCCATAAAACGAGCCATCCGTATCCTTAATGACAAAAGGCGGCTCCACCAAGACCCCGACCGTGATTCGGTTTGCATCCGAATAAGTAGCCTCCTGACTATGAATCGTATCATTAAAAATGAAAAATGAAAAGAGGAGTAAGTATAATTTTTTCATGCAACAATATCGAATGTTTGGTATGATTTAGATAACTTTTAAGTTTCGATTTAAGTTTCTGACGTATCACAACTTCATGGGATGGTTTAATACGCTCAAAGATAACAGGTTGCTTTTGGATTTGATGCCCTAATTCTTGATTAAAAACAAGAAAGATTCGGATTTTGACAAATAAAAATGCCATCATTTTCGTCAAAGAATCAAAGCAAAATTTATCAAGAATTTAGTCTGCCAAACAATACGCAAGATGTTGATTATCAAACTTTTCGGTATGGATTTCGAGTATTTCTGGAGGCATTGATTTTTGTAAAGTGGCGATGAGTCGTCCATTTTCTGAACGGACATGAATATCTTGCCGAAAGTCAATTTCTTTTTTCATATAAAATTTATAGACCGCTTCTTTGGCGCACCAGATTTGGGCGATTTTTTCGGGCGAATTGCCTGCCCAAGCCAACTCCTGCGAGTTCAGGACACGGGGCGCAATCTTTTGCATCTTGGGGCTAAATGCCTCAATATCAATGCCTAATCTCTTGGTAGGATGCGCCAAAACTGCAGCATAATTTGTCGTATGCGAAAAGGAAACCTTCAACAAATCGTTATCAAATTGCGGACAATTCCATTGATTTTTGATAATATTTTGGGGCGATATATCGAATAATTGGGCAGTTTCATACGCCAAAACCCGCACCGCAAGCCATTCTTTCTGGCGAATAGGGTTAGAAATCAAGCCAAATTCGGTCAGGTCTTGCGTTTTGGGAAGCTGTGCCATCAATTCGGGCGTGGTTTCCGAAATTTTCCAAATCGTTCGGATTCCGTGATGTGCTGTTATTTTGGTAGCGATTCGAGGCATTTTGATACTCGTTTATGTGATAAATTGTCAAGTAATTTTATGTATTAAACCGATATCATTATCTGATAATCAATATGTTATTTTCAATCAAACCACTGGCATCATGCCCATTTGAACAAAAAATACGGCGGTGCAATTAGAATTTTGACCACACTTATTTAAAACGATTAAAAATAGCATTTATCATTGTTTTATATTGTTTTAGCCTTTAATTTTGGGATATTTCGACAAATATAAACGTATCATTTCTTAATTAATTTATAGTTAAATACGCTTACTACACCTAAAATTCAAAACTAAACAAAAACGTAAATGAGCTGGTTATCAAACACTCTGACGAGTTCCATCGGGCGCAAATTAGTCATGGCACTGACGGGACTTTTTTTATGCACTTTTTTGGTGGTGCATTTGGTCGGTAATTTTCAATTATTGGCAGGGGATGGAGGCGAAAAGTTCAATCTTTATGCCCGATTCATGACGACTTTTCCCGTGATTAAGGTCATTTCTTATGGTTTGTATGCAGGATTCTTACTGCACATTATTCAGGGTTTTTTGTTAATTCTGAAAAACAAAAAAGCCAGAGGCGTAAATAATTATGCCTACTCCAAACCCGAAGCGACCAGTTCGTGGGCATCTCGAAGCATGGGACTTTTAGGCACAATTATTTTGTTATTTTTGGTCGGACACATGGCGCAGTTTTGGGGCAAAATGCACTTTGGCGAGATGCCCATGATGGAAATTCAGGGCGAGCAATACAAGGATTTATTTACGGTGGTCAGCAGTGCCTTTGACCAAATTTGGCTCGTGGCGTTGTATGTCGTGGCGATGTTGGCACTGGCGTTTCATTTGTGGCATGGTTTCCAGAGTGCATTCCAGACTTTGGGCTTGCATCACAAAAAATATTCACCTTTCGTCAAAGTATTTGGTTATGGCTTTGCGGTCGTGATTCCTGTCGGATATGCGGCAATTCCCGTGATTATGTTTTTGTCCTAATCAAAAAGTCAAAAAAAAGATTTCCAAAAAACAAAGGACTTAAACAGTTGATTATTACGACAAAACCGCTGATTTATTCAAATTCAATTTTACGAAACAGGCAAATAAATTGTCTGATTTTATCATATTCTAAATTCGTCTTTCCATGAAACTGGATTCAAAAATACCCGCAGGTCCGTTAGCCGAAAAATGGACGAAGCACAAGTTCGGCGTGAAACTCGTGAACCCTGCGAACAAACGAAAATACGACATTATCGTAGTCGGAACAGGACTCGGAGGTGCCTCCGCCGCCGCTTCTTTTGCCGAATTGGGCTATAATGTCAAGGCGTTTTGCTTCCAAGATAGCCCCCGAAGAGCGCACAGTATTGCGGCACAGGGCGGCATCAATGCTGCCAAAAATTATCCGAATGACGGCGATAGTGTTTGGCGATTATTTTACGACACCATTAAAGGGGGCGATTATCGGGCAAGAGAAGCAAATGTCCACCGATTAGCCGAAGTAAGTAACGGCATTATCGACCAATGCGTAGCGCAAGGCGTGCCATTTGCCCGTGAATATGGCGGACTGCTGACCAATCGGTCATTCGGCGGCGCACAGGTTTCAAGAACCTTTTATGCACGGGGACAAACAGGTCAACAACTTTTACTCGGCGCATATCAAGCTTTAAGCCGTCAAATTGGTGCGGGTTCTGTCACCATGTTTCCACGCACTGAACTGCTCGATGTGGTTGTCGTAGATGGTTACGCCAAAGGTA
>CAZNYR010000013.1:6532-35620 GCA_964577275.1 uncultured Cytophagales bacterium | reverse complement strand
ATGGCGGGACATTGGACAATCGTTCATTTGGTGGCGCATTGGTTTCCCGAACGTTTTATGCGCGCGGTCAGACGGGACAACAATTATTATTGGGAGCGTACAGCGCATTGAGCCGACAAATCTCGGCGGGAAAAGTCAAAATGTACACGCGTACCGAAATGCTGGATGTGGTCATGGTTGATGGCAAGGCGCAAGGCATCGTAACTCGGAATTTGATTACAGGGAAAATCGAATCGCATTCGGCGCACGCCGTAGTTTTGGCGACAGGCGGCTACTCGAATGTCTTTTATCTCTCGACCAATGCGATGGCTTCTAACGCTACCGCCGCTTGGCGCGCACACAAAAAAGGAGCTTTATTTGCCAATCCGTGTTACACACAAATTCATCCCACTTGTATTCCTACGCACGGAATACATCAGTCCAAATTGACCTTGATGTCCGAATCCTTGCGAAATGACGGGCGAGTTTGGGTGCCACGCATCAAAGGCGATAAACGAAAACCGAACGAAATTCCCGAAAATGAACGGTTTTATTACCTCGAAGAAAAATACCCTACTTTCGGAAATCTTGTGCCGCGCGATGTCGCTTCCCGAAATGCGAAATATGTCTGTGATGAAGGATTGGGCGTAGGCGAAACAGGACGTGCCGTTTATTTGGATTTCCGAGATGCCATCAAACGGGATGGACAAAAGAAAATTGCAGAAAAATACGGCAACTTATTCGATATGTATTATCGAATTACGGATGATAATCCCTACGAATTGCCGATGAGAATTTATCCCGCTCCGCATTATACTATGGGCGGACTTTGGGTCGATTACAATTTGATGACCAACCTCCCCGGACTTTATGCCATTGGCGAAGCAAATTTCTCTGACCACGGAGCTAACCGACTGGGTGCCAGTGCATTAATGCAAGGTTTGGCAGATGGTTATTTTGTCCTGCCTTATACGATTGGCGATTATCTGACAGGGGTTTCTTATGATATTCCGTCCACAGACCATCCCGAATTTAAGAAAGTGGAGAACGAATGTAAGGTGCGTCTGAAAAAATTAATTGAGTCAAAAGGCGCACGAACACCCGATGAAATTCATATCGAATTGGGTAAAATTATGATGGATAAATGCGGAATGTCCCGAACTGCCGAAGGACTCAAAGAAGCCCGAAAGGAGATTCAAGCACTCAAAAATGATTTTGAAAATAATCTCAAAGTCATTGGAAATGCCGAAGAACTCAACGTAACGCTCGAAAAAGCAAACCGTTTGGCGGATTTCTTAGAATTGGGCGAACTCATGGTCGTGGATGCCTTAGACCGTGAAGAATCATGCGGCGGACACTTCCGAGAAGAACACCAAACCGAAGAAGGCGAAGCCAGACGAGATGACGAAAATTATCGCTACGTGGCGGCTTGGGAATATAACCATAACGGCGCAGACCCCATTTTGCACAAAGAGGAATTAATCTTTGAAAATGTCAAACTCACGCAACGAAGTTATAAGTAATTTTTGCATGATTTTTATAGAATTTTATTCTGAAAATCAGTAGGTTAGAAATTTTTAAAGCCGATTTTCAAAATCCATTCATTCTATTAAAATTGAAACTTGATGAGTAACAAATTTCATTACTCTATACGCACGATTCACTACTCAATTATTTTTTTAAAAATATAAAACCATGTCAGCAGAAACTCGAAATTATACGCTGAAAGTTTGGCGACAGTCGAGCGCACAAGCCCAAGGCGAAATGGTTACTTACCAAATGAAAGAGGTTTCTCCTAATGCTTCTTTTTTGGAAATGTTCGACCAACTGAACGAACAATTATTATCGAAAGGCGAAGACCCCGTAGCGTTTGACCACGATTGTCGCGAAGGAATTTGCGGAATGTGTAGTATGTACATTAACGGACGAGCACACGGACCCGATACAGGCATTACCACTTGTCAATTACACATGAGGTCTTTCAAAGATGGCGAAACTATTTATGTCGAACCCTGGAGAGCGCAGCCCTTTCCCGTTATCAAAGATTTGACCGTTGATAGAACTTCATTTGACCGCATCATTCAGGCGGGCGGTTATGTATCCGTCAATACGGGAAATGCTCCCGATGCCAACGAAATCCTGATTCCCAAAGCCATTGCTGACGATGCCATGGATGCGGCGGCTTGCATTGGCTGTGGGGCGTGCGTAGCAACTTGTAAGAATGCCTCGGCAATGTTATTTTTATCGGCAAAAGTTTCACAATTAGCCGTTTTACCACAAGGCAAGTCGGAAGCCAAAAAACGCGCACAAAATATGTTGGCGCAGATGGATGCCGAAGGCTTCGGAGCTTGTACCAATACGGGGGCTTGTTCGGTCGAATGTCCGAAAGAAATTTCCTTGACGCACATCGCTCGCCTGAATCGGGAATACTTGAGTTCACGATTTTCATTGGATGATACCGAAGAATTTATACCCATTTCCAAACCCAATTATTTGGATTTTGGCGTGTAAGTTTTATCCTCAATTAAGTGCTAAATTTAATCTTGACGGAAAATTTCGCCCTGCGCGTGGTTTTCCGTTTGTTTTTTATGCCCAATACAAAATAAAAACCATCGTTTTGGAATAATTCCTATATTTACGGTTTCAAAATGAGTAATAAACCACAAAAGATAAAGTTTTATGGCAGCCCGAGGAGGTTTTTCGAGTAAATTTGGATTTATTGCCGCCGCCGCAGGTTCGGCAGTTGGTTTGGGAAATATCTGGAAATTCCCGTTTGAGGTTGGCGATGGAGGCGGTGCGGCTTTCGTAGCGATGTATTTATTGTTTTGTTTCGTGCTGTGTTTTCCTGTCATGGTTTCCGAAATTGCTATCGGAAGACGCACCCAACGCAATCCTGTGGGCGCATTCGAGGCATTAGGCTATAAAAATTGGAAATTTGTAGGATTATTGGGCATCTTGAGTGGCGTATTAATTTTGTCTTTTTATAATGTCGTGGCGGGATGGGCATTTGGTTATTTTGTCGAAATGGTACAGGGCAATTTTGCCATCGGCAACCAATTTGGAGATTTTGTCAAAAATGTTACAAAAGTAGGCTTATACGGCATTATTTTTATGATTGCAACAGGTTTGATTGTATCCAAAGGCATTGCGGGCGGTGTCGAAAAAGCAGCTAAGTTCCTGATGCCCACGCTCATCATCATTATTTTGGCACTCGCAATTTATGCCATGACGTTGCCTTATGCCATGGAAGGCATCAAATTTTATTTCTTGCCTGACTTCTCAAAAATTACTTCGGATGTAATTTATAGTGCATTAGGACAAGCATTTTTCTCGCTTTCTTTAGGAATGGGCGCATTAATTACGTATGGAAGTTATGTCGGAAAAAAAGATAATATTATCGAATCAGCGGCATTGATTACGCTGGCGGATGTCGGTATTGCTTTTATTGCGGGGCTGATGATGTTTCCTTTGGTTGCCTACATGAATCAAGGCGATATGTCCAATATTTCGGGCGGCGCAGGCTTGATTTTTACGATATTGCCCGGTGTTTTTGAAACCTTAGGCGGCGCAGGTATTTTTGTGGGTTCATTATTTTTTATGTTACTTTCTTTTGCCGCTTTGACCTCAACGGTTTCCCTGCTCGAAGTGCCTGTTGCATTTTTGGTTGATGAATATAAATTGCCCCGCAGATTGACAGTCTGGGGCATGGCAACGCTGGTCTTTCTGGTAGGCATTCCATCACTTGTATCGCAAGGATATTCCGATTTTTTTACAGGATTCGTTACCTACTTTGGAGCAGACAAACCTACGGATTTCCTGACCTTTGTCAATGATGTCGCCAATGATACCTTTTTGCCTTTGGGCGGATGTCTGATTACCATGTTTACGGCATATATCTGGAAAAAACATAATTTATCCGAAGAAATTGCATCAGGAAATCCCAACTACAAGGGAAGTTTGGTCGAAAAATTAATCAATATTGCCATTACATTTATTTGTCCTGCCGTCTTGGGTATGCTATTTCTGCTTACGGTTTTAGGGCGATTTTTTGGCATTCATATTATCGGATAATTTCATAAAAATTCAATACGAACTACTTGATATACAATACGATATGGATAATTTGTGTTTGGTTCTGATTGTGTTAGCGTATTTTGCCGGAGCGATGATGCACTTTGTGTTATCTTCCTATCTGATTCCGTACCGACATCTGACCTATGTCTGGCTTTATGCCTTGCGGAATCACAAAAAATATGGTATTCCATGCCAAACTGACCTTGTTTTAGACCGCAGAGGGTACAGTTTGGGGTATAGTTTTGAGCGAAGATGCGCCCTGTGGGTCTCTTATGTTATTAGTCGAGGGTCGATTGGAGTGGATGTGGAACGTGGCGAAAACTTTGATGCCGACCCCGATATTCCTGAAAATTACAGGGTTAAACCCGAAGATTACACCAATAGCGGGTATGACAAAGGGCATCTTGCGCCCAGTGCCGCCATTGATTTTAGCCGAAAAAGTAATAATGAAACTTTCTTGATGAGTAATATTGCCCTGCAAGACCCAAAACTAAATCGGCAGGCGTGGAGCAAGCTCGAAGGATTATCCCGAAAATGGACGCACACCAAAGGCAATTTATATATCATTACAGGTCCACTTTATGGGCAAAGACCCCGAAAAATTAACAATATTCCTGTTCCAAAGTATTTTTATAAGGTCATTTATTCGATACATCACAAAAAAGCCATCGGATTTATCATGCCCAATCAGCCCGTGAGCAATGCCAGTTTGTGGGATTATGCCCTGCCAGTCAAACAAATTGAAGAGCAAAGTGGCTATCGGTTTTTATCCAAATTGAGCAAAAAAGGCACAAAAATTAAAGTACAAATTGATTTGGACTGGTGGAAAAATGACTAAACTAACTCATTTTTGATGCTGAAAAACAGGGGAATTTAAGCTCATTTCCCATGTGTATTTTCCTTTGATTATGAAAAAATTTAACTTTTCACCCTTTGGGCTGGCATTTGTAGGAATCTTATGTTTTTATGGATTTATTTTTTCATTTTTTACCATTCGTACAGGATTAGACGACCTGCAAATGTCTTCCATTACGGCTGGTTTTTTCCTGAACCAAACGCCCTCCGAATTTATGCTCTTTAGTAATGTACTTATAGGGCATTTATTAAAATTTTTAACACTTCGTTTTCCCAATTTTGCATGGTATGATTTTTATTTGTTAATTTCATTATTTGTAGCACATTTTGTTATTTTATATGTTTTTATATATCAAAAATCTAAAAATAGTCTTTTTTTAGGATTGATTTTTTTTGCCATCGCCTTTTATTCCGTTGTGAATATGTTTTTTACGGTAGTGGGTGCGTATGTTAGTTTTGCAGGAATTATTTTATATTTTCATATATTTTTACAAGCAAAATCGAAAAAAATTACATGGGGATTTTCGATACTATTAATTATTTGGGGCAGTTGTATCCGCTTTCATTCGTGTTTGTTGATGCTCATCTTATGCCTGCCGATGGGCGGATATTGGGCATATTTTCAGGGAAAAATCATTCAAAAAAAATTAGGCTTGACCATCGCCGTTTTATTGATTAGTTTTGCGGGTGTTTTTTTGTTAAAATACTATGATTCAGCTTATTACGACTCAAATCCCGCATGGAAAAATCACCGAGAACATATCGGTTATCTTGTTTCGATACTGGATTACGACCAGTTGCCTTTTAGTCCCTATCAGGATATTTATGCCCAAAATCAGTGGTCAAAAAATGATTGCTCTATGCTTAGAAGCTGGTTTTTTACCGATGAAAAGGTCTTTGGATTAGCGCAATTTCGTCAATTAATGCACCATCACAGCGTTTATACCCTGAAATTCGTCAGGCAACGAGGCGTTTGGTATGTATTATCCAGATTACGAGATACTTACACCTCAAGTCATGCAATATTGGCATACGTTTCATGGGTCGTTATTTTGATGATAGGTCAATTTCAAAACAAAATCATTTTGCTTAGTTCTGTTTCGTTTGGGTTCATATTTCTGCTATTTTTATACTTGGCTTATTTTATGAAAATCACTGAATATCACATTACTTACATTCTTTTTTCCTTTTGGATTTTGGGGCTGTGTTTCGTTCTTGCCAATGCTGAATTTCGCCCCAAGCGAATCTTCATCTTGGGCGGATTCATACTAATGATGTTGTTTTTATCCATAAAAGAAAATCACACGCACAGCCAAATTAATGAAAAAGGCGTGCAAGGTTTTCAGCAACTCATGGCATCACTGCAACGCAATAAATTATATATTTTTTGGGATATTTCGCCAAGTTATGTGAGTGGCATTTTTTTAGGTAATCCCCAGAAAATCAAAAACATAGACTTAATTCATTTAGGGCATTGTTCCTATCCTGCTCTGATTCAAGAAACTTTGAAGAAATATCATATTTCTAATATTCATGAAGATATAATTGACCATCCTGATGTAATATTAGTCAGTAAAAATCAAAAAAACGAATTTTATAAGCAATACATGAAGGAACATTACGCCCGTGCGATTGCATTTGATTTTCTTGAAGAAAAACATCAATTACGATTTTATAGAGTCATTGAACATCCGCAAAATCCATCGGAATTACCTCAAACTTCCTCGAAATAAATAAGCCTGAAAGTGCAATTTATATGGTTTCTTGAATGGCTTTTTTGATGTGTTCTTGGTCATACGATTTAGCTTTCCAATCTTCGAGGCGTTTGTTCATCATCCCAAACCACAGGGGCGGAATGAGAGCGGTCATAATCATGAGCGGATACCCTGTGGGGAGTTGCGGACTTTGGTCGAAGTGCCGTAAAATCTGATACGGACGGATGGCAAACGCATGATGGTCAGAGTGGCGTTGGAGCTGAAATAAGAATAAATTGCTTATCCAATGATTGGAGTTCCACGAATGAAGCGGATTGACACGCTCGTATTTTCCGTCAGGTAACTGTTGGCGTTCCATGCCATAATGTTCGATATAATTGACGGCTTCTAAGGAAGATACCGCCAAAAATGCCTGCACCACCAAATACAAGGCGATGGCTTGATAATGACCGCCTGCCCACGTTCCGAAGCCTAAAATCAAAGCCCCATACCATAAAACAGGCGCAATCGAAAAGAAAATCATCTGATTTTGAGGGCTATATTTTGGTAAATTTCGTTTTTGAAGTCGTTTGAATTCCAATTTCCACGCATTCCAATAGCCACCCAAAACGCTCTGCACCCAAAACGCATAATAGGTTTGTCCTTTTCGGGCGGTGGCGGAGTCTTCAGGCGTAGCGACCTTGACGTGATGTCCTCGATTGTGTTCGATATAAAAGTGCATATAGAAAACGGTCATCAAAATGGCTTGGGCATGAAAGCGAGCTACTGGGCTTTTTTTGTGTCCCAATTCGTGTCCGACATTAATTCCACAACTGGTTACGACCATGGTGCTTAACAGAAACCCCACGAGTTCGAGCGTAGATAAAGCATAAAAAGCCATGACATAACAGCCCCAAATCAACAAGGCATATTGCCAATAGACATAGGCATACACGACGAAATCGAAAAAACGGTCTTTCGACATTTTGGGGTAATCTTCTTTGGAAATATTTTCGGGGTCTGTGCCGATGATGCCATCCAAAATCGGAATCAAAATATAACCCACCACAAAGGCAGTAAATGTCCATAGTCCACCTGCATATACTCCAATTACAACCAAAATGGGAAATAAGAAACTCACTAAAAAGCCATATTTTTTGAGGCGTGTCATGGTATTTTTGATGTTTTAGTCATGTGATTTATGTGTAAAAAACAAACGAAATTACTAATTTTCGGGCATAAAATCCATCAATTTTAGAAAAGTTACAGACAATAAATTTGAAAACAATCTATTTTCATGGTGTGTTATCGGATTAAACTTTAGAACAAATGCCATGTCCATAGAAAAACCTCAAAGTCAGAACAATATCCCGACTTCCAAAGTGCAGCGCGCCGCCAAATTTGTCAAGACGGGCGCAAAAGTAGGGCGAAATTACGTCAAACATTATGCCAAAAAAGCCGTAAACCCCAATCTTGACCGCTCCGAATTGGATAATGATAATGCCCAAGACATTTATGATGCCCTAAGCAATCTGAAAGGCAGTGCGCTAAAAGTGGCTCAAATGATGAGCATGGATAAAAATATGCTCCCGACAGCTTATACCGAAAAATTTACGATGGCGCAATATTCTGCCCCGCCGTTATCTTATCCCTTGGTGGTCAAGACTTTCCAGAAATATTTTCAGCAATCACCAACCGAAATGTTTGATACATTTACCAAAGAGGCAGTCAATGCTGCCTCGATTGGACAGGTGCATCAAGCAACCAAAAATGGACAAAAACTGGCAGTCAAGGTGCAATATCCGGGCGTGGCAGATAGCATTGATTCGGATTTGAAAATGGTCAAACCCTTTGCCATTCAGTTACTTGGCTTGAGCGAAGCTGATTTAGAGGTCTATATGTCGGAGGTGCGAGATATGCTCGTGAGCGAAACGGATTATACCTTAGAACTCAAACGTTCGATGGATTTGACACAAAAATCGGCGCACATCAAAAATTTGCGTTTTGCTCAATATTTCCCCGAATTATCATCCGAACGCATCTTGACGATGGCATGGCTTGAAGGCGAACACTTGGATAAATTTCTGGCAAAAAATCCTTCGCAAGAAGTCCGAAACCAAATCGGACAGGCACTCTGGGATTTTTATGATTTTCAGATGCACCAACTTAAGGAAGTTCATGCCGACCCGCATCCCGGAAATTTTTTGTTGAAGGATGACGGCACGGTAGGCGTAATTGATTTTGGGTGTGTCAAGGAAATACCCGAAGATTATTATCAATGGCATTTTCAGGTTATCGACCCCGAAATTTTGAATGATGAAGCCCGCCTCACGGAGGTTTTTTATAATTTGAGGTTCATTATGGAGGAGGATACCCCACGAGAACGCGAATTATTTACCAATATTTTCAGGGAGATGATTCAATATACCATCAAACCTTTTCGGACAAAAACCTTCGATTTTGGGGATGATGAATATTTTAATGCCTTGTTTGAATTTGGGGAGCGACTTTCCAAAAATACCGAAGTCCGCAAAGCCAAACGACCGCGCGGCAAAAAAGATTCTTTGTATCTTAATCGAGCTTATTTTGGGTTGTATTCGATTTTACATGATTTGCGCGCCACAGTCGAAACTCGAACCGCTTGGTTCAAAAAATAAATATAATTTATTGATAATCAGATATTTATAACTTTTTATTTTGCTTTAAATTATCTCGTTTGTGATGGAGTTTATTTATTAAACTACTAATCAAACGAGATTTTTTTGAAAAAAACAAACAGAAAATTTGCCGTAACCAAAAAAACAAGTTATAATTGCAAAAAAATAAACATTCCTTGCAAATACTACATAATGTT
This sequence comes from uncultured Cytophagales bacterium, assembly GCA_964577275.1. GTDB lineage: Bacteria > Bacteroidota > Bacteroidia > Cytophagales > Thermoflexibacteraceae > UBA2561. The sequence goes on along the minus strand of CAZNYR010000013.1, from coordinate 26,164 downwards.
ATTCTTTACCATAGGTTAATACATACATTAATACAAAATGGACTCAACATTATTCATATTAGCTTCATCTTCTAATCCGATGCGAAACATTGGTCTGCAGCCCATATTCAACTGCTAAATTGCTTATTCTTTTTGGGTATCTTTCCTGATATTCTTATCAAATTTTGTATATATTCGTATTCTTCAATGATTGATTGTTCAACCATCTCCTGACGGTGATTGAGCCGTATAATTACTGTACCTGTTTTTTTAACATCTTTTTAATACAATTTTATGAACAAGAAAATTTTACTCTTGGTGCTGACCTTGTTTTCGGTCGGTACGCTGATGGCACAAACGACTGTTTCTGGAAAAGTAACTTCTGGAGCGGATAACAGTCCGTTAGTTGGTGTTACTGTCTTGGTCAAAGGGACTTCCACAGGAACACAAACCGACATTGATGGGAATTATACCCTCGATGTACCGAGTAGCGAATCGGTTTTGCAATTTATGTTTATTGGGTTTGCTACTCAAGATATTACGGTAGGCTCACAGACGACAATCAACGTGAAGTTGGTAGAAGATACCAAATTATTGGATGAGGTTGTCGTGGTAGGTTATGGCGAACAACTAAAAGTCGATTTGACGGGAAACATCGCCAAAGTATCAGGCAAAGACCTTGAAAATGTGCCTGTTCCGAGTTTGGAATCTGCCGTTCAGGGACGTGCCGCAGGGGTTTTTGTGGAGTCAGGCAATGGTAAAGTTGGGCAAGGCATCAAGATTCGGATTCGAGGTGCTTCTTCGATTAGTGCCAGCAGCCAGCCTCTTTATATCATTGACGGAATGCCCGTTACTTCGCAGAGTGGTTCTACCAACTCGGATTCCCAAATCAACCCTTTGGCAGACATCAACTCCAATGATATTGAGTCGATTGATATTTTGAAAGATGCTTCGGCTGCCGCTATTTATGGTTCACGAGGCGCAAATGGTGTGGTGATTATTACCACAAAAAAAGGGAAAACAGGGAAAACCAAATTTAATTTGGGCTATCAAGTCGGTTCGAGTTCGCCGACAGGCAAGCGAGAGTTCTTGAACGCACAGGAATATGTCGAATTATTCTTGGAGGCGGGTCGAAATTCGAGTTGGGCAGACCAAGAATACGTAGAAGGACGATTAAATCGTTATTCTGGCGACCCCACAGGCAATTCGTGGCGAAACAACTTGGTCGATACCGATTGGCAAGGTCAAGCCTTCCAAGATGCGCCTTTCCACCAGATTGATTTGTCGATGAATGGCGGTAACGAAAAAACGCAATTTTATGTCAGCGGTTCATATCTTGACCAAAATGGTATTTTGATTGGCAACCGATTCCGCCGCTTCAGCACACGGATTAATTTAGACCATCAAATTTCCAATAAATTTAAAGTAGGAGTTTCGATGGGACTTTCCAGAACCATTAACGACCGTTTGAGCGATGATAATTCCTTTGCGACCCCAATTCAGTTGGTGGCTTTATCGCCCATCACACCACTACGAGATGAAACAGGAGAATACACTCGCCGACCTACTTCGGTATATTATAATGGTTTATTAAGTAGTAAATATGCTGATTATGTATCTAACAATTATCGTAATTTAACAAATGCTTACGGTAGTTACGAAATCATGAAAGGCTGGACAGTTCGAGGCGAATTTGGTACCGACATCATGACCCGAAACGAAGATGCGTTTTACGGACGACAAACTATCGCCAGTGATGGTAGAGATGGCGTTGGGGTTTCGGAGTGGATTCAGGTCTTGAATTATAACACCAAATTATACACCAATTACACCAAGAATATTGCCGAAAAACACGACATTACCGTAACGGCGGGGATGGAATATCAGTATTCACGAGAGGATGTTACTTACGTGGACGGACAGGATTTTCCCGTAGATGATTTGAAAAAATTAGCCAGTGCCGCCACGATTTCGACAGGTTTTTCGCAACTCACGCAGTTTTCGTTTGTGTCGTATTTCGGACGGGTGAATTATAAATTCAATAACCGATATTTATTCGGAGTAAGCGCACGACAAGATGGCTCTTCTCGATTCGGTAAAAACAGCCGATACGGTTTCTTCCCTGCAATTTCGGCAGGCTGGATTGTTACCGAAGAGGATTTCTTGAAAGATAATGGCATCGTGAGTTTCTTAAAATTACGAGGCAGCTTCGGTTTGACGGGTAACGCTGAAATCGGAAACTTCCCGCAATTAGGTCTTTATGGCGGCGAACCTTACGCAGGTAATGCGGGTTTACAACCGACACAAATTCCAAATCCTGATTTGCGATGGGAACAAACCGCACAACTGGACATCGGTATTGATTTCGGATTTATGAACGACCGAATCACGGGTGAGATTGATTATTATTCCAAAAATACAACCGATTTATTATTGAATGTTCCTGTTCCCGGTACGACTGGTTTCCGTTCTCAAACACAAAATATCGGCGAATTGGAAAATAAAGGGCTTGAATTTGCCTTGAATGCTTCGATTTTGACTGGCGATTTGAAATGGAATGTAAACTTCAATTTTGCCACCAACCAAAACAAAGTTTTGAGCTTAGGCAATGATGACATCATTGATAATGGTGGCTCTCGATGGCTGAATGTCGTCAAAGTAGGCGAGGCAATCGGTGCGTTCTACGGTGCGGAATACGCCGGCGCAGACCCCAATAATGGCGATGCACTTTGGTACATCAACGACCCCGAAAATATGTCAAGCCGAGAAACCACGAATAATTTTAATGATGCGAATTTCATGATTTTGGGCAATCCAAATCCTAAGCATATTGGCGGTTTCGGAAATAATCTTTCGTACAAAGGCTTCGATTTGAGTATCTTATTGCAGTGGGTTTACGGAAATAGCATCTTCAATGGAGGCGGTGGATTTATGTCAGCGGCTGGCGATTGGTTCGATAATCAAACCAAAGACCAACTACGAAGATGGCAAAATCCGGGCGATGTAACAGACGTACCGCAAGCCCGCTTAGGCGATGGAAACGGAACGCAAGGACGCTCAAGCCGTTATTTATCAGATGGTTCGTATTTGCGATTGAAAAACCTGAATTTCGGTTATAACGTCCCTAAATCAGCCTTAGAAAAATTAAAATTAGATAACGCTCGTATTTATATCGCAGGTCAAAACTTATTGACTTTCACCAAATACGAAGGTTGGGACCCCGAAGTAAATACTGATTATTTGGGTACTTCAAACCAAAACCGAAACATTTTCCAAGGAAATGATTTTTATGCTGCTCCGCAAGCGCGAACCATTACTTTGGGTGTTAAACTTGGTTTCTAAACCTAATTTGTGAGGCATTTCATGCCTCCTCTTTGGTTTTTTATCTTTTTTTAATGCTTTATAATAAATAGAAACTTATGAAATTTATCAATAAATATATTTTCCCTTGCGTGATTGCGGGCAGTTTGATGGCTTGCGATTCGCAATTAGACATTGAGCCTCAGCAAAGTATCAGCGAGGATTTGGCTTTGAGCAGCTCAAATAATATCCGAACCGTACTCAACGGAGCGTATGACGAACTGGGTAGCTCGGATGTGTTTGGTGGAAATTATATCCGAAATTCCGAATTATTAGCCGCAACTTCGGGCAATGATGCCGAAATTTTGTGGCAAGGTACGTATGCCGCCCCTCGTGAAATGTTTAACAAACGTATCTCAACGGTAAATGTGGATGTATCCGAAGCATGGCTCGAATCTTACGAAACCATCAATATCGCCAATAATGTCTTGGCAAGCATTGATAAAGTGGATGCCGATAACCAAAACACTTACGAAGGCGAAGCAAAATTCGTGCGGGCTTTAGCTTATTACGGGTTGGTTACTTTATTCGCTCCGCAATACGAGGCGGGTTCGGCAAGTTCGGCGTTGGGTGTGCCTTTGGTTTTGATGCCAACTCGTGGCGTAACGGATGCTGATAAAATCAGCCGAAATACCGTAGCTGAAGTTTACAATCAGATTATCAGCGATTTGCAGTCTGCCGCAAGTTTGTTGCCTGCCAGCAATGATATTTTTGCTACGAAAGGCTCGGCAAATGCACTTTTGGCACGGGTTTATTTGCAACAAGGTGATTATCAGAATGCTTTGAGTGCTGCCAATACGGTCATTAATTCTGGAGAATATAACTTGTTGGGGAGTTATGGGGCAAATTTTGCCAATAATAACTTGACCAGCGAAGATATTTTTATCATTCAGCACACCGTACAAGATGACGAAACAGATGATATTGTCGCTTTCTTTGCGCCACCAAGCCAAGGCGGACGAGGCGATATTCCTGTGCTGACACCACATCTGAATATGTACGAAGAAAATGACGCTCGTTTTGGATTCTTTTACGAAGCCGATGGCGATTTCTGGACTGGCAAATGGTCGGATGGTGTGGCACAAAAAGTCAATATTCTTCGACTGTCTGAAATGCACCTGATTCGTGCCGAATGCAACCAACGTTTAGGCTCTTCGACAGGCGCAAGTCCTTTGGCAGACATCAACGCCATTCGGGGACGTGCAGGCGCAACTACCTTATCTTCAGTTACTTTGGATGATATTATGATGGAAAGACGTTTGGAATTAGCCTTTGAAGGACACCGAATCCATGACATCAGACGAACCAAAGGAAAAGTAGGCGACCTGAATTATGATGACCCTTCATTAGTGTACCCAATTCCGCAACGAGAAATCATTGCCAACCCGAATTTGGTACAAAACGCAGGGTATTAATCAGATAATTATCATTCTGAAATACATCACAAAAAAAGGCACGGCTCGGAGTCGTGTCTTTTTTTATTTCTTAGATTCAAATCGCAAATGCAACTTTTTGTGCTAAAAAACTTTTAATTCCTGTTTCAGGCGTTCGATGGTTTCTTTGTAGCCTTGTTCTTTCTTAATCTTGGCTTTGACCGTCTTGACGGCATGAATTACGGTGGTGTGGTCTCGATTTCCGAAGACTTGCCCAATTCTTTTGAGTGATAAATCTGTGTATTCTTGACAAAAATACATGGCAATATGGCGCGCCATCGAAACATCTTTCTTACGACTTTTGGAGGTCAAATCCGATTCTTTGACATTAAAATATCGCCCGATAATTTCCTGAATATAATCCGAATTGAGTGTGCGCTGTTCAAATTTTTTGGTATCCGAAACGATACTCGAAATCACGGTTTCAGCCAGTTGCATATCAATCTCTTGACGCAATAACGAAGACTTGGCAATCAACGAAATAATCACGCCCTGCAATTCTCGGACATTCGTATCGACATTGCGGGCAATATATTCGACCACCACATCGGACATCAAAATTCCTTCGGCTTGCACTTTATTGCGGACAATCGTCAGGCGGGTTTCGTAGGTCGGGACATGAACATCCGCCGTCAGTCCCCATTTAAAACGAGAAAGCAAGCGTTCTTGTAAGCCTTTGAGTTCTCGTGGCGGACAATCGCTGGTCATAATTATCTGTTTATCAAGCTGATGCAAATGATTAAAAATATGAAAGAAATTTTCTTGTGTCCGTTCTTTCCCGCCCAAAAATTCAATATCATCAATAATTAAGACATCCGCCTGCAAATAATAATTGGTAAAATCCTGAATATTCCGATGGCGCAATGCCTCCACAAATTGCGTAATGAACGTATCCGAAGATACATAAAGCACAAATTTATCGGGGTCTTTTTGTAGGATTTCGTTGCCGATTGCTTGCACCAAATGCGTTTTGCCCAAGCCTACGCCCCCATAAATCAGTAAGGGATTAAATGCTGTGATGCCCGGATTAGTCGCTACTGCTGCGCCTGCCGAGCGTGCCAAGCGATTGCAACCGCCTTCAATCAAATTATCAAATGTATAACGTTCATTTAGGTTAGATTGGCGCGCATCAGGGCGTATTGGCTTGATTTTGAAAGGATTATGATGCTCTTGAACGCTTGTATTTTGCCCATTTTTTTTCGCTTCAGGCAGTCGGAGCGCACCCGAACGAGGTGTTTGAGCGAGCGCAGGCTGATTCGTGATATTAACCGTAAAAGGTTGGGAATTATGCGACCCTTTGTCCACCACAATCGAATATTGCAAGCGTCCTTCTTTGCCCAATTCCAAATTAATTGCCTTCCGAAGCACCTGCACATAATGCTCCTCAAGCCACTCATAAAAAAACTGGCTCGGCACTTGAATTGTCAGAATACTCCCTTCTAATTTGACGGGCTTAATCGGTTTGAACCATGTCTCAAATGTTTGCTCACCGACATTCTGCCGAATAATTTGCAGACAATTATTCCATACGGTGATACAATTTTTAGTCATGGGAATCACGATTTCTGATATGTTTAAGGTTGTGTTTTTGAGCGATAATACTCCCCTACCCAGAAAGTTAATTTCTGAATCATGGGGGTTCATTTGTATTTTTTTGGTAATCTCTTTTAATTATCTCAATGTTATTTCCTTCTGTTTTTCGTCCGCTCGGTCTAAACTTGTCATAGGAAAGCCCAAGAGGAGTAGGAATATTAACCTTGTGTTACAAATTATAACTTTAGATAACCAAACTATTAAGATATGCAAAAGTTTACTGGCTTCCTTTTGCCCAAAAATCAGGCTATGAGTCAGATTATCAGCATATTATGGTGGAAATACCTTAGTTTAGTTCATTTTATTGATATTTGCTACATCCAAAAATAAATTCAAAAATAAATTCAAAAATATTTTTGAAGTTTTGTACCGACAAAATTACTTAAAATTTCGGACGATTCCATATCTTTTTTCGATATTTTTCAGCGTGCGTAGGTTGTTACAAAAATATAATCGAAAATCAAAATCGCATCGAAAACCACACAAAAACCTGATAATCAAGCACACAGCGATTACCAAAACTACCCCCCAAAAACGGGATGTGATTCTGTATCAGATAGTTTGCTTCGGAGCGTGATTTCCTAAAAAAGAGGGGTTTTTGGAAAAAAATTTTCGATTTAATCTTCCAAAGCATTTGCGATGAATGTATTTTTCATGCCCAACCAAATCAAAAAACAGATAATTGCCCAACCTAAATAAATGCGGTAATAATCTTTGGTATCTTTGAAACGAGTTTCCTTGATTTCGGCTTTTTCGTAGGTATCTATTCTTTTGAAAATATTTTCTAATGCCCGATTGTCTGTCGCCTGAAAATAATGTCCGTCAGCGATTTGGGCGACTTCCCGAAGCAACAGCGTATCTATCACATTCTGAACCAGATGTTTACCGAATAATGTTTGTACTTCGACGGGTCCCTGTTTTCCGACCGCCACCGTATAAATTTTGATGCCATATTCGCTGGCTAATTGTGCTGCCATTTTAGGGTCGAGATTTCCTGCGGTATTCTCGCCATCACTCAACAAAATAATGACTTTTGATTTGGATTCTGAATTTTTCATGCGATTAATTGCTACGCCCAACGCACTGCCGATAGCCGTGCCTCCGCCCGCAATTCGTCCGAACCGAACATCCGCTTCAATATTGGCTTTAAGTAACTCATAATCAGTGGTTAGTGGGGCTAAGGAATAGGCTTCTTCGGCAAAAATTACCACGCCAATTCGGTCTTGAAACCGACCGCCAATAAATTCTAAGGCAGTCCGCTTGACTTTTTCCAGACGGTTGGGCTTCAAATCACGGGTCTGCATCGATTCGGACAAATCCAACGCCAAGATAATATCAATGCCTTCGGTTTCTCGCTCGACCTTCTCATCGGTGCGTTGCGGACGAGCCAATGCCAGAATCACCAAACCTAAGAATAATCCAAAAAACAGCCCTTGTAGATGACGAAGTATGGCGAGCGGGTCTGAAAAATCAGCCGAAGTCAATGCAATCTCCAAACGCTCACGGTATCGCCAAATGAACACCTCGCGCCCCACGAACAAAACAGGAATTAATACCAATAAATACAAAAAAAGCGGATTTTCCCAATGATAATCCGTAAAGGTTTCTGGTAAAAACCATTTGAGGGCAAATAATTGCAAAAAATCTTCAAATAAATTATCGGGCATCTTTAATTTCTTTTATTTTTTCGTCATAAATATCTGAAGCATAGGATTTTAGGACTTTTAGAGCTTCATCTGTTTTTTCGTCAAAAATGTTTCCATAAATTGCACGGTCAATATTTCTGAGCGAACGGCTCAATTCTTCGTTCGGGATAATTTGCGCTATTTCTTTGGAAGTATAAGTTGTAAACGGCTCATTTTTAATGTTTTCCAGATATGCTTTCCAAAGGCTCAACCCATGTTCAGTAATGGCTGTATTTTTTTCGGCACGCATCATTCGGTTGTATTCCATCATAAATCGCTCGTATTGTCGGCGCAAACGTTTGAGGCGATAAGTGCGCTGAAACCGACTGCCGAAAGCCAATAAAATACTTCCAGAAATTAATCCAATTACTAAAATAAATCCAATTAAATACGGATAATTCAAGCGATAAGGTAATTTGCGCCAAAGAAAATTATCCGTCAAACGAGATTTGCTCGCTGGGGCGATAGGCATGGTCATCGAAGGCTCTAAATAAATCGAAACTGGCTCACTATCAGCGATTAACGTATCGCCTTTTTGAAAAACATACACGGGTAATCGGATTTCTTGAACCGAATCCTCCTCAAAAAAACAGGCAAATTTATAAATCACGCTATCGGTGCTTATGCTATCGGTCGAGGAAGTGGGTGCATAAATTCTATCAATCAAAATAAGCGGCGCAAAGGCTTGTGTATCAGCAGAATCAGGAAAAAAAAGTTCGGTATCGATGGGATACTTCACCTTCAGCACATACTGAAAATGCTCACCCGTCTTGACCGTATCTCGAAGCAATCGGCGTTGGATTCTCACATTTTGTGCCTCTAACATATTGATTGACAACAAAATAAGTCCGATACATCCCAAAATAATTTTATCTTTCATTCCGATTCTGCGCTAATTAAATTTGCACCGCAATCCCTTGTATTTCTCACAAATATACTGATTTGCGAAGATGCAAACTGTTAAATAATATTAAGGCGACAATATTGATAAAAAATAACTTTTCAATTTCCTTTTGCTTATTGCTTCAAATATTTGGCGGATACCACAAACGGAAATTTGAGCGGCTCGGCAGGCAATTCAACTTTGCTAAACTCCAATTTGGCGGTGGTAATGAGTTCGGTCTGATTTTTGGTATAATTCACGTTGGCTTTGGTGATATGAGGCAACAAAATTTTTTCAACTTCCTGAAAATCAGTGTAGTTAATCGCTAATTTATTACTCGGATTTTCTTTTTCTTTGACCTCAATTTTGGTATTTCGCATATTAAATCGACTGATAAAAGTTTCCAATGTAAACTCTTCGAGGTCTTGTTTGATGACAAAGAAATTTCTACGCCTTGCAATTTTGGTTTTATCTTCCTGATAAACAGAGGGATAGGGGTCATCGGCAATAAGCAACGCCTGAATCATATTATAATTGACTCGAAAGTTTAATTCCTCCGAAATCGTCAAATAATTATGGGCATAATATTTTTTTTCTTGTCTGTCCAAAATAAAAACCGAATCCTTGCGAATGACCATCCGTAAGCCTTCCACGCCCGCTAATCGAGCCGAAAGCCAAATCAAACTATCCTTACGCATCCGCACATAAATATTGGCTTTGGTTTTGGTGTTGGCATCTTGATAGGTGAGTCTTCCTTTTGCTGATAAATACTTGAAATTCAGTTCGATAGGATTTAAATTTTCGGCACGAGTCGTATTTTGATATTTTTGGACAGGCTGACAACGGAATGCCAAAATGCCTGAAATCAGAAGAAACATCAACAGTTTTAGCGTTTTCATAAAGCAGGAACAATAGGAATGTGTATTTTGAAAAAAATAAGGCAAGCATTGCATCTGAATACTTGCCACGATTACTATCTAAAATAATTATTTTCGTTTATTGAGTTCATCTCGAATTTTGGCAGCTTTCTCATAATCTTCGTTTTCAAGTGCCGCATCGAGCATTTTTTCGAGTTGCTCGGTGGTGTATGTGCTGGGTTCTTGTCCATCTGAGGATGTCGGAACGGGTTTGGTTTGCGTTTCGATTTCCTCGTCATTTTCTTCAATGACAATGCCAGCCTCCATCAAAATCGCTTCGTTCGTATAAATCGGGACATTAAATCGTAGTCCGATGGCGATGGCATCCGAAGGACGGGCATCAATCTCGAAGCGTTCAAAAGTTTTATTGCTCGAACAGACGATACGGGCATAAAATACGCCTTCTCGGAGGTCTGAAATCATAATTTCGCTCACATCATAATCAAAGACTTCGGCAAAAGACCGAAACAAATCATGCGTCATCGGACGATTTGAGGTGATTTTTTCGATTTCGATGGCGATTGCCTGCGCCTCAAACATACCAATAATGATGGGTAAACGACGATTTTTGCCCTCCTCGCCCAATACCAACGCAAAAGAACCCGACTGGGATTGACTGGAGGATAGTCCGAGTATTTCTAATTTTATTTTCTCCACGTTTCGCTTTATTACTTCTGAATCGTAATCGTTTTATATCGCAGGCAAAATTAGTAAAATATTACGTCAATGCCACCAAAGCCCACCATAAAATTGAGGAGAACGACTCAATTATTTCAGGTTACTAAATATAGAAAATCAATCTAATATATTGATTTACAATAGATTAAAACCTAAATTTAGACCAAATCATTCCTTATTCCTGTGGAAATAATCTGACCAAAATTCGTGAAAATTGCGCTAAAATACGTAATTTACCGAACTGAATACACCCCAAAAACCGCTAAAAAAACCATGACAAGTTATCGAATCCGACCTCGTTTCAAGCGATTAACTTCCTTGAGCATCTCGGAAATACGGCAAAATGTAGAAACCTATCTACAAACCACCCAATTATGCGAAGGTTCTATCAGTTCCAAATTGATTGTTCTCAAAATTCCACCCCACGAACAGCATTTTTGGTCGCCACAACTTTCGATTTCCCTACAAGAAAACGAAGAGGGCGGAACAATTTTGCGGGGACTTTATGGACCCAAGCCTGCGGTTTGGACTATGTTTGCCTTTGCTTACGGAACGATAGGCATATCAGCAATTTTTACCTTGCTTTTGGGCATGACCCGATGGTCTTTGGGCATGGGAACAGAATTTTTGTGGTTATTTTTAGGATTGCTCGTTTTGGCAGGGGTATTATATTTGGTTGCACAATTTGGGCAAAAACTTAGTGTTGAACAAACATTTACCTTACATCACGCCTTTGAAAACATGATTCACGAAAGAGTACACATTCAATAATATTTCCTTAGAAATCCCGCCAATCTTTCTGATTTTGACGGGATTTTATGCTTAATTACTACATGATATTTCTTATTTTATTACAATTTCTGCTTTTGTGATAGACGATACCCCAAAGAAGCCTAAGGCATAATCTTTTGGGTCGTTCAGGTTCACGATATTGCCGCGCACAGGAATCGGCGGAGAGGAGAATAATCCGCCCGCACTCAAGGTCTGCTCGAAGCGTACCAGAAAATCATAATATTCCTTGGTAATCGACATTTGTTCTATCAAAACCGTGTCGCCTTTTTCAAGAAATTCACGCACAATCCCAACTTCTTTGACCTCAATTCCATTGAAAAATTCGTCATTTGTAAAAGTAACATCTTCATTAAAATATTCGCCATTTACATAATAATTCCAGCGATAAAAATCCTCGCTTTCGCCCGGCTCCGTAAAGTCAAAATTGATGCTAAAAGTCGAATCATTTTCATCAGCAAATGGTAATCGTTGGTATTGATAATAAATCGAATCAATCTGGGCTATGGGGTTCAAATCCTGATACGAAGAACCGTATTTCCGACCATCCGAAAGCGTGATTTCTATTCGATAACTTTTGCCCAGTTCTCCCTGTTTATCAAGCTGATAGATTCCTTTTTCGACCTCCAAAAGTGTTTCTCGATTGCCTAAATTATCTTCAATAACCACCACGGCATCTGAAACTCTGGGCGTTTCACCATCGGCAAAAAACGGGGCGGTTGTCGATAAAATAACCTCCTGCAAAGGCTGCCCATAATAGACTGTTCCTTCGACCACAAGCCGAGTTTCGCCATCTGGCAAATCCAATTCGACCACATCCTCACAAGCCGAAAAAATCAGCGCAAAAAACGCCATCCCAAACCAATTTTTCAGCTTGATTTTTGGAAGTAAAGACCTTGATTTTTTATTTCCTATTGATTTCATGTTGATTCGAGTTTTAAAACCTGTTCCACACCGAAAACTTGACAGATTTTGTATAAAATTTAGAATTTAAAATTGTAGGTAACCGAAGGTAAAATCGTACCCAAAATCGACAACCGAATCGCCTCGGTAATTTGTGGATTATCGGCATTTTGTCGGAACGAAATCGAATACGGATTTCTTCGACCATAAACATTATAAACCGAAATATTCCAACTTCCTTGCCATTTTCGGTCGGGTTTGATGTTCTCATAATTTGCCGAAAAATCCAAGCGATGATAAGCTGGCGTTCGTGCGCCGTTTCGGTTGCCATAATTTCCTGCGGTAATGCCCGCATATTCGTATTTGGCATCGGGATAGGTTATCGGACGACCCGTCATGTAGGCAAAATTGGCAGAAAATGACCATTTAGCGTTCAAATCGTAGCTCATCACGGCGGATAAGTCATGTAATTTGTCATAATTGGATGGATACCATTCGCCGTTATTAATTCGCTCTTCGGGCAAGTCAGAATCGACCTTAATCTCGGAGCGTGAAAGCGTATAACTTAACCAACCATTAAATCGTCCTTTGTTTCGTTTGAGCATCAATTCCAGCCCGTAAGCCCTTCCTTCGCCTCGCAACAAATCGGCTTCAAGTGTTTCATTAAAAAGGAGCCGCGCCCCATCTTTGTAATCGACCAAATCCTGAAATACTTTGTAATACACTTCGCCCGAAAATTCATAGGTATTGTCCTTAAAATTTCGGAAATATCCGCCCGCAATCTGGTCGGCAAGGGCGGGTTTGATATGTCTATCGGACGAAGTCCAAATATCCAACGGCGTGGCAGCAGTCGTATTTGAAATCAAATGCACGTACTGGCGCGTGCGATTATAACTCAATTTGAGGGAAGTTTGGGGTGAAACTCGATAATTCAGACTAAATCGGGGTTCAAGTCCACCATAATTCTGGATAAGTTCATTCGAGGCATAAGTAACTGTATCTGTGATACTTACACGAGATTTGGGTTCGCCTTCGGCATATTCATAAACCGTGCCTTTGCCCAGATGCTGATACAGCGAATACCGAATGCCATATTTGAGGATTAATTTATCGCCAATTTTTTGTTCATTGCTGACGTAAATCCCTGATTCTAAGGCATATTTGTTATCAATCGAAAAAGTCGGAAAATTATTTCCTTTGACCAATCCCGGTTCAAATCGGTAACGCAACAGGCTAATTCCGAAATCAATCGTATTATCAGGATTTGGGAAAAATGTAAAATCCGATTTCAAATTAATGGTATAAATATGCGAAGTCCAATCGAATTGATTTGCGCCCGAAGGCACGCCCAATTTATATTGATAATCGGAGTAAATTCCCGTAAAATTGGCAAAAATACGGTCAGAAAAAAGGTGATTCCAGCGAATTGTACCGCTTGTATTGCCCCAACGGGATGCAAAATCATCCCCAAAACCAAATACATCGTTTCCGAAATATCCCGAAATAAACAAGCGGTCTCGGTCGCTAAATGTATAATTAAATTTGGCATTCAAATCATAAAAATACGCCGTATTATTTTTCAGGGCTTCATCATTTGAAAAGACCAAAAACATATCGGCATAAGAGCGTCTGCCCGCTATCATAAACGAACTTTTATCCTTAATAATTGGCATTTCGAGCGTCAAACGGCTTGAAACCACACCAATTCCACCCGAACCACTAAACTTTTTGAGGTTGCCCTCTTTTTGCCGAATATCCAAAACTGACGATAATCGCCCGCCATACATCGCAGGAATTCCGCCTTTATAAAGTTTGACATCCTTGACCGCATCGCCATTAAAAACGGAGAAAAAACCAAATAAATGTGATGAACTATAAATGGGAGCTTCGTCCAATAAAATCAGATTTTGGTCAATATTTCCGCCCCGCACATTAAATCCTGTTGCGCCCTCGCCCACGGTCGTAACGCCAGGCAAAAGTTGAATACTTCGGATAATATCGGTTTCACCCAAAAATTGAGGGATTTTTTTGATGGAGGCAATTTCGAGCTTGACCACGCTCATCTCGACACTTTGGAGGGCTTCGTCTTCGGCTTCTGCCCTGATTTCCACGCCTTCCATTTCCGTGCCTTCCATCCTAAGTTCGATGTCGATGGTTTGGTCTTGGGTCAGTGCTACGGTTTTTGAAACCGTACCATAACCGATATAACTATATGATATTGAGTAAGTTCCTTCGGGCAATGACAAGGAATAAAAACCATAAAGGTTTGTTGCCGTACCTGTGCCGAGTTCCCTGACATAGACGGTTGCGCCCAGAAGTCCCTCGCCATTATCGGCATCTTTGAGATAGCCTTTGAGCGTAAATTTTTGTTGGGCAGCGACATCTAACATACCAAAAATTAGGAGCAACCAACATCCTATCCACTTGATTTTCATTAGTTTAGTGCTTTAAAATGAAATTTGTAGCTTACATAAATTATCAGGGCAAAACTAAGGAAACTGCCGAAATGTTTTCCGTTTCCTGCGTGGATTTCATGTAAAATTTACACAAAAAGAGATTTTTCGTCAAGTAACGCATTTTCTAACTTTTAGTGTTCAAAAATAAAGATGAAAACCAGTTAGAAAGGTTGCTTGCTAAAATAAAATGAGAGTAAAATGGATTGAGTCGACACTAAAAAAAAGGATAGAATTGAGCAAAATAGAAACCCGAAAAACGCCATATCGTTACGCCAAATTACAAAAATCGAACAATTTATACGCACTTTTTTTTCAGGTTTTTTGGATAATAACTTTCTGATTATCAGATGTTTATGCAGTGATTTTAGTATCGACTACATATCCATAATTCCGAGTGATGATAAATCGTGTAACATCCAAATTTTATGGCGATAAATCATCAAGCCATTGAGCAAAAAGTATTTTGAGTTCCTTTTTCTGTGCTTCGGGCAGGGGCGGCATTCCTTCTTTTTCGATTAACATGATTTCCAAATCCAGTGCCTGACAAATCTGCAATAATTTGTCTAATCCTACATCGCTTTTGCCCGTTTCGTAGCCACTATACAAGGGCTGCGTCATCTGAAGATTTTGGCTGATTTCTCGCTGAGAAACGCCTAATTTTTTGCGCCTTTGCTGAATTTGTTGAAGAATTTGGCTCTTATTCATCAATAATTAAAGGTTTAATAAATATCGGAATCTAACAAAATTACTAAAAAAACAGGAACTACTACGATTTGCACGGAAATGAAATGAACCTCATGATTTTAATGGTAGATAACCAAACAAAGATTCGTATAAATTGCAGAAGAATCCCGAAAATTTAAATAAACTCGTAAAAATTATGACTCGAAATCTAACAATTATGTATCAATAACTATTTGTAAATCAATAAGTTATATAAAATTATATTTTTTCTTTGATTTCCAAACAACCCTTTCGGAAACTCCTTTGTCTTGCCTCCCGAAAAGCAACTCGAACGGTGAAACTACTGTTCGTAAATGCAAAAGAAAAAGAAGTAGATTAAAAATAAGTATTGAAACTTGCCAAATCTGATGGGTTTGGTAAGTTTATTTGAATAAAAACAAAAAAATGATAAAAAAAATAAAATTAGCATTTATGTATATTTTATTGATTTTCAGTAGTATTTTTGTATCATGCTACCAAAATTCGGATAATTTAGATGGTATTTTGCCAGAAAGTACATCTAACCAAATAAAGATAAATGCGGATTATTTTAAGACTACAAAAAACACAAAAATACGCACGCCTTTTCTGCAAAATGATCATATTCCACCTTGTGCGGAAATTGTGGTGCTGATTGAGGAATTGCCTGCACACGGAAAAATACAACTGGATTCGACAGGCTATTATTATTTCCCTCATCTGGACTTTGTGGGACAAGACCACTTTAGATATAGCGTACAGTGTACGGTAAGTGAACTTACTCATTATGCGGAAGTTACGATAAAAGTTACAGAAAACTAACCCTTAAAAGGTGTTTCAGCTACGGAAAAAAAAATACTCGGCTCAATCTTCGCTCCAAGACCTTATTGAAGGCTGTCAGAAAGGACATTCAGTGGCACAATCGGCTCTTTATGAGCAGTTTGCATCTCGAATGATGGGCGTTTGTATTCGATATTGCAAAACTCGTGAGGAAGCTGAAGATACTTTTCAGGAGGCATTTGTCAAGGTATTTGAAAAAATTGGTACATATCGAGGTGGAAAATTCGATAGTTGGATGATTCGGATTTTTATTAATACTGCCATCACCAATTATCATAAAGCCCGAAAACATTACGACAATCAAGATATTCATTTTATTCCAGAACCTTCTGTAAATCAGGAGGATGCACTCCAGAAATTATCAAACGAAGAACTACAAAATATTATCCAACAATTACCCGAAGGCTACCGTATGGTATTTAATTTGTATGTGGTGGAAGGTTATAAACATAACGAGATTGCTCAAATGCTTCAAATTTCGGTCGGAACATCCAAATCACAGCTCCATAAGGCGCGGGCAATGTTGGCAAGTTGGTTGGAAAAATATCAAATTACTGCGTATGTCAAATAATTACGATATGGATGATTTTTTTAAGAATCGCTTACAAAGTCTTGAGGTTCAACCCCCTAAAGGTGCTTTCAAAGCAATTCAAAAAACACTTTTGCGCCGAAAATTAACGAGATATTTTTTGGTAATTGGTACTACAATGGCGGTTTTGGCTGGCATGACGCTGGGCTGGCATCAAACGATGAAACCTGAGCAACTTATTGAAAATCAAAATATTACAAATACTTGGTCTGATGCTTCAACATCTCAAGCTAAATTGCCTCGTAATAAAATTCAAGTTGCTGAAAATCAACATATTATAAATGATATTACTGCCAAAAACTCAGTAGATAACCCTATTCATCTTGGGGAAATAAATCAACATATTCAGAAACAAAATAGCACAAAATCTACTGCTATTTTGACAAAAACGCCTCAAAAATTATTTGGTAATTTGTCAAAATTAGGAACAAATAATGTTCCAAAATATGTTGTTTTGTCTGAAAATACACAAAAAAGCACATATAAAATTGTATCCAAAAAAGATAAAATTCAAAATCTAAGCGATACTTTGGAAAATCTAAAAATGTTAAAAAATACGTCAGACAAATTATTTTTGAATCCGATTGCTCAAAAAGAACCGCAAACCTTAACCGATTCGATTGATTTTGTGTCCGATTCGTTAGCAAATCGTTCTTTCCCTCAATTTGAAGTTCCGTTCCGAAATCCAAGATTTCACTATGCTTTTTATGTCGCTTCGGAATGGCGCTCTGGCAACAAAAATGTATTTCAGAACCAGCGTTTAGATATGAGTACGGAGGAGGAATTTTATGCTTTTAGTGTGCCGCAGTCTGTTCTAAAACCTAAGTACCATTTTCGGCAAAATATATTGGATTTAGGAGTTCGGATGGAATATGCCAGCTCCAAACGACTTCGGCTATTTTGGGTAATTTCGATGGTGCAACTTCAAGAAACATACACGAAAAACTATATCAATTATCAGGCATCTGATTTACACTTTTTGGATGATTCCATTGCCTTAAATTTGGATAACCCTACGATTTCGAGTTCACCTGATTCCTCAAATTCTTACGGTATTTTGATTCGGTCTAAGGCGGACGAATTTCAGGATATTCAGGAAAATAAATTTGCTTATTTTACTGTAAATCAAGGATTTGGCTACGATTTGTTACAAGGAAAAAGCCGAACGATTCGTTTAAATGTTGAGGCCGGCATTGGCAAATTGGCGCAAGGAATTTCCGTACATCGCTCCAATCAAGAAGAAATTTATCGTCAAACAAACCGCTTTCACGGACTGTTTTTGAGTTGGCGTACAGGCATTGAATTGAGCCAAAGATTATCTGAAAATTGGGATATTTTAGGCAGCACACAATTTCGAGGTTTTTGGAATCAAGAAAGTGCCGGCGGAGTTTTACAAGGTGTACAAATTGGTGTGCGTTGGCGATAAATCGAATATTTTTTTGTAACCAACTGACTAACAAATATTTATGGGATAAAAAAAAAGAGTGTTTTATCCGAAAATATCATCTAATTATAATGTAATGTTTATTGAAATTTTTTCAACATTTTCCATAAAAGATGCGTGGGTAATCCAACGACATTAAAATATGAGCCATCAATTCGATGAATGCCAATCATGCCAATCATTTCTTGAATGCCATAAGCTCCAGCTTTGTCAAAAGGCTTAAATTTTTGGATATAATGCTGAATTTCAGTATCTTCTAATATTTCAAAATACACATCCGTTCGGTCGCTTTGCGTCATTTCCCGATGTTTGGTCAGGATAGTAACTGCGCTAATTACAGTATGTTTTTTGCCTGAAAAGGAGGAAATCATGTCGTAGGCTTGGGCTTCGTTTTGAGGTTTGCCCAGAATTTTATTTTCATGGATTACGACAGTATCTGACGTTATAACCAATTCATTTTCAGTAAGTTGTGATTTAAATGCGTGTGCTTTTTTTTGAGATAAAAAGGCGGGGACATCCGCTGGTGCTAACGTTGGCGGAAAAGTTTCCTCGATATATTTGGTACGAACCTCAAATGAAAGTCCCATTTCTGTCAATAATTGTTGGCGGCGAGGCGATTGCGAAGCCAAAATGATGTAATATTTTAGGTTCATTTTTACTATTTTTAAGTATTCTGAACTCAAATCTACGTACTTTTTTCAAACATTCAACTTTGAAATTTCGTTTTCCAAACAAATTTGATTCAAATCTAAACCCCCTGAAAATGAATGGTTATCGGTTTACGCAATATATTTCGCCCAAAACACAACGCACTGCCAATTTTGAAAATTTGATGAAAATTTTTACGCAACTGCTCAATATGACCGCAGGCGATGTGGCAGAGGCAATGAGTTGGCTGACAAATTTGGATAAACAATACCAACTGACTTCGGATGAATATGGCATCGGCGATTTTTTTGAAAACCTTAAAAACAAGGGCTATATTTCTGAAAATCAGCAAGATGGAAATTTTGAAATGACCGCCAAAACCGAACAGCAAATTCGCCGTGATTCTTTAGAAGAAATTTTTGGGAAACTCAAAAAAGGGCATCGAGGCAATCACCAAACGCCATTTTCGGGGCGAGGAGATGAACTTTCGTCTGACCTTCGGCACTATGAATTTGGTGATGAACTGACCCAGATTTCGATGACAGATTCTATCCGAAATGCACATATTAATCATGGTTTAAGCGATTTTCGATTAACCGAAAATGACTTGGAAGTCGTTGAAAAAGAGCATTATTCGCAGACTTCTACCGTGCTGATGATTGATATTTCGCATTCGATGATTTTATATGGCGAAGACCGCATCACGCCTGCCAAAAAGACTGCCATGGCACTG
>CAZNYR010000013.1:0-6522 GCA_964577275.1 uncultured Cytophagales bacterium | reverse complement strand
GGCACTGGCAGAACTCATTACTACGCGCTACAAAAAAGATACGCTTGATATCATCGTTTTTGGGAATGATGCGTGGCAGATTCAGATTAAAGATTTACCCTATTTGCAGGTCGGTCCTTATCACACCAATACGGTGGCGGGCTTGGAGCTATCTATGGATATTTTACGCCGTCGAAAGAACAAAAATAAACAAATTTTTATGATTACGGACGGAAAACCTACATGCCTGAAAGTTGGTATAAAATATTACAAAAATAGCTTTGGCATTGACCGAAAAATCTTAAACAGAACCCTAAACTTAGGCGCACAATGTCGGAAATTGAATATTCCGGTTACGACATTTATGATTGCCTCCGACCCATATTTGCAGGATTTTGTGCGCAAATTTACCGAAGTGAACGGCGGAAATGCGTATTTCAGTAGCTTGAAGGGCTTAGGAAATTTAATTTTTGAGGATTACAGCCGAAATAAACGAAAAAAATTTAAAAATTTCAGAAAATAAACGGGTGGTGGTTTACGGAAGCAAGTCCTCATCCGACTTGTTTTTATTTCTTTGAAGATTACTTAACACTCCCAAGAATGAGAATAATTTGCGTCAGAATAAGGAAAAAAAATCATCCGTTAAAATAAATACCTTAAACGATATTTCAATCGTTTAAGGTATTTATTTCATTGATAATCAATAAGTTGAAATTTTAGTAGGGATGACTATTTATACATTATTTCAAAAACATCCCGACACGCACCCCAAAATACTGGTTTCGATAGGGATGCTCAAAGAAAAATAAGGTACTGTTCAGGGCTTGCGAATACTGTAATTCGCCGAAAAATGTACGTTTTTTATGTTTGAACTGCATTCCCAGCCCCGCAAAAGCCGAATATTCTCGTTTGCGAGGGTACACAGGAATATCATCTTTAAATATTTTACTTCCAGCATCTATGGACTCAATTTCCGCCCTGATGGTCAGAGCTTGTTGAGGAAAAGATATTTTCTCAACAAGCTGATTTTGTATTTTTTCGTAGTTTCCGAACATAAATACACTCATTGCCATACCTGCATAGGCATACGCTCGCTTTTTGGGTGATTGGTTCAAATAAAACCCCATACTGGCAGGCAATTCTAAATACTCATACCTAAATATCTCTTTATCAGTAGAGTTACCTAATTTTGCTGTTCCGCCCTTGGACACCCATGAGGGCGTAGCTTGGTAAAAAATATGCGCTTTATTGAGTCGAAGCGGAATACCAACGCTCCAATCTGGTCGGAAACTGGAATTATCCAGCCCAATGACATTACTCAAATGTCCTCCCAACGAAATACCGTAATGAGGGGTTGATTTGGGTTCGTTGCCTGTTAGTTTAGACTTGACCTTGCTTCTTTCCTTACTTTTTTTGTTCAGATATGTACCAAAACGGAAACCATAATATAGATTCATTTCATTGTTAATTACATAGTCAGGCTTAATAAACACGTTTGTTAATGACCGATTATATACTGCCTCAATAAAATAGGGGCGATTTTTAATAAAAAATTCTGCACCTACTCCGCCAATTAGCCCTAACTCATGGGTATCTATGGGATATGTTACAGGTATTCTCCCTGACGAGCCAGAAAAATCAGATAAATAAAATAGCATTTCTTCTTCTGGGAAGGAATATTCTTTAGTGATAATACCATTTATAGTCTTACGATAACTACCGAATAAAAAACGGCTATATGCTCCACCTACAAAGATGTATCCATCATAATCTCTGCGTCTTAGCAAAGTATAACCTAAACGGAGGGGTACTTCGAGATATTCTAAGCGCGTTTGAGTCTTGGTTTGAGAGTTATAGCTAGGAAATTGTCCTCCTTTGGATACCCAGCCTATGCCTGTTTGTGTAAAGAACCGTCCTTTATTCCATTTGATAGGAGTATGTACCGACCAGTCTAACTTGGCATGATTAAATCCATGTATTTTTGAGATATTAGCTCCTATGGCAAGCCCATAACTTAGATTGTTTTGAGAATAGATATTACTTGAGGATATTAAAAATAGAATAAAAATTAATTTTTTCATTTTTAAGAAAATTAGCAGATGATTAATTTTTTGTTCAAAACAAAATATAATAAATAGTATGTTTTACTTTACCCTACTAAAAATAGTTATTATAAAACAATAAAGCTATTTAAAAAAACAGTTTTATTCGCTTCCCAACGTGTTTTCTCATGACGGCAGGTTTGCAAACCTACCGTCATGGGAAAAGTAAATATTATTTTAAAATATTGATAATCAACATTTTAATTATAGTTGAAATTTTAGTAGGGATGACTATTTATACATTATTTCAAAAACATCCCGACACGCACCCCAAAATACTGGTTTCGATAGGGATGCTCAAAGAAAAATAAGGTACTGTTCAGGGCTTGCGAATACTGTAATTCGCCGAAAAATGTACGTTTTTTATGTTTGAACTGCATTCCCAGCCCCGCAAAAGCCGAATATTCTCGTTTGCGAGGGTACACAGGAATATCATCTTTAAATATTTTACTTCCAGCATCTATGGACTCAATTTCCGCCCTGATGGTCAGAGCTTGTTGAGGAAAAGATATTTTCTCAACAAGCTGATTTTGTATTTTTTCGTAGTTTCCGAACATAAATACACTCATTGCCATACCTGCATAGGCATACGCTCGCTTTTTGGGTGATTGGTTCAAATAAAACCCCATACTGGCAGGCAATTCTAAATACTCATACCTAAATATCTCTTTATCAGTAGAGTTACCTAATTTTGCTGTTCCGCCCTTGGACACCCATGAGGGCGTAGCTTGGTAAAAAATATGCGCTTTATTGAGTCGAAGCGGAATACCAACGCTCCAATCTGGTCGGAAACTGGAATTATCCAGCCCAATGACATTACTCAAATGTCCTCCCAACGAAATACCGTAATGAGGGGTTGATTTGGGTTCGTTGCCTGTTAGTTTAGACTTGACCTTGCTTCTTTCCTTACTTTTTTTGTTCAGATATGTACCAAAACGGAAACCATAATATAGATTCATTTCATTGTTAATTACATAGTCAGGCTTAATAAACACGTTTGTTAATGACCGATTATATACTGCCTCAATAAAATAGGGGCGATTTTTAATAAAAAATTCTGCACCTACTCCGCCAATTAAGCCAAATTCATGTCTATTGACCGCCGATTTCACAGGTAAATCTGCGGACTGTGAATTTCCAAAATTTACCTGATAAAATATCATATCTTCTTTGGGAAAGTGATGTTCTCTAATAACTTTTCCATTTTCAATGGTTCTAAAATTACCAAACAAGAAATGACTATACGCTCCTCCAAAAAATGCGTATGCGTCATAGTCTTTACGTTTCATCAAAGTATAGCCTAAACGGAGGGGTACTTCGAGATATTCTAAGCGTATTTGTGCATTACCTGCTCCTTGATTCGGTGTTTTAAAGAATTTCCATTGGTCACTTTTAGAAGCCCAACCGATACCACCCTGCATAAAAAAACGTCCTTTGTCCCATTTCACAGGCAAATGAACTGACCAATCTAATTTTGCCGTACGTGAGGGTCCGAAACCTGCTATGTTTGAAGTATTTATCCCAATAACAAGCCCATATTTTAAGTTGTTTTGGGCGTTAATATTATTTAATGTTATAAATAATAAAACAAAAACTACGTATCTCATAATTTGATGTAATAATAGAACTGGTGTAACAGAAGTAAAACACCAGTCCATAACTTTGCGTAATTATTTAATGTCAATAAATCCTAATCTACTAAATCGACCAGAACGAGCTTTAAAACCTTGATACCAATCACGAGATAATTTCATGCGTGGATATAATACCATGTGATCAACTGATACATTCTTTTTGCTTGCATACCAATCATACTCAAAGGTAACGACATAAAGGTCTTTTGCAGTAGGATTATAAATGATATGAGAAACAGAATGTTCTTCTCCTATATCACCTTTTTTCACACTTTTTATACCTCTACGGTTACTCCCATAACTAATATCACCATCGTTTATTTTTACACAAGAATAGTCAGAATCACCAGAACTTTCAAAGCGTTCTGTTATTTTAAATCTTATTACTTCGTAACTACTCTGAGTTTCCACCCGCCCATTGGGATTGGTTTCCTTGCTCATCAAACGCCCATCCGGGGATGCAATCCTCACAATTTGAGGCATTTACTTCGGCTTCCGTCCCGACCAAAACAACAGGCGATAACGTAAAATCGGCTTTATCGGCATTAGGAACGTACAAAACAGGGTAATAATCCACGCCATCGTGCGTAAATTCTTTAAGCAGTTCAGGTTTGAGTTCGGCAAAAACGGCACTTAATTCAGGGTTTTGCTCGATAGCCTCTTTTAATTTAATTTCGGCATCTGGCTGTTTTTGAGCAAGTTGTGCCAGAATAGTTGTTACTTCGGGCTTCACCAAAATATTCCGTAGGACATCGGCAGTTTGCGTAAGTTGAATTGCAGAGGCTTGCTCGTGTTCAGGCGCATCCTCGTAGATAACTGCTTCTGTTACAGGCTTTGGACTACTAAGCAAATTTCCCCCCCCCATTATGTACAGAAATGGTTGAAAGTTTGATTTTTTCAAGGTTTTTGATTTCTGCTTTCTCAGCGCATGAACCTAATGTCAGCCCAAATAGCGCAGTCGCTACTAAAATATTGGATTTTGTTCTGTTAAACAGCATTTTTTTGTTTGTTTTAAATTTTTCAATGGGCAAATATTCAAAAACATCTTTTTAATTTCCAAAACTTACGTAAGACTTTTTATATAAATTAAACATTTTTTAAAAGTTAAAAAATGCTTACAAGTTTTACGCCAAATTGGTATTATTTGGCGTGAACCTCCTGATTTGTGGCGTGAACCTCGTCAAAACAACATATCATTTTTTGTTCATTTTATCATACGGGAGGTATTTTTTTAACATTGTAGTTATTATTTTTAATTAAATTACATCAAAAAGTGTAAACTCATATTATAGACAAATTAAGACGTTGTTGAAATTTCATATAAAATAGCACTTTTAGTATTAACCACTCGAACGAATATGCGTTCATTACCCAATTACTCTGTTCAATTTGAAAACATTACCCCAAATGAATCCACGAATCATCGGAATTGACTTAGCACGAGCATTGGCGGTTATCGGGATGATAATTGTCAATTTCAAAATAGTTTTTGGCGCAGAAGGCTCCGAGTGGGTAAAGGTTTTCGCCAGCATATTTGAGGGAAAAGCGGCGGCAACCTTTGTGGTGCTTGCAGGTGTGGGACTTGCCTTAATGACCAAAAACGCCTTGAAAACCAATCATACTCAAAAACTGAAAAACATAACAAGGCAAATCATCAAAAGAGCATTACTTTTATTTATTATTGGACTTTCTTACATCACGATTTGGTCGGCTGATATTCTACATTTTTATGGGATTTACATGCTGGTTATGCTTTTACTACTCAGACGCAGTGAGCGTATTATTTTGTTCGCAGGTGCTGTGCTGATATTGGGGTATCCAGGACTGATGATGATTTGGGATTATGAAGCGGGTTGGAACTTTGATACGCTGAACTACCATGATTTTTGGACAATACAGGGATTTATACGAAATTTATTTTATAACGGGTTTCATCCAGTTATTCCTTGGGCGGCATTTATGATTTTTGGGTATTGGCTCGGCAAACAAGACCTACATCAAACAAAATATGTTAAAAAACTTTTCTGGCATTCAATACTTACTTTCATCATCATCCAGCTTTTTTCCTTATTTCTCATCAGCCTATTTTCTGATGGTAGCCAACACATGACCAAAGAACTCACACAAATATTAGGGACAAGTCCGATGCCACCTTTACCAATCTATATGCTGAACGGTATTGCGATTGCTTTTACAACCATTTCTGCCTGTATTTTAATCGGCAAAAAATATGAAAATCACAAAATAATTGATGTCCTAAACAAAACAGGGCAATTAGCATTGACTTTTTATGTGGCGCATATCGTTGTAGGGATGGGAATCATTGATGCCCTAAATCCTGACAAACTTGGCACATTTTCAGTCGAGTTCTCGGTCGGATATGCTCTTGTTTTTAGTTTATTATGTGTGTTATTTGCAAGCATTTGGCTCAAATACAACAAAAGTGGTCCGTTGGAATGGGTATTTCGGAAATTAATAAATTAAGAAAAATCATACAGAATATTGATACAAGCACCTGAAAATCAATGACTTAAATCATACGACGAAAGCATATATTTACGCTTCGTACTCTTCTCTTTCTGGCTCTTTAATATATTTCGGACTTTTTTTACACTTTGCCGACCAAAACACACAGCAACAATAACGCATAAGATTTCTTCTTCTTGATTTCCTCTATAACGAAAGATTTTTTACGTAATATTTCAAGGAAGCCACGAAAATTTGTAAGGCTTATAAACAAGAAAATCCTGCGGTAAAAGTCGCAGGATTCTTCGGCTCCCCCTCTTGGGCTCGAACCAAGGACCCTC
>CAZNYR010000012.1:5939-56005 GCA_964577275.1 uncultured Cytophagales bacterium | reverse complement strand
TAAAGTTTTATCATATATTCATTTAATAGTACCAAAGTTACAATAGCCCAAACAAAAAGAAAATGATTTTAGTCACCAAAGCCAAAGAACACGCCTCACGGTGTGCCATCGTGGATAAAAATGCGACCTATTCCTATCAAAATTTATTGGATTTTTCTGCCCTGATTTCCCATCAATTACTTTGCTTAAAACCTGATTATCAGAATGTTCCGATTGCTTTTCTGATGCCCGCCCAAATGGAATATCTTGCCGTTCAGTGGGGCATTTGGCGCACTGGAGCGATTGCCGTGCCGATTGCCCTGAGTCATCCGCCCGCCGAAATTGCGTATATTTTGGAAGATACCCAAACTGAAATCGTCTTTGTTTATGCTGATTTATTGGATAAAATTACGCCACATCCATATCTCAAAATAATTGAAATTAAACCTTGTTTTTTTCAAAATAATATAATTTCTTACAATTATAATTTTCCCGAAATTACGCCAGATTTTCCTGCTTTGATGATTTATACCAGTGGCACAACCCACCGACCCAAAGGCGTGATTATGACGCACGCCAATTTGCAGGCACAAATCGAAAATCTGGTCGAGTTATGGGATTGGAAATCAGATGATTATATCCTGAATGTATTGCCTTTGCATCACGTACATGGCTTGGTAAATGTGCTTTGTTGTGCGCTTTATGTGGGAGCGACCTGCGAAATGCACCAAAAATTTGATGCCCAACACGTTTGGCATACTTTTTTGGAACGAAAACTCACGCTTTTTATGGCAGTCCCTACGATTTATAATCGCCTGATTCAGTATTGGGAACACGCTGATAATCAGCAACAAAAACGATTTTCTGAGGCGGTTTCTTCCTTGCGTTTGATGGTTTCGGGGTCGGCTGCCTTGCCTGCGATTGTTTTGGAAAAGTGGCAAAAAATCACGAAACATATTCTTCTGGAACGTTATGGCATGACCGAAATCGGGATGGCATTATCGAATCCTTTGAACGGCAAACGAAAGGCTGGATTTGTCGGAAAGCCTTTGCCTCATTTTCAAATTCGGCTGGTCGATGAACAAGGAAATGACATCGCAGAACCTTTCCAAAGTGCTGAAATTCAAGTCAAAAGCCCTACCGTTTTTCGGGAATATTGGCGAAAACCACAAGCCACCCAAAACGCATTTACGGCGGATGGCTGGTTTATGACAGGAGATATTGCCGAAATGGATGAGGACGGTGATTATAAAATTTTGGGACGAAAATCGCAAGATATTATCAAAACGGGAGGATTTAAGGTTTCGGCATTAGAAATCGAAAGTGTGTTATTAAATTTTGTAGAAATTCAGGAATGCGCCGTAGTTGCTTTGCCTGATGCAGATTTGGGCGAAAAAATTGCCGTTGCTTTTGTATCTGATTTTCAGGATATTAATACCCAAAAATTACGAGAAAAAACAAAAACAAAATTAGCGCATTACAAAACGCCAGTCATCTGGAAACAGGTCGATAAATTACCTCGAAATGCCATGGGAAAAATTCAAAAACCGAACGTAAAAAATTTATTTTTGCGTCCTACAATTTTGTAATATATTCATGATTAAAAATAAATTTGACATAAATAATGTTAAAAAATAAAAAAATAATCTTAGGAATTACAGGAAGTATTTCGGCATACAAAACTGCTTTTTTAACACGGATTTTAGTAAAGGCAGGAGCGGAAGTACGGATTATAATAACCGATTCGGCAAAAACATTTATTACGCCTCTGACGCTGGCGACTTTATCCAAAAATCCAGTCCTGACGGATTTTCAGAAAAATCCCGAAGGCGAATGGAATAATCATGTTGAATTAGGATTATGGGCGGATGTGTTTTTGATTGCGCCTGCGAGTGCGAATACATTAGCCAAAGCAGCGCACGGAATTTGTGATAATTTGTTGATGGCGGTCTATTTATCGGCTCGATGTCCTGTTTTTTTTGCGCCTGCGATGGATTTGGATATGTTTTTACACCCTTCGACCGCCGAAAATCTACAAAAATTACAAACCTTCGGCAATCATATCATCGAACCCGAAACGGGGGAATTGGCGAGCGGATTACATGGCAAAGGGCGTATGGCTGAACCTGAACATATTTCACAAATTTTAACACATTTTTTTGAAAATATAACGCCAAAAATTACATCAAATTGGACAAAAAAAAATATCCTTATCACAGCAGGCGCAACACGAGAGATGATTGACCCTGTGCGATTTATCTCCAATCGTTCGACAGGCAAAACGGGATATGCGCTGGCGGAGGAGGCACTCCGAAGAGGGGCAAACGTAACGCTGGTCAGTGGAAAAACAAATCTCGAAATTCGGCATCCAAATTTACAAAAAATAGAAGTGCTTTCCGCCGAAAATATGTTTGAAGTAGTTATGCAACATACTGAAAATCAGGATATTATTATTCATTCGGCAGCCGTAGCCGATTATACACCCAAAATTGTAGGCGATAAAAAACTCAAAAAGGCGGATGATGACCTCAAAATCGAACTAAAGCGCACCAAAGATATTGCCCATCATGTCGGTAATATTCTAAAAAACAATCAGTTACATATCGGATTTGCTTTAGAAACGGATAACGAACTGGAAAACGCTCAACGAAAATTAATCAAGAAAAATTTTGATATGATTGTTCTAAATTCTTTGCGGGACGAAGGCGCTGGTTTTGAGCATGATACGAATAAAATTACGATATTGACCGCCGAAGGAAAAACCGAATATCCGCTTCAATCCAAAAAAATGGTGGCAAAATTGATTCTGGATGTGGCGATACATTTGTATAAAAATAAGGGGCTTAACAAAGTTTAAGGTTTAAATTGGTCAGGACAGAGCGTTGGATTCGGGTTTTTATCGTATTTTTGGGCGGTTAAACGCAAATTTATGATTTTACGAGCAGAAACTTTAGTCAAAAAATACAAAGCCCGCACGGTAGTCAATCAGGTTTCGGTAGAAATCGAGCAGGGCGAAATCGTGGGATTATTGGGTCCGAATGGCGCAGGCAAAACGACCACATTTTATATGATTGTGGGCTTAATCAAACCGAATAAAGGGCGAATTTTTTTGGATAACGAAGAGATTACGAACTTGCCGATGTATCAGCGTGCCAGACGAGGCGTGGGATATTTGGCGCAAGAAGCCTCTGTTTTTCGGGATTTGAGTGTCGAAGAAAATATCCTTGCGCCCCTGCAAATGAGCAAGTTACCGAAGGCGGAACAAAAAGAAAAGGTCGAGGCACTGCTCGAAGAATTTAGCCTGACACACGTGCGTAAAAATATGGGAAAAGTGCTTTCGGGGGGTGAAAGACGGCGTACCGAAATTGCACGGGCATTATCGGTGGACCCCAAATTTATTCTGTTGGACGAACCCTTTGCGGGCGTGGACCCTATCGCCGTTGAGGACATTCAATATATTGTCTATAAACTTAAAAAACGAAATATTGGCATTTTGATTACAGACCATAATGTCGAAAAAACGCTTCCTATTTTGGATAAAACTTACTTGATGAAGGAGGGTGCCATGTATCGGCAGGGATTGCCCGGTGATTTGGCAAGTGATGAAAGTGTCCGAAAAGCCTATTTGGGACAAAGTTTTTTGTTTATTCCCAAAGATTTTGAGGCATTAGAACGCCAAAAAGAACAAGAATTACGGGAGCAAGCCTCTCATTTTCAGGAGGATAACAACTCATAAACCGATACAAATTTAGTTGGTACTTGTTGATTTTTTATAAATTATTTTTTTGTCAGAGGCATTTGTAAACCCAAAAAGATTCTTCGTGTCCATTGTGGCACGCCAACTAATTGATAACCACCGAGTTTATCGCCTGTCCGACTTGGTGCGTAATACCGATTATTGGTCAGATTTCGGACATCGACCATCAAAAAATTATCTTTCCAAAATCGGTAGCGCAACGTCAAATTTAACAAATAATATCCCTTCAAGTGTTGGCGTTCTTTGCTGTCTGGCTTCAGGGCATTCAGGCGTTGGGCATTCGAGGCAATCAGACGCATGGAAGCCGTAAAATTCGATAATTTTGCATCGGCTCCCGCCCGATATTGCCAAGTCGAAAGCAAGCCCACGGGATAATAATTCTCGTCTTGCTGGCGTTGTCTTCCATCGACATAATTTGCAGAAAACCAAGAAGTTAGGTTTATTTTTTCGTAAGTTTTTTGATAATCTAACCGAAGTCCTGCGCCCCAATTTTCTTGCTCATTCGCATTGGTTACGGTCTGGATATAATCTACTTCCCAGCCCAAAAATTTACCGTCATACAAATTGGTATTTCCTTGGTCAGGCACATCGACAAAAAGCCCTGTCAGTTTGGTATAAAACGCATTTGCTCGAAGGGATAACACGTCCTTAAAAATATGCTGAAGTTGGATTTCGCTGGTGTTCAATTTGAGGGGTTTCAGATTGGGATTTGGCGCATTGATAAAGCCAGAACGATACGTCATCCCGTCATCTTCGGTATAAAAACTACCATAATGCCCATGCGAATAAAACGGCAAAGGCGCTAAAAATGCCGAGCCAAAAAGTGCCTTCAAGGTCGTTTGGTTGGTGGGCTGCATGACCACGCCCAGACGAGGATTTAACGTACTTCCGAACCGAGAATTATAATCGTATCGACTGCCCAACGTCAGATGAATCCACGAAATTGGCGAGTATTGAAACTGGGCATAACTACCTATGTTGGTGTAAGTTATCGAAAAAATTTGCATGGATAAATCCGTTCCCAAATAAAAACCCGCAATGCTATTATTTCGATTAATGGGGCTTTCCAAATCGGCAGTTTTCGGGAGTGATAGATAACGCTCATAACTTGCTCCGCCAATAAAAGAAAAGGAATTGGAGGGTTTCCAGGTGAGTTGCTGTTCGGCTTTGATGCGATTGCTGAAGGCATATTTGTAGCCTCTTTCCATGCCCGTAAATACGTTTCGATAATTGGAAAGTGGATTCATTTCGTACCAATTTCCTTGCAAGGTAGTATTTGATGTGATTTTTCCGTAAGATTTGGCGTATTGCGCCCCAAAAGTCGTGATGGATTGGGCAATAAAATGCTCCTGGTTATAAATGGCATTTTGTGTTTTTACGCCTGAAGAGGATGAAATTTGTGAGGAATTATGAAAAAATGTAAAATTAAAATCACTCAAGCGCAGTTTGGCGAAGGTGGCATAATTTTTCAGGGGCGCAGCATAATTCGGATTGACGGGTTCTTGCGTGCGGATTTCGCCAAATTCAGTCTGAAAAATACCCGTTTGATGTCCTGTCATATCTAAGGCAGAATCCGCACTAAAAATTTCGGTCATATTGGGTTGGGGGTCAAAGCTATATTGTCCACCAAACGTAAAGGATTGATTGGCAGAAAGCCGTACCGAAACCGCCCCATAACCGCCTCTTGCGCCGTAGCTATCGCCATAGGGCATCCAATAACTGGAAAATTCTTCTTTGCCTTCTTGGGTAATAATATGAATCACGCAAGTCATGGCATCTGCGCCATAAAGTGCGGAGGCGGGACCATAAATAATTTCGATTTGGCGGGCGAGTTGCGGGGGATAATTTTCGAGATAAGCCGTCATTTCGTTCGTGGCAGAGGAGATGCGTAAGCCATCCATCAAAATAACGATTTTGTCCTGGCGTTCGACTCCGTTTAGGGTAATATTGTGCCACCATTCTTCGGTGGCGGCATCGTCAATTTTGAATGCGCCCAAGTCCCGCAGGATTTCCAAAAGCGACCGATAGCCTCGTACCTGAATCTGCTCCTGTGTAATAACTTGCACGTTTGCCGGTGCTTTATCCGAAGTTTCTTGCAAGCGGCTGGCAGTTACGATTTGATATTGGAACGATTTTATCTGTTTTTCTCTATTGATTTCAATATCTTTAGAAGTCATTTCAAATTTAGCCGTTTCCTGACCCCAGCAGTTCTGATAATCAAGCAAATAAATCAGCAGAAATAGTAAAAAATAGTGCATTATTTTGATTCAAGTTAAATGGTATAATCTTACGAGTTATGAATTTTATTTCTCCTAAAAATACAATTTTTGTGCTGGTTTGTTGGCTTTTGCTTCAGATTGTTCCTGTAAAAGCCCAAAATTCGGCGCAAAAATTACTGGAACAAGGTCAAAAAGCCCGCAACGAAGGGCGTTTGCCTGATGCCTTGCGTTATTATTTGCAAGCCTTACCTGATTTGAAAACCGAGCAAAAAGCGTACACAAATCTCAATTTGCGTATCGCCGAACTGTACCAAACATGGGGCGTACATCAAAAGTCTATCCCTTTTTTACATTTTGTCCGACAACAAACGGATTCTAAAATCCTTCGAGATTCCGCTTGGCAGTTGCTGGCGGTGGCACATTATGAAAATAAAAGTTACGATAGTACGATTTATTATTTAAATGAAAAAATTAACTTTCAGCAACAAGAAAAAAAACCACTCAAATTGGGGCGTTCGCTTCAATTTTTGATTCGGGTTTATAAAGAATCTGACCAATTTAGGGAAGCCATTTCGCCAAGCCAAAATCTGATTCAATTACTTCGGACTCAAAAAGACTCGGCATCCTTGAGCGTGGCACTCAATAATTTAGGTTATTTATACAAATATCTGAATCAATCCGCAGATGCGTTGAAAGCATTTGAGGAGGTATTTAATATCGAACAAAAATTGCGTTCGGATGCCGAATCTCGCATCGTTACGCTGGTAAATATCGGGATTTTGCACGAAAACCAAAAAGAATACGCCAAGTCGATTGCTTTTCTGGAAACTGCCCAAAAGTTAGCCCTCAATAATTCGGTACAACTATCTAAGATTCAGAATCTTATCGCACGGGTGCATTTAGCCACAGGCAATATTTCCGAAGCCGAAAAATTAGGTTTGATGGCTGCCCAAACTGCCCGAAAAGCCCAATTACCCGAACCGCTTGCCGATGCGTGTCTGACATTATCGAGCGTTTATCGGAGTGATTTTAATTATCAAATGGCATTGGATTATTTTGAGGAACACGTTGATTTGCAGGATAGTTTGCAACGACAAGCCGTTCGCCAACAAAAACAAAAAGAAACTCAAGCAGGCACCGCCGAAAGTCTGGAAAAAGAAATTCGCTTGCTTTTGGTCGATAAAGAAATCAAGGCGTTGCAGGTCGAAAAATTCCAATTAGAAGCCGAAAAAAGTGCGCAGGAAGTGGCTTTGCTCAAGCAAGAATCCGAACTCGAAAAGGCAACTTTCGAGCAACAACGCCTCGAAAATAAGCAAAAATTAAGTGTATTACAACTCCAAAAACAGGAATTTGAGGCTGAAAAACAAGCACGACAAATCACTGATTTACAGCGAGATAAAGAATTTCAGGATTTAGAATTGCGCGAAAAGGAAGCACGTGAAAAAGAACGCATCAAAGAACTGGAATTGCTCAATATTCAGAAAAAACAACTCGAACAGCATAAAAAAATTCAGGATTTACAAATTCAAGAGGAGGAAGTGCGTTTTCGCTATTTAGTCGGAATTATTGGATTAGGTTCATTAACTTTTTTATTGTTATTTTTCTTTTTTATTCGGAATCGAAAACAGAATAAATTATTAAAACAACAAAAACAACAAATCCAAGAAACGAACCAAGAATTACACCAACAAAAAGAAGAAGTACAAGCCCAAGCCTCTCATTTACAGCAGGTTTATGAAGAAATCCGCACGAAAAATGATTTTTTGGAGGAGCAAAAACAAACCATCGAAAACCGCAACCAAAAAATCACGGATAGCATCAATTATGCCAATCGGATTCAGGGCGCAATGCTGCCTCATGCCTCGATTTTGTCGCAATTTTTGCCAGATTCGTTCATTTTTTTTAAGCCCAAAGATATTGTTTCGGGTGATTTTTATTGGTTTACGACCTTCAAAAATCATGTCATATTGGCGGCGATGGATTGTACGGGGCATGGTGTTCCCGGCGCATTTATGTCGATGTTGGGCGCACAAATTTTACAAACGCTGATTCACGAGCGGGAATTATTAGACCCCGCCTCAATTTTGAAAGGCATTCATGAGGAAATCAGAACGGCATTGAGCCAAGATATATCCAAAAACCGAGACGGCATGGATGGGTCGCTCGTGGTCGTTTCGCCTGACAAAAAACAGCTTCGTTATGCGGGCGCACGGAATCCGTTGGTTATCATACAAAATGGTGAGGCTCAACGCATTAAAGGTGATAAACTTTCTATCGGCGGT
Source organism: uncultured Cytophagales bacterium (assembly GCA_964577275.1). Classification (GTDB taxonomy): domain Bacteria; phylum Bacteroidota; class Bacteroidia; order Cytophagales; family Thermoflexibacteraceae; genus UBA2561. The sequence continues at coordinate 47,768 of CAZNYR010000012.1, read as the reverse complement.
GAATCGCATCAGCAAAAATTGTTTACCACGCACCTGGTCGAAATCATGCCCGAAATGTCATTTTTTCTATTTTCGGATGGCTTTCAAGACCAATCGGGTGGCGAACAGGGACGCAAGTTTATGAGTAAATATTTTCGGGATTTTTTGGCACAAATCGGCGGATTGCCCGCAGATGAGCAACTACAAAAACTAACACAAACATTTGAGGAATGGACAAAAGGATATGAGCAAGTCGATGATGTCTTGGTGATTGGATTCCAGATTAAATGAATCTAAAAAATTTCGTAGTGCCTAAAAAAAATTGTTTTTTTATTGATTATCAGTAAGTTACAAAATCTTAATAAGCACTACGAAACATTTGAATTGAGGTATTAGCGCGTGTATGTTAGCCGTTCATGGAGAGCAAAAATTCTTCGTTATCCTTGCTTCCTTTCATATTTTTGAGGATGAAATCCATGGCTTCATTGGTGTTCATATCCGCCATATAATTTCGTAAAATCCAGACTCTGGATAGCGTATCTTTGTCGAGCAATAAATCTTCCCGCCGTGTCCCTGAGGATGGGATTTCGATGGCAGGATAAATGCGTCGATTGGCAAGTTTTCGGTCTAATTGCAATTCCATGTTGCCTGTTCCCTTGAATTCTTCAAAAATCACTTCGTCCATCTTGGAGCCTGTGTCGATGAGTGCGGTAGCCAAAATGGTTAATGAGCCTCCCTCTTCGACATTTCGGGCAGCCCCAAAAAATCGTTTGGGTTTGTGCAAGGCATTGGCATCGACACCCCCTGTCAAGATTTTGCCTGATGACGGCACATAAGTATTGTAGGCGCGCGCCAGTCGAGTAATGGAATCCAATAAAATCACGACATCATGCCCACATTCAACCATACGTTTTGCCTTTTCCAGGACGATGCTCGATACCTTGACGTGCCGCTCGGCTTGTTCATCAAAGGTCGAAGAAATGACTTCGGCTTTGACACTTCGTGCCATATCGGTTACCTCTTCGGGGCGTTCGTCAATCAGCAAAACAATCAAATAACATTCGGGATGATTCTTGGAAATGGCATTGGCTACTTCCTTGAGTAACACGGTTTTACCTGTTTTGGGTTGGGCAACAATCATGCCTCGTTGTCCCTTGCCGATGGGAGCAAACAAATCCAAAATTCGGGTCGAAAGTTTGCTGGATTTGTGGCTCAAATTTAGCTTTTCGTTCGGGAAAAGTGGCGTTAAATATTCAAACGGGACACGGTCACGGATTTCGTCTGTGGTTTTGCCGTTTACTAATTCGACACGCAAAAGCGCAAAATATTTCTCGCCATCTTTGGGCGGTCGGATTTGTCCTCTGACCGTATCGCCTGTCTTGAGTCCAAATAATTTGATTTGGGAGGGCGACACATAAATATCATCGGGGCTTGCCAGATAATTATAATCCGAAGAGCGCAAAAACCCGTACCCGTCTTGCATGATTTCGAGTACGCCTTCGTTATCAATCACGCCATCGAAATCGCGGATTTGTTTTTTTTTGGTGCCTCGTGCTTTGGTATTTGCTGGGGGCGTATCCGTTGTGTTCATAGTTTGTTTTTTCGGAACATGGCTATTTTTAGCAGGTTCTACTATACTTTTGGGGGCTGCTTTTGTTTCAATTTTGGGTGCATTTTCGCTTCGTGGCTTCCGTGCCGTTGGCTCGCTTGCTGGTTCGGCGATGTTACGTTTGCGTAAAGCAGGAGCATCCGTTTTCGTCTTTTCAGGCAGGTCGGTTTCTGGGGTAACGGCTTGATGGTCTAAAATCTTGTAAATCAGTTCTTTTTTTGGAAATTTGCTGTGTCCCTTTATGCCCATTTCATCAGCGATTTGTCGCAATTCGGACAATAAACGCACGTTCAATTCTTCAATATTATACATAAGGTTTTAAGATTCTGTCCTTTGATTTTTTTGTGGATTTTATTTTTTCGTTGGCTTGCCTGTCTTTTTTTCCAAGCCATGATACACAACTTGTTCAGAGAAAAAATAAGTACAAAAAATCATTAGGGGTTTTTACAAAGTTCGCTCCGCAGTTTCTTGAGATAATTTTATGATGATTCTTGAGATTAAATTGTTCAGACAGGTCAAATTTTAGCGGAATTTTAATTTGATTGATGGAATTGGTTTGGTTCAAATCGAAACGTTCCTAACTCAAACGCACAGCAAAGATAGAACTTTCGGAGAATAAAAACAAAATTTTTATAGCTCTTTTCAAGAAAAGAACGCATCATTTTTTTTGTACGAACCCAAAATCTCTTTAAGACCTGCCAAGTCTTTAAGACTTGGCAGGTCTTGTAGTTATAGAATTAGAATACTTACTGATTCTTTTAAAAACTAACTTTCCACAAATTTTTAAACAACCTCTAAGGATACGGTTATTTCCCCACAAAAAAACCGTGAAAACTAAAAAAATGCTAAAAAAGCAATAATTTATTAAAAAATATTGTAAATTGCCAAATTTATTTGTTTTGTATTTGGATATAAAATTTCAATTTCTTATCTTACCTTCGCATCACAAGGACTGTTCAATATAACCTAAATTATTTGGATAGTTTGATTCCCAAAAATATATTCGTAGCTTTTTTTATGCCAACACCTGACGCAACAAATTTGTAAAAATTTCAATACGTTTTGTGTGTAATATACTGAAAATCAATGAATTAAAATCATAAATTTTATATATTTTCAGTGGCAGGAATTACATTCATTTATTACTTATGTTTTCAATACTATTAAAATTCTAAACCTAAAAATCTATGTTATCCGAACTTCTTTTAAGTTCCGCAGGCATCGGCGGATTGATTTTGCTTTTAGTGGGTGGATTTTTGTTAAGTCGTTACAAACGCTGTCCCTCGAACCGAATTTTGGTCATTTATGGGAAAGTAGGGAAAGGCAAAAGTGCGAAATGTGTGCATGGCGGCGGCGCATTTGTGTTGCCGATTATCCAAGATTGGAAGTATCTGCATCTGAACCCATTACCGATTGAAATTGACCTTCGGGGCGCACTTTCCAAACAAAATATCCGTATCAATACGCCCAGTACATTTACGGTCGGGATTTCGACACATCCCGAAGTAATGACCAACGCCGCCGAACGACTTTTGAACTTGACCGATGACGAAATTCGGTCGCAAGCGGTGGATATTATTTTGGGACAATTACGCTTGGTGATTGCCACGATGAGCATCGAAAAAATTAATCAGGATCGAGAAGAATTTTTAGGGAAAATCAATGATTACGTAACGGGTGAACTAAAAAAAGTAGGTCTGGAACTCATTAACGTAAACATTCGCGACATCACCGATGAGTCTGGTTATATTGAGGCAATCGGCAAAAAAGCCGCCGCCGAAGCCATCAATATGGCACGGGTCGAGGTGGCGCAACAAGAAAAAACGGGAGCCATCGGCGAGTCAAAAGCCCTTCGCGAAAAAGAAGTGCAAGTAGCCTACGAAATGGCGCAATCAGCTGAAGGTCAGAAAGATGCCGAAGCCAAGAAGCAAGTCGCTATTGCCAGACTCGAAGCGCAATCTGAGGAAGGACAAAAAGAAGCCGAAACCAAAAAACGAATTGCCATCGCCGATTTGGAAAGTCAGGAAGCCATCGGAGAGGCGAAATCCCGCAAGAAAAAAGAAGTGGAAACCGCCATCGAAGCAGCCGAATCCGAACAGGGTCAGAAGGATGCCGAATCCAAAAAACGGATTGCCATTGCCGAGTTTGAGGCAAGTGCCGTGGAGGGCGAAAATCTTTCCAAAGCCAAAGTGGCTGAATACGATGCGGGATTAGCCGAAAAACGTGCGGAAGCCAAGAAACGCAGCGAAGTAGCCAATGCACAGGCTCAAAAATTGATTCTGGAAGCCGAAAAAATGTCCGAATTAGCCCGTCTGGAAAAAGACCAAATCGTACAACAAGAAATCTCGAAACGCAAACGAGAAATTAGCGCAGAAGCCCAAGCCGAAGAAAGACGGCGAATTGCCAGCGGGGAAGCCGATGCCGTCAAGTTAAAATATGAAGCCGAAGCGCAAGGATTGCAACAACTTTTGGATGCAAAAGCGAAAGGCTATCATCAAATCTTACAAGCCTGTGGCGGAGATGCACAAGCGGCAGCAACTTTATTGTTACTTGAAAAAATGGAAATGTTGGTTGAAAAACAAACAGATGCCATTTCTAATCTCAAAATTGATAAAATTACGATTTGGGATGGCGGCGCAAACGGACAAAATGGCGGAAATGCTACTTCCAATTTTATCAAAAATTTTATCGGAACATTGCCTCCAATCCACGAACTTGCCGAGCAGACAGGCATTAAATTACCCGAATTTTTAGGCAAGATTCAAGACCAAGAAACATCGCAACATACGGTCGAGCAGGTCAAAGAACTTTTGGCACAGCACCAAGACACACAAGCCGAAAAAACAACCAAAATGGAGAAAACGGAAAATTAAAATTCTTAAAATCAAATCCATAAGGTTTTCAAAAATCTTATGGATTTCACTACCATTTAATTACTAAAATAAAACATGGAAACATTACAAGGATTTTTTGGAGCAGGAAGCCAATTAGAAACCATTTATTGGATTCTGGCATCGGTTTCGACCGGATTTTTGAGCTTTCAAATCTTGATGAATCTGATTGGTATGGACTTTGACCATGGCTTCGATTTGGATGTTGGCGTGGGTGATGTTTCATTATCAGGCGTTTTGGCTCTTTTTGCGATTGGCGGCTGGACGGGGGTTTTGGCGTATCGCCTGACAGATTTATCGCCCTTACAGATTTTGGGCGTGGCTTTGGTTGCTGGAATTTTGGGTTTGGTGGCAACGGCAATCATGATGAAAAGTCTCAAAAAATTGGAAGAACACGGCAATTTGGATTTTCAGAATGCCATCGGAAAAACTGCCGAAGTTTATCTAAAAATCCCCGCCGAAAATTCAGGAACCGGACAGATTCAGATGTCCATACAAGGCAGATGGATAGTCTTGGATGCCGTAACTGATAGCAAAGAAGCCCTCAAAACAGGAACAAAAGTGATTATTTATGCCGCAAATAAAGGCACACTTTCGGTCGAGCCGATGGCTTAAAGTATAATGTAATAAAAATAATTCAAAAGTAATTTTTAACTTATTTTAATTCTAAAAGCACAATATTTTCGACATGAAAAGTTTGTGGGAACATATCGACAGGCTGTACGGCTTTGATGGCGTATTTCTCATCCAAAAGCCCCAAATCACGCGCCTGCGTAGCGGGATTACAACTGACGTAAACGATTTTTTGTGCGTTGGTTTCCAGTATGCGAGCAATCACATCGGGGTGCATTCCGCCACGAGGCGGGTCGGTAATAATTACGTCAGGCGTTCGGTGTTGCGCCATAAATTCGGGCGTGAGTACGTCTTTCATATCGCCCGCAAAAAAAGATGTATTTTTGATATGATTAATTTGAGCATTGATTTTGGCATCTTCAATCGCTTGTTCAACATACTCAATACCAATGACTTGCGCTGCTTTTTGGGCAATAAAATTGGCAATCGTTCCCGCCCCAGTATATAAATCATAAACGACTTCCGAGCCTGACAAATCGGCAAAATTTCGGGTAATTTTATATAATTCGTAGGCTTGTTTGGAATTGGTTTGATAAAAAGATTTTGCTCCGATTCGAAATTTTAAGCCTTCCATTTCCTCAAAAATATACGGCAATCCATCAAAAGTATGCACATCTAAATCGTGGAAAGTTTCATTCAATTTTTGATTAATAATGTATTGAAGTGATGTAATTTGGGGAAATTGCGTTTTTAAATGCGTGAGCATCGCCTCAATTTTCTCAAAATCGGGTTGGGCAACCTGCAAAATGACCATCAAATCGCTGGTGGTTTCGGCGGTGCGAATAATCAAATTACGCAGGAATCCAATATTTTCATGTATATCATAAAATGTGTACTGATTTTTGAGGGCAAAATCACGCACTGCCAGCCGAATTTGGTTGGAAGGGTCGGCTTGAAGATAGCAATGTTCGATGTCCAGAATTTTATCAAAACGGCGCGGAATATGGAATCCGAGCGCATTTCGAGCCTTGATTTCTTCGCCCGAATCAATCTCATCACCCGAAATCCAGCGTTTATTCGAGAAGGTAAAGTCCAATTTATTGCGATAATATTGTGTTTGGGGAGCGGGCAAAATGGGCGCAACTTGCGGAAAATCAACCTTGCCGATGCGCTCAAAATTATCAATGACTTGCTGGCGTTTGTAGTTCAGTTGTTGTTGATAATCAAGGTCTTGCCATTTGCAACCGCCACACGTCCCGAAGTGTTGGCAAAAAGGTTCACGCCGTAAATCGGAATACTGATGAAATTTAATGACCACGCCCTGCAACATTTTTTTGCGCTTGCGAGTAATTCGCAAATCGACCACATCGCCCGGTACGCATCGTTCGGTAAAAATCACCTGACCTTCAGGGGTTTTGGCAATCGTTTTGCCTTCTGCCGCAATCCGTAGGATTTCGACTTTTTCGATAATTCGTTCTTTTTTCCTGCCCATTTTTTATTGTAGCCCAAAATTTGGGCAAAGAAACGTTTTTTTGAGGGAATTTCGAGGCGTAAACCTAAAAATATAAGGTTCAAAATTTATATTCCCCGCAATTGTAATTGTGGGGAATAATTGATAAGCAATCTTTGCACAGATTTAAGGCATAAATATTATACAAAAGCCTGAATACCAGTGATTTCCTTGCCCAAAATGAGTAAATGAATATCGTGTGTGCCTTCGTAAGTAATGACTGATTCGAGGTTTGCCATGTGTCGCATAATCGGATATTCGCCCGTGATGCCCATGCCGCCCAGCATCTGGCGTGCTTGACGAGCGATATGCAAGGCAATTTCGACATTATTTCGTTTTGCCAACGAGATTTGGGCGGTTGTGGCTTTGCCTTCCATTTTGAGTTTGCCGATGCGCCACGCCACTAATTGGGCTTTGGTAATTTCGGTCAGCATTTCGGCTAATTTTTTTTGCATCAACTGAAAGGACGCAATCGGTTTCCCGAATTGGTTTCGTTCGAGGGTGTATCTGCGCGCCGTATCATAGCAATCCATCGCCGCCCCGATAACGCCCCATGCAATGCCATAACGTGCTGAATCTAAGCACATTAGCGGTGCGCCCAGTCCATCTTTTTTGGGTAAAATATTTTCTTTTGGGATGCGGACATTATCAAAAACCAGTTCGCCCGTACAGCTTGCCCGCAACGACCATTTGTGGTGTGTGGTGGGGGTCGAAAATCCTTCCATGCCGCGCTCCACGATTACGCCCGTGATTCGGTCATGGTCGTTTTTTGCCCATACGACCGCCACATCTGCCTCTGGCGCATTGGAAATCCACATTTTCGCACCGTTCAGAATGTAGTGGTCGCCTTCTTGATGCAATCGCGTTTCCATGCCACTGGGATTAGAACCGTGATTGGGTTCTGTCAAGCCAAAACAACCCAACATTTCGCCCGAAGCTAACTTAGGTAAGAATTTATGTTTTTGTGCTTCTGTTCCGAATTGATAAATGGGATACATGACCAAAGAGCCTTGTACCGAAGCAGTCGAGCGCATCCCCGAATCGCCCCGCTCGATTTCTTGCATGATGATGCCATACGAAATATAATCAAGTCCTGCGCCGCCATATTCTTCGGGGATAAATGAACCGAATGCGCCCATTTCGCCAAACTTACGTACCAAATAGGTAGGAAAAATATTATTTTGAGCGCAATGTTCAATAATTGGGCTGATTTCTTGCTTGACAAAATCCCGCATCGAAGCACGGATGAGGCGTTGCTCTTGGGTCAATAAATCATCCACGCCATAAAAGTCAGGCATTTCGTAATCATCCGTTCGGTTGCTTCGTGGAATTTGTGTGGTATTTTCTGTCATTATTTTAGGTGTTTTTGTGTTTATTGGTAAACTCAATGTGCGCCTTGTTTTGTTTCGTAAATCCTTGATTTAGAACACTTTTTTAAGACAAATCAAAACAAAAAAGCAAGTTATAAAATTTTGATAGGCTAAAAAAATCTAAACGCTTACGCATCGTTTTCTGTTCGGATTCTGTTCGGACAAAATTAATGGATTCATTGCGATTTTGATAAGTTTTTCTGTAAATTTAACTCATCAATTCAGGTACGATTTGAGGCACAAAAAAACGAAAATGGAACTTGTTTTCTTGGCGATAGGAAGTGCTTTTATTAGACCTATTGAACAACTTATTTTCAAATAAAAATCATATAAACTACTCAAAATCAGGATAATGGAATATAGAATTGAACATGACACCATGGGCGAGGTCAAAGTACCTGCCGATAAATTCTGGGGCGCACAAACGCAACGTTCGTTAGAAAACTTTACGATTGGGGGCGAAACCATGAGAATGCCGATGGAGGTCATTCGGGCATTTGCCATTTTGAAAAAATCCGCCGCACGAGCCAATCAAGAGCTGGGCGTTTTAGCCACCGAAAGAGCCGATGTCATTGCCAAAGTATGCGATGAAATCTTAGCGGGCGAACTCGATGACCAATTTCCGTTGGTCGTTTGGCAGACGGGTTCGGGAACGCAATCCAACATGAATGTTAATGAAGTGGTGGCGAATCGGGCGCACGTACTGAACGGTGGAAGCCTCAATGACCCCCACAAAACGATTCATCCGAATGATGATGTCAATAAATCACAATCCTCAAATGATACCTTTCCTACGGCAATGCACATCGCAGCGTATCGGTATTTGAAGGAAGAAACATTACTCAAAATCAAGCAGTTAAGGGATACGCTCGCCCAAAAAGCGGAAGCAAATCAAGAGGTCGTCAAAATTGGACGCACACACTTTATGGATGCTACGCCCCTGACGTTGGGCATGGAATTTTCGGCGTATGTGGCGCAATTAGACCATGCCATGAATGCCTTAGAATATGCCTTAGAACACGTTTCGGAATTAGCACTGGGCGGTACGGCGGTCGGCACAGGACTCAATACGCCTGCTGGTTATGATGTCTTGGTGGCTGAAAAAATTTCGGAGTTTTCGGGTTTTCCCTTCAAGACAGCCCCCAACAAATTTGAGGCATTAGCCGCACACGATGGACTGGTCGGGCTTTCGGGTGCCTTGAAAAAAACGGCAGTCAGTCTGATGAAAATTGGAAACGATATTCGGATGCTTGCTTCGGGACCTCGATGTGGCATTGGCGAAATCCTGATTCCCGAAAATGAACCGGGGTCCTCAATTATGCCGGGCAAGGTCAATCCTACGCAATGCGAAGCCCTGACGATGGTCTGCGCTCAAGTTATCGGATTGGATATGGCGGTGGCAGTGGGTGGTTCAAATGGACATTTTGAATTGAATGTCTTTAAGCCCATGATGATTTATAATGTCTTGACTTCGGCTCGATTATTGGGCGATGCGTGCGATTCGTTCAATAAAAATTGTGCCGTAGGCATTGAACCTAATTTGCCTGTGATTGCACAAAATCTGGAAAATTCGTTGATGTTAGTTACGGCACTCAATACGCATATCGGCTACGAAAATGCCGCCAAAATTGCCAAAAAAGCTCATAAAGAAGGCTCTTCGCTGCGTGAGGCTGCCGTTGCGCTGGGCTTATTGACCTCCGAACAATATGACCAATGGGTACGACCCGAAGAAATGATTGGTAGTCTAAAATAAAAAGCATAGTCAGCACAAGCTGAAAATCAATCAAATCATTACTGATTCTGAACATAAAACCCAACGCAAAAATCATGGACATTCTGCGTTGGGTTTTTCGGATAAATCGTAACGAAATTTAAAAGATAATCATTTGAAAATCAATAAATTATCAAATAAAATTAAGCCAACGTATTGACATTATTCAAATCTTCAAATGCCTGCTTTAATCGCTCAATAAACGATACTTCGGCTTTTCGCAACCAATTACGTGGGTCGTATAATTTTTTGTTCGGTTTGTCTGCGCCTTCAGGATTGCCGATTTGTGTTTGCAAATAGGCTTCTTTTTCTTGATAAAAATCACGCACACCGTCCCAAAATGCCCACTGCAAATCGGTATCAATGTTCATTTTGATAGCACCATAAGAAATGGCTTCTCGAATTTCCTCTACCGATGACCCCGAACCGCCATGAAAAACAAAGTCGATAGGTTTTTCGGCATCCAGTCCGTATTTTTCTCGGATAAATTTCTGGGAATTATTCAAAATTTTTGGCTCTAATTTGACATTGCCCGGCTTATAAACTCCGTGAACATTGCCGAAAGCCGCCGCAATCGTAAATCGTGGGCTTATTTTGCTCAATTCTTCGTAGGCATAAGCCACCTCTTGGGGTTGCGTATATAATTTTGAGCTATCGACATCGGTATTATCCACGCCATCTTCTTCGCCGCCCGTAACGCCGAGTTCGATTTCGAGGGTCATATCCATTTTGGACATCCGTTGCAAATAGGTTTTACAGATTTCGATATTTTCCTCGATAGGCTCTTCGGAAAGGTCAATCATGTGCGAACTATACAAGGGCTTGCCGTGTGTGGCATAAAATTTTTCGCCCGCATCCAGCATTCCGTCAATCCATGGCAATAACTTTTTGGCGGCGTGGTCGGTATGCAAAATGACATAAACGCCATATAATTCAGCCAGTTGATGGACGTGATGTGCGCCCGAAACTGCACCCGCAATCGCTGCCTGTTCGCCCTGATTGCTAAGTCCTTTGCCTGCAAAAAAGTGCGCTCCGCCATTTGAGAACTGCAAAATGACCGGGGAATTCAGGTTGCGTGCCGTTTCTAAGACCGCATTGACCGAATCGGTGCCGATGCAGTTTACCGCAGGAAGTGCAAATTGGTTTTCTTTGGCGTAAGCAAATATTTTTTGTACGTCATCGCCCGTGATGACACCGGGTTTTATGTCTTTTAAGTCTGCCATATTATTTTTTTTGAGTGAGGATTTTGAATAATAGGTTTACAATCAAATTTGAGAGCAAAGTTAAGCCCATTGCTCGAAGTTATCGCCCTTTTTCCCAAAAAATTATTGGGATACGTTCGATTTTTTCCAAATCAAGAAAAGCATATTGGTAAAAAAAAATCGACCAAAATGAATTATTTGGTGTTTATTTTGTTAAAATAATCGAAGTAAATGAACCGCTTACCGAAAAGATATGTTATTTCATCGAAAAATGAATGAATCTGTCAAAAAAATAAAACCTAAATTCAGAACAAAATGCAAATACGTTACGCCTTTTCTTTCGCCTTTGTATGGTTAATGCTATTGGTGGGCTGTCAGGAAACTGTTTCAAGCCATAAAACCGATCAAGATAGCATACAAATATCTCCGTATGAGGCTTTTAGCAAAAAATTTATCATGGCGGATAGCGTTCCAGCCTCCTTCGATAATGATAATAGTTTGGCGTGGTACAATGACGAAAACCATATCGAAGACACGTTGTTTCATGCCCTCTTGAAGGATAAAACATTTAAGGGATTCAAAAATGAAGAAGGTACTTTTACGATTTCAGAAAAAAACAAATCATTTCAGTATTCGGGACAAATTCCGTTGAGTACGAAATTTCATTCGTTTTTGGTTTCGGCACGCACCGATTTGGCAACGCATAAATGGAAAATCTATTTGGTCAATTTTAGTCTGGAAGGCGATTTTCGGGATGCGCTATTAATCTCATACCGAGATAGTTATATGTCCACGCGCGAAAATTATACCGTGCGCACAGGCGCATATCGGACAACGCAATTTATGGATGGACAACGCCTCGAAATAATGGATGTGGTCTATGATAATCGGGTTGATAATCCTGCCATCACGGACCCCGAAGAGAAACCTCTCGAAGACGAACGCTCCAAAACCATCACGGCGTATCAACTTCGATTTGATGGCACATTCAAAATGTTGCGACAGGATGAAAAACCCAAAGAAGAGGCAACACCCGAATAATTCCAGTCGTCTAAAAAAAAATAACGCTATAAATTTAAACATATATTTTTCACTTTTAAAATACAGTCGAGCGATGCAAAATACAGACACAAATTACAAGTATTTCAGTACGTTGGTGAGTTTAGTATTGGATGGCGAAGCCTCCAAATCTGAGCGCGAAATGTTAAATCATTACGTTGCCACCTCATCGGAATGCAAAAAAACGTATGAAGCCGAGAAGAATTTCCGAAGGCTGATTCGTAAGGGATTGGGCAATGCACACGCCCCCCAGAACTTTGCTAATCAAATTCGGATGAAGGTCATATAATCTGAATTTACATCCTTAGTTATGAAACTTACTAAACTTTAAAAACTTAGTAAGTTTTATAATTTATTGATTTTCAGTATGTTATTCCACGAAAAAAATCGCATGATTTTTTGTTAGGTAAATTGCACATTTTGTAATTATTTGCCTCATTTCCCCAAAAACCCAAGTTTTGTCATATCCGATGGTTGCCAAATTTCGTTCGGATTCTGTTATAGATTTTTTGAGAAAACACACGTATTTTGATACACCGAATTTTTTTTCTTATTTTTAGTCAATTTATAGTTTATAAAATATAATTCAATGAATATCAAACAACTTGTTTTGTTGGGTTTGTTGGCGCAATCCAGTGTATTATTTGCCCATGAACCCTATCGTTGGGAAGAGGACAGTACCAAAAAAGCACCTACAAATTGGTTTAATCTTGACCCTGATGCCGATAAAGTTCCCGGCGTAAGCACCGAAAAAGCCTATGAAACACTCCTGAAAGGCAAAAAATCAAAAACCGTCATCGTGGCAGTCATTGATTCGGGGGTCGATATTGAGCATGAAGATTTGAACGGCAAAATCTGGGTTAATGACCAAGAAATCGCAGGAAATGGAAAGGATGATGACGCAAATGGATACATTGATGACATCAACGGATGGAATTTTATTGGCAACAAAGATGGCAAGCACGTCAATGAAGATACCTACGAACTGACCCGAATTTATGCCCAACTGACCAAAAAATACGAGGGAAAAACCGAAAACGAGGTCGAAAACAAAGCGGATTTTCAGTATTATCAAAAAATTAAGCGCAAATTTGAGGAAAAATACAAGGAAGCCCAAGAAAATTTGGCGTATTATCAACAGCTTGCCGAGCAGTTTAGGTTTTCGGAAAGATTACTCAAAGCCTACTTAAATGTAGAGGAATCCGAATCGCTCAAACTCGAAGAAGTTTTACAAATCAAATCTTCGGATGAGCGCATCTCGCAGGCGCAGGATTTTGCGGCACGCATTGTCGGAGCGGGCTATTCGGCGGCTGATTTCAAGAGCGCAATCGATTATTTTGAATCGGGCGTAAAGTATGGCTACAATATGGACTTCAATCCGCGCACGATTGTGGGCGATGATGCGGATGATTATGCACAAATTGGATACGGAAATAATTTGGTCGAAGGACCCGATGCCGAACACGGCACGCACGTAGCGGGCATTATTGCCGCTAATCGAGAGAACGATTTGGGTATTAAAGGTGTGGCTGCCGATGTCAAAATTATGCCGATTCGTGCCGTGCCAAACGGCGATGAGCGCGATAAAGATGTCGCCAATGCCATTCGGTATGCGGTCGATAATGGCGCACGTATCATTAATATGAGTTTCGGAAAAGCCTATTCGCCCGGCAAAAAATATGTCGATGAGGCGGTCAAATATGCGCAATCCAAAGGCGTTTTGTTGGTGCATGCCGCAGGAAATGAAAGCGAAAATCTGGATGAAACGCCCAATTTTCCGAACCGAAAACTTGCTGAAAATCAACAAAATGCACCGAATTGGCTGGAAGTCGGGGCGTGTTCTTGGAAAGGTGGCGAACAAATGCCCGCCGATTTTTCTAATTATGGACAAAATAATGTCGATATTTTTGCGCCCGGCGTGGCAATTCATGCGACCACGCCCGATAACAACTATAAAAGCCTGAACGGCACCAGCATGGCAGCCCCCGTAGCGGCAGGCGTAGCGGCACTGATAATATCCTATTATCCCGACTTATCCGCCGAGCAGGTCAAAGAAATTATCATGAAATCTGCCACAGATTTTGGCAAAGAAACCGTGGTCATGCCCGGTGCAGACGAAAAAGTTCAGTTCAAAAATTTATCCATCACAGGTGGTGTAATTAATGCCTACAAAGCACTCAAATTGGCGGAAAAAAAATCAAAATCAACCAAAAAACAACGCTAAATAAACGACATTTTAAGTCCTGTTTTAGGCGAGGAGAAACTTGCTATTTTGCAGAAATCTTGTCCACAGAATTGCGTATCTTTCGGGTACGCAATTTTTGTTTTATCCGTTCAAATTTCGATAAATATGTTTCGTAAAATATTGATATTCAGTAGTTTACTCAACTTGATGGCTTGTCATTCGGCGCAGGTTTTGAAGCCCGTATTTTTGCCTAATTTTCAGATTTCTGTGCCTGATTTCCGTATTGTCAATCCCGATGCGGTTTCGCCGATTATTCCTAATTTAGAGGAACTTTATGCCTTTCGAGCGCAGGAAATCGTGCGTTTGGCACGGTCTTATTTGGGAACGCCACATCGTTTCGGGAAATTGAGCCGACAAGGTACGGATTGTTCGGGTCTGACCACGATTTGTTTCCGAAAATATGGTTTGCATTTGCCTCGTTCGAGCGATGGACAAGCCCAAATTGGGAAAAATATTGCTTTTAACCAACTGAAAATCGGGGATTTAGTGTTTTTTCATCCGAGTCCGAATAGTTCTCGTATTTCGCACGTTGGGATAATTTCGCAATTAGAAAATGGCAAAATCCGATTCATTCACACCTCCACCAAACGGGGTGTTGTGGAGGATAATTTTTTGCATCAGCACTGGCAAAAACGACTTGCCAAAGCCATACGCGCCGTGCATTTATTGCCCACGATTTCGTTTTGCGAAAAATAATTAAAATTCATAATCTTTATTGCAAAATTTGATAGGTTTATACAAGTTATTGATTTTCAGATAATTATTTTGTTTAATAGGCACGACTTGGTACGATATATTTTTTATATCTGATAATATTTCAAAAAAATCCTTAAAAAGTACATTTTAATATTTTAAAATAGGATTGTGTCAAAAATTATCATACCTTTGTGCTTTCATTCAAAGACTGGGAATAAAGATTTTCAGTCATAAATTTTTTAACATATTAATTATCAAATGATTATGGCGACATTTGAAGAATTGGGGCTGGAGGAAAATATCTTACGAGGTATTCGAGAAATGGGCTTTGAAAATCCGACCCCTATTCAACAGGAAGTAATTCCTATGATATTGACCGAAAAAACCGATTTGGTCGCCTTGGCACAGACAGGAACAGGTAAAACTGCCGCTTTTGGCTTGCCTATCCTTCAGAACATTGACCGCAAGCGTCAAGAACCACAAGCCTTGATTCTTTCCCCCACGCGCGAGTTATGCGTACAGATTGCGGGAGAAATGAAAAGTTACGGCAAATTTGTTGATAACTTGAAAGTCGTGGCGTTGTATGGTGGTGAACCTATTGTCAAGCAATTCAAATTATTGGACAATCCCCCGCAGGTCATTGCGGCGACTCCCGGACGTTTATTAGACATGATTCGGCGAGGCAGAATTAATCTGGAAACCATTGATTTTCTGGTACTTGACGAAGCCGATGAAATGCTCAATATGGGTTTTACTGAGGACATCAATCAGATACTGGAAAGTGTTTCGGATGCCAGACAAACCTTGCTCTTTTCGGCAACGATGCCCAAGGCAGTCAGTCGAATTGCTCAGAATTACATGAAGAATCCGCAAGAAGTTACCGTAGGCACGAAAAATTCGGGTTCGGATAATGTTACGCATGAATATTATATGGTTCAGGCTCGTAATCGGTATCAAGCTCTCAAACGAATCGTGGACATTAATCCTGATGTGTATGGCATTATCTTTTGTCGTACTCGACAGGAAACCAAAGAGATTGCCGAAAAATTAATGCAAGACGGGTATAATGCGGATGCGCTTCACGGCGATTTATCGCAGGCACAACGAGATACGGTCATGAATAAATTTCGGATGAGAAATTTGCAACTTTTGGTGGCTACGGATGTGGCTTCCAGAGGATTGGATGTGAATGACTTAACGCACGTCATCAATTATAATTTGCCTGATGACACCGAAAGTTATAATCACCGAAGCGGACGAACAGGACGAGCCGACAAAAAAGGCACTTCGGTTGCCATTGTGCATCAACGAGAAAAATACCGCATTCGGGATATTGAACGGATTATCAAAAAGGAATTTATCCGAAAAGATATACCCAACGGCGAGGATGTTTGTCGAAAACAACTCATTCATTTTATTGATAGAATTGAGCAAGCCCAAATTGATTCCGAAATCGAAGCATTTATGCCCGAAATTTCTGAAAAATTGGCGCAAATGGACCGAGAAACCCTCGTCCGGAATGTCGTAGGATTGGAATTTACACGATTATTGGGATATTACAAAAATGCACCGAATCTGAATGTTGCGCCAAAAGATGAGCGCAAACAAGATAACAAAGACCGAAATCGGGAAAGAAGCCGAGAAAATGGACGGCGTTATGAACGTGGAAGCGAACAACGAACAAGCGAACGTGGAAATGAACGAAGAAGAGGACTCCATGACGGCGTAAGGCTGTTCATGAATATGGGCGAAAAACAAGGACTAAAACCCTCTAAATTGCTCGGCATGATTAATGACGCTACGGGCGATAAATCCATTGAGGTTCAGAACATTGATGTCATGAAATCCTTTGCTTTCTTTGAAGTTTCCGAACAATACGCCGGGCAAATTATCGCTGGTTTTGCACGCGAATTTGCCGATAAAAATATTGCCATAGAACGGGCGCAGGCAGGCGCAGGAAATGACGGTCAGCGGCGAGAATCCAAAAAAGATTCCTACTCCTCCAACGAACGGAGAGGAAGTTACGGAGGACGCAACAGAAGTGGCGGAAATGAACGAGGCGGAGAACGAAGACCACGAAGACGAAAACGTTAAAAACTGGATACATTCAATAAGTTACAAAAAACCTTCAAACTTACCGTTTTGAAGGTTTTTTTTATCAATTTTGTTTTATTTTGTATCTTTGAAAAATCTAATTTTTGACAAATACAAGCTCCAGAAATATACTCGGAGCGTAGGAATTATTCCCTCAATCTGACACCCAAAACACGCATGAAAAAGTATGTATTTTTGATAGGGCTTTTGATATTTTTTGGGGGATGCAAAGACGACCCCATCACGCCTGCGCCCACGCCTGATGCGCCAAAAACCCTTCCCATAGTCCAACGAGGACTCGATACGATTCGGTATTGGTACTATTGGGCGGATGATATTCCCCAACAACTGCCTACGGAAAATTATGCCAACTTGAGCGAATTATTGTTTGCTGTGGAGCATCCGCAAGACCGATACAGTGGCGTATTTGATTTGGATTTTATCAAACAAATTTTTCAGGGAACACCCGAAGATTTTGGCTTTGGCGGAGAGGCGTTTGATGCCTTCGGAAGTCTGGTCATCGGCTATGTCTATGCCCAATCGCCCGCAGGAAAAGCTGGCATGACGAGAGGCTGTAAAATCCTGACTATCAATGACCAAGTGCCTTCCAGCTACGGCACAAATCTCCCGACTATTTTGGCACAGCCGACCTTGAATTTCTTGATAGAATTTCCCGACCAAACGACCCAAGAAATTGCCTTAACCAAAGCCAGTTACAAAACGAATCCCATGCTGTATCATACTGTTATTCAGGAGGATGACAAAAATATTGCCTATTTGGTTTTAAATTCTTTTGTGGGCGTGGAAAATCACGAACTTGATGCCGTATTTGCAGATTTCAAAAACCAAAATGCCACCGATTTGATCGTGGATGTTCGTTATAACGGAGGCGGATATTTAAGTACGGTAAATCATTTAGCCAATTTAGTATTTCCAGCACGCTACGAAAATTATGCCTTTGTGCGCTCCAGATTTAATACGGCACGCCAAGCCGAATTTGGCGAAAATACCGTGTTTTATATCTTAAATCGGCAGGCTAACTCTTTGAATATCAATAGATTAGTAGTAATTACGACCGCAAATTCTGCCTCAGGAAGCGAAGTATTAGTCAATAATTTGCGCCCATACATGACGGTCAAAACGGTCGGTTCACGCACCTACGGCAAGCCCACATTTAATCGACTTTACGAAATTGATAACTACGGATTGTATCTTACGTTGGGCATCACGGGAAATGTCGAGGGAAAGGCTAATTATTTTGAGGGCATTCCTGCCGATGCTAACGCTGATGACGACCAAACCAAAGCCTTTGGAAACCCCGAAGAAGCCTCGCTCAAAGAAGCCTTACATTACATCAAATTTAACAGTTTTTCGGGACAAACAGGAAAAACTGAACCCAAAAAATACGTGCGAAAACCTTTTATTTTTTAGTCGGATAATTTGGCAAAAATACGCCCAGAATCCCCGTCAAAAATAAATAAAACGTGTATTGAAGTTTTATAAATCATTGATTACCAAATGATTATATCACTTCAATACACGTAAACTGTCTTTACAAATTAGCTGTTTATTCTTTGATTATTTTACGAATGGCGATGCCAGTTTCGGTACGCATCTCAAGGAAATACATTCCGTTGGGCAATTCATCAAGCATCAGGACGTGCTGATATTGCCCGTGTGTTAGTTCGGACTCTTGCAAAACTTTTCCTGTTAAATCAATCAATTTAAGCTGTACTTTTTCTGTCGATTTTGACCGTTTGACCGTCATTTGATTTTGAGCTGGATTCGGATAAATATCCAATTTCCCGAACGTAAGTTGCTCATTAATTCCTGAAAATGAAATAGTTACGATTTTTGTAATGGAAATAGGTTCGGCTTCACAATCCTCACTCCATACCGTGAGTGTAACATTATAATTTCCAATTCGATTAAAAACATAACTTGGATTTTTTTGTGTGCTTTTTTCAGAGTTTTCGCCAAAATTCCATTCCCATCGGGTTTTGTGTTTCGAGTCGATATTGGACGTAAATATCATCGTTTCACCTTGTGCCTCAAACTCAAAATCAACCAAAGTATTCTTGAAAAAATGTACGGTAATCTCATCGGTTACGGTTCGTCCGCATTCATAACTTACTGATACAAAGTAAGTTCCATCTTCGGTTACGCTCAAAGTTCGTGCCGTTGAGCCATCCGACCATCGGTAGTTTGCGCCTTCATTTCCAGCATCCAAAGTCAGCGTACCGCACGCCAAAACTTCAGCATCGCCCAACTGCACGTTTAGTTTGGTATCATCAATCAAGATGACATCAATCGTATCCGAAACACTTTGCGTTGGACATAATTTAGAGGAAATAGTTACAATGTATCTTCCTGATTTTGAAATTGTTAGGTTCGGTGTGTTGCTCCCATCCGACCATTCATAAAGGGCATCTGGATTTGGGTTTTCGCCTGCCGCACTGACCGAAACTGTCCGTTCGCACGAGGCAATTTGTTTGGGCAAAAAAGACTGTACTCGTGGAAATAAAATCGTAATCGTATCGGTTACCGAATTGCCACAAGTCGGATGCGTAACCTGCACCGAATATACGCCCGAAGCCGTAACGAAAAGCTCCGAATGGCGACTTCCATCTGACCAAAGAATCTGATTATCAGTATTTTGTGCATCCAATTTCCAAGAGTTTGCCTCACAAACAATAACCGTATCTGCGCCTAAGTCCACGTACAATTCGGGGAAAGTAACTTTTATCGAATCATAAAGCGGTTGCGTACAACCTTTTGGCAAAACGGTTACAAAGTAAGTCCCTGATTTTGAGATAGTTATTTGTTGTTTTTGACTTCCATTTGACCATTGAAACAAACTGCCTTCATTTTTGGCATCCAAAATAATTTCTGATTGGCAGGCGATAATTTCGTCTTTGCCTAACTCCAAAGTCGGTTTTGGCAAAACGCTTACCGTAACTTGTGCGGTGGCGGGTTCGCACGCTCCGAAACCTTGCGGATACCCCGTAATGGTGTACGTGGTGGTTTGTTTTGGACTGACCCAAATCCTTGATTCATAGGGGTTTTCCACGCCTTCGATGGGCTGCCACTGATAATAAGCTGCGCCTTTAGCTTCTAAGAATATGCCTCCTTCGCCTTCACAAAATGACGTATCGGCAGGTACTTGAAGCGTAATTTCATCAACTTTAATGACATGAACCGTATCAAAAAGTTGGCATCCTGCCTGCGAGGTAACTGTTAAAGTATAGCGTCCTGCTTCAAAAACTTCAATGTAAGATTCTTGACTTCCATTTGACCATTGATATTGTAAATTTTCTTGGTCGGAATATACGCCAATAAATGCTCTTGATTCTGAGCCGCACATGACAACTTCTCTATTTTCAGGCAAACCCAGAATTTGGGGGGCTTCTTCTACTGTAATTCTCACAGAATCATATACTTGTCCACAATTTCCATCCGAATCGGAATAGACACGATAAATTGTTGTAGAGTCTGGCGAGGCGATTGGGTTGGCGATGCTTGGGTCAGAAAGACCTACGGCAGGCTCCCAACGAAATGTACCATTTCCGCCTTTGGCTTGTAATTGTACGGATGAACCTCGACAAATTTTCGTATTCGCACTTGCATCAATAGCGGATGATTTATCAATCGTAAGCGTAATTTGGTCGGTTGCCGAGCATCCGCCTTTTGTTACCGTAACCGAGTACGTTCCTGCAATGCCAGTTTCCAGCTTTTGGGTAGTTGCTCCGTTTGACCATTCGTAGGTTGCGCCTTCATTTCCAGCATCTAACGTTACTTTTTGGTTTTGACAAATTACCAAATCTGCGCCAAGTTCTACCTGAACATTTTGGGATGCAATTTTGATGTAATTTTCTTTGGTTTCAGTAGATTTTTTACCATTTGCTCCCGTTACCGTCAGACTTACCGTGTAATTTCCGCCCGTAGGAAACGAAAAAGCGGGATGCTGTTCGGTAGAAATTTCGGGATTTGCGCCTTTAATAGTCCATTCCCAAGCGATGACATTTTTGCTAAAGTCCTCAAATTCAACCTTTACGGGCGATTTACAAAATTCAGTTCCTGTGATTGCCTCGAAACGAGCCTTGGGGTCTTCAATCGAATTTTGACAATCCGAACTGCCCAGAATCGTCATCGGTGCGCTACCACAATCATTTTCTTCTTTGCTCTGTTCGATGATATTATTGGCTGCCGTTTGCATATTGCTCGTGAGATTTCGTTTCATTTTGCCTCGTCCGAGCTGATAAAACATCGGTGATGCAGGGTCATTAACATACTCAATTTGAGATACTTTGCCTAATAATCGCAGGGCTTCAGACTCAAAATCCAGTTGGTTAGTGGCAGGTGCGGAGGTTGAAAAATTCCAGTTGGCAGTGGCATTAAAAAATAACTGAAATTCAGTTAATCCGATATGTGTGCGTTTACCATCATTACACGTGTTATAATTTGAGTAAACAAAACTACTTTGGTCAGTATCAAAATCAGGATAAAATAACGTAACTGCATTTTTCCCAGAATATCCAAATTCGACTTTCTCCAAAGAGGAAGCCAAAGTAATGTTAATTCCTGTGGCACATCGCCATGTAGTTAGGGCGCGATTAAAGGCGGCTAACATCTCGGCATTTCGGAAAAATTCGGGGTCAGCAAAAAGCGTATAACCGCCCTTGCCATTGTGATTTACGAGGTCTGGATTTTGGGCTGCTTCGCTATGAGCTGGTTCTGGAAACCAGCCAAAACTATTGCTTATGGTGGTCAAAGAATAAGGAATATTTAATGCCTCTAAACTTTCAAAAGTTTGCCCCTGATTGTTCTTGACGATAACCGTTCCTGAACCCGCAAAATAAGGTACATAGACTTCGATTTTGGTATCCGTCCAGCTCAACAATTCAGCACTACCGGGTGCGCCCCACCAACGCCCAATTAACTCTTGTTTGGTTTGTCCGCCGTCTTCATTTTTAGTAAAATAAATATTGCCTTCACCGATTTCATCTCCGAAACCCTTTCCGTTGATTGTCAGTTTGTTACGAGTGCCTCCTGTAATTTCCAAAGGCACTAAAGAAGTAATTTCTAAGTCTGCTTCCGTCCGAGCATGAGGCAAAAATTCATCAAATAACGTAGCCTGTTTGACTACCGAAAAAGTCAATCCATGTGCATAGAAATCAGCATATAATTTTTCGGTATTTTCATATCTCGAACCATCAGGCAGCATGATATTTTTATCCATCAAACCATACGTAATTACGCCTTCAAAATCCAAATAGTTTTCGGCAAAATTGGCAGTTTTTCGAGCCGAAAAAATCCCCTTTTCGCCCAAGCGTGGCATCGCCCCCGAATAAGTCGCGATTCGATTTTGAGCCTGTCCACCATACCCCACAAAATGCACCGTAGTTGTCGAAGCATTTTTGAAATTTTTATACACTTGGGCAGTATAGCGAGTATAGATTTTTCCATCCTGTTCAAAGGATTTTTTGTGTGTAATCTGACCTTCAAAAAGCAAATCGGCAGATTGGATTTTTCTAAGATACTTGGATTGTGCTAAAAGTGGAGCGGAAAGCAATAAGCTAACCAATATACACAATATGAGTTTTAAATCTTTCATTTTTTTTGTTAAAAATTTATTTTATAGAAGTTTACATACAATATTGAAACCTAACCTATTCGGGGAAGTTTGACAGTAGGACAAGCCCAGAATGAAAAGCGTTGCCTGTGAGATTATTATTTTTTTTAGATAATTTTGGGCTAAACCCTAAAAATGCTTTTACGTATGTTTGAAAATGGAGCATAAAATCAAATTTTTAAATTATTTTTCTATTAAATCACATCAAATGAATACCTCAAAAAGTTCTCGAAATGGTTATGGTTTTCTGCTACAAGTCCTAAGTTTTGTTTTTAAATATCTCATAATCATAATATTACCTTTTTTCGTTTTGATTCGTGGAGCTATATTTTTGTATCTTGACCAACAATTCAATACATGGATAGCATTGGGTGTAAGTATTTTCGGAACTTCGTTAATTTTGTTTTTGTATGCCGTGATTTTAAATGCTCGCATGATAGGCAAATTTGAGGAAAATACCCGAAGCCTAAAATATAAATTGGCTTTTGTATT
Source organism: uncultured Cytophagales bacterium (assembly GCA_964577275.1). Lineage (GTDB taxonomy): Bacteria > Bacteroidota > Bacteroidia > Cytophagales > Thermoflexibacteraceae > UBA2561. The sequence goes on along the minus strand of CAZNYR010000012.1, from coordinate 24,645 downwards.
GGCATTTTTGGTGGGATATTGCAGTTATACGCTGGTTTTTTTTCCAAAATCGAACGCTAAAACCATGCAGGTTCGGGAAGAATTTTCGAGTTTACATCCTTTTTTGAGGTTAGGCGTGGGAACGATTATTTTTGTAGATTCAGATTTATTGGTAACGGATTTTGCTCGTCAGCGCGCCGATTATAAGAAAATGGGACTTCAAACCAAAAAAAATTCGATGCACTATATTCAGCAGGATGGTTATGCACACGCTTTAGATTTGCGAACGAACGGCAGGAGCGAGGCACGGAATTTTCTGCTCGAAATGTATTTTAACATCATGGGATTCAGGACGTTACGACATATCGGCACGGCAGACCATTTACATATTTCCATACCTACGCATCAAAATCCGAAGGCATTATAATTGAAAATTCTGACCCCACTTAAATTTTTGAGTGGGGCAGAGGAGTTAATCATTAAAATCCAATATTTGTTTTGAATAATTTGACGGCAATCGCTAACAAAATCACGCCAAAGACTTTGCGTAATACATTCGTACCCGCTTTGCCGATTTTGCGTCCAATCCACCCCGAAGATTTGAGGACAATATAGACCAAAATTAGATTTAAAACAATCCCAATCAGGACGTTCATCTGTTCGTATTCGGCTCGTAATGAGACGATTGTGGTCATTGTCCCTGCGCCAGCAATCATCGGAAACGCCAATGGCACAATCGAAGAGGCGGCATTGTCTTCGTCTGTTTCTCGAAAAAGTGTAATTCCCAAAACCATTTCCATTCCGATAAAAAAAATGACTAATGCCCCCGCAATCGCAAAAGAAGACACATCAATTCCGAATAATTTGAGGATAGATTCGCCCAAAAACAAAAATACAATCATGATTAAGCCTGCCACTACGGTCGCTTTTTCGGATTGAATGTGTCCGACCTTTTCACGCAAATTGAGAATGACGGGAATCGAACCCAAAATATCAATGACCGAAAACAAAACTAAGGAAACTGATATGATTTCTTTGAAATTTAACATCGTTTTTATGATTAGTTAATGTATTGATTATAAGTTAGTTAGAAGTTAATTTATGGCTTTTAGCCGAAAAAGTGGGCAAATGTAGAATAAGTTTTTGGCTTTTTATGATTCTGGTAGTATTTTATTTTTTAGCCTTGCCTAAAAATATTTTTTGATAAATTTAAAATTAAATTCAGTCGAAACGATTATCTTTGTTCTGAATTATGCTACTTTAGCATCACATCAAGTCCAAAAAATACCATGAAACAAATGAAAATCAGTACGTTAGTTCTTTTTATTTTCTTGAGTTGGCATCTGTCAAGTTTTGCCCAATCAGGCACTATTCAAGGTCAAATCATGGCAAATGATGCGCCTGTCGAACTGTTGAATGTCGGATTTGAAGGCACAAATTGGGGTTCGGCGACCGATGCACAAGGCTATTATCAAATCAAGGATATTCCTTTCGGAAAATATACATTGCAGGTTTCGGGAATTGGTTACCAAACCCATCGCCAAGAAATTGAAATAAAGTCTTCTAACTCATTGATAATCAATATTATAATAAAAGAAAAGATTGGCGAACGCCTTGATGAAGTAGTCGTTACGGGAACGATGAAGACGGTTTCAAAACTGGAATCGCCTGTTCCTGTGGAACTTTATACGCCTGCATTCTTCAAAAAAAATCCGACTCCAGCACTCTTTGAAGCCCTGCAAATTGTCAATGGAGTGCGTCCGCAGCTCAACTGCTCGGTTTGTAATACGGGCGATATTCATATCAACGGCATGGAGGGCGCATATACCATGATTTTGATTGACGGAATGCCGATAGTAAGCGGATTATCAACAGTTTACGGATTAAATGGTATTCCCAATAGCATGATTGACCGCATCGAAGTTGTCAAGGGACCCGCCTCCACTTTGTATGGTTCGGAGGCAGTGGCGGGTTTGATAAATGTCATTACCAAAAATCCCGAAGGTGCGCCTGTGGTGGCGATGGATGTGATGGGTTCGACATGGCAGGAATATAACGCCGATTTTTCGGTCAAAATGCAGACAGGAAAATTTACGAACTTGCTGGGAATCAATTACTTCAACTACTCTAATCCGATAGATAACAATGGTGATAATTTTACGGATATTGCGCTGGCAAATCGTATTTCGTTCTTCAATAAAATGCACTGGAAACGCTCCCAAAATCGGGTAGCTTCCTTAGCAGTTAGGTATGTTTACGAAGACCGTTGGGGGGGAGAAATGCACTGGAATGCGCCCACACATCGAGGCGGCGACCAAGTGTATGGCGAGTCAATTTATACTGATAGATTGGAATTTATCGGAAGTTATCAGTTGCCATTGGAAACGGAAAAAGTGTTGTTAAATGTTTCGTATAATCAGCATTTGCAAAATTCAGTTTATGGAAATACTCAATATAATGCAATTCAGAATATTGGTTTTGCTCAATTACTTTGGGATAAAACCTTCGGCGAAAACCATGATTTTTTGGCAGGCTTGACACTGCGTTATACGCATTATGACGACAATACGCCCGCCACTCGACAGGGTGATGAAGATAATTATCACAATCAGCCTGACAGGATTATATTGCCCGGTATTTTTATGCAAGACGAAATCAAAATTAATGCAAAAATACGCCTTCTTTTGGGTTCAAGATATGATTTTCATTCGGAACACGGACATATTTTATCACCCCGAATCAACTTAAAATGGTCGCCTAATCGGGATAATATTTGGCGATTAAGTGCGGGAAATGGTTTTCGAGTAGTCAATTTATTTACCGAAGACCATGCGGCGATTAGCGGAGATAGACAGGTCATTATTGAAGAGAAATTAAACCCCGAAAAATCTTTTAATGTTAATCTGAATTATCAAAAATTTATAAATTTTACGAAAGGTTTTCTAACTCTGGATGGTAGTCTTTTTTATACTTATTTTACGAACAAAATCATTGCCGATTACGATACCGACCCCAATGCCATTTTTTATGCTAATTTGGATGAATATGCTGTTTCTCAAGGTGTTACGCTCAATACGAATTGGAATTTTGATTTTCCACTGAAAATTGATGCGGGGATTACTTTGATGGATGTGTACGAAATGGCACCTACCGCCGATGGGGGTAAGGAGAAAATTTGGCAACTCCAAACCGAGCGATTTTCGGGGACATTTGCCGTCAGTTATACGTTTATCAAACCACAAATTACGCTGGATTATTCGGGTAATTTTTACGGAAAAATGCGTCTTCCAATTTTGGAAAATGATTATCGTGCCGAATATTCCAATCCTTTTAGTATTCAGAACATTCAGATTACCAAGCAGTTAGCGAATGGATTGCAAATTTATGGGGGCATTAAAAATCTCCTAAATTTTACGCCTTCAGGCGATATTATGATGCGAGCTTTCGACCCCTTCGACCGCACCGCTGATGACCCGACAACCAATCCAAACGGCTATACGTTCGATGCAAATTATAATTATGCGCCCAATCAAGGCATTCGAGGTTTTTTGGGTGTGCGCTATGTTTTTAATAAATAGAATTGTTGATTCGTGGCAAGATGAAAGGTCGCGCCACGAATTAATCATCATTTATTTGTTGGGGATACGTTTGGTTTTTCGTTCCTGAAAATAGGCTGTAATTTCATGTAATGTACTGCAATTCAGAGTATTATGTTTTTGAAGTCCTCCTTTTCGTCCCACTAAAACGCCAAACCGCATAAACGAATATTGGTCTTTGTGATGGGCATCAGGATTGATACTTAACATGACACCTTTTTGGATAGCTTGATGTACTAAACGCCAGTCCAAATCTAATCTTCGGGGGTTGGCATTGATTTCGATGGCGACCTGATTTTCGATACACGCCTCAAAAACTGCCTCATAATCAAGAGGATAGCCCGCTCTTTTCAACAAAAGTCGTCCCGTAGGATGTCCGAGCATGGTTGTATAAGGATTCCGAATGGCTTTCAGAATGCGCTCGGTGGCTTTTTGTTTGTCCATAGTCAAGACGGCATGAATCGAGGCAATCACAAAGTCAAAACTGGCTAAGATATTCTCGGAATAATCCAAATTTCCATCTGGCAAAATATCCGATTCGATGCCCTTAAAAATCCGAAAAGGAGCTAATTTTTTGTTCAGTTGGTCGATTTCGGCGTGTTGTTTTTGGATGCGCTCTTCGCTCAATCCGTTGGCATAAAAAGCGGTCTTTGAATGGTCGGTAATACCCAAATATTCATACCCCAAATCACGGCAGGCAATCGCCATTTCTTCGAGCGTATTTGCCCCATCGCTATACGTAGAATGATTGTGTAAAACTCCTCTCAAATCTGACATCTCAATCAAAGTGGGAAGTTGATTTTTTTCTGCCTTTTCAAACTCAAAAAGTCCCTCCCGAAGTTCAGGCAAAATGAAGGGCAATCCTACGGATTCATAAATGGATTTTTCGGAGCTAAAATTCTGATTATGAACGACTTGTAATAATGTTTGATTCGTTTTTGTCCGATAATTTAAGTGCGCCAAACTCGATGAATTTATCAAAAGTTGATTGCCATATTTTTCAGGATTTACGCCCCTGATTTCGATGGCTAAATCGTTATCCTCGAATGCGCCACGCCACACAAAAACACCCGAATTTTTAGGCTCATATCGGATTTTCTGACAAGTATGTAGGTGAGTTCGGATGGCTTCAAAATCTTCTGTTCCGACCACAAATTGAACCTCTTGAACAACCTCTAAATTACGGCGCATCTGTCCTGTGATTTCGGCGGATTTCGTGGCTTGAGATTCTTTCAAATACGCCAATAAAAATTCGGCATAAGGTTCGGCTTCGGCATATCGACACCAGCCGCGCATTTCTTGTAAAAATACAATTTCGGATAAAATGGTTTCTTGTGTTTTTTTGCCAAAACCCTTGAGTTTTTCGATTTTGCCGTGTGCGCCTGCTTCTTGGAGAGCATCAATAGTTTCTACGCCCAATTCTTGCCAAAGCGTTCGGACTTTTTTTGCGCCAATGCCTTTGATTTGTAACATTTGTAAAACTCCTTTGGGCGTTTTTTCCTGCAATTCGGTTAGTTCGGGAAATGTGCCCGCCCGAAGGACAAGGCGAATTTTATCTATCATGCCTTGTTTGATTTGCAAGGCTTGAAGTGTTTTATCAGAGGCTTCAACTATCTGAAAATCAGCTTTTTCGATTTGATAAATTACATTTTGATACGCCTTAATCTTGAAGGGATTAATTTGGTGTAATTCCATCAAAGAAACAGTCATTTTGAAGACGGAAACAAGGACTTTATTGGTCAAAATTATTTAGGTTTTTAAAGGCTTAACATGATGTTTGCGTATCATTTTTTGGTGTTGGCTGTGAGTAAAACCAACACCAAAAGATGAAATATATGTCTTGGAAAAATACAATTATTTCAGATTAAATTGGCTCAATTTGATTTCTGTTAATTTTTGTTTGGTATTTAACGGAAAATCACCTTTCATCATCCAATCATAATACATGGGTTCTTTTTTAAGCACATCCAAAACAGGTCTATTTTTGTGCTTTCCAAAATTAAAAACAGGAATTCCTTTATGATTATAGACCATTCGTCCCGCAAAATCAACAGTATTTGATATGGTCAGTTCGTGCAAAGATTTGACATCATTAATAATCGGTACGCTGATTTTTCCGTCTTTATCTTTGTGTTCTTGGTTTTCATATCGTTCAATTTGTGCATTCAAAACGTGATAAGTAGCTAAGTTATCAGCTTCGGCACTATGGGCATTCTTTAGCTCTTGGTGGCAATAAAATTGGTAAGCCGCTGACAAATTTCGAGGCTCCATCATGTGGAAAATTCGTTGAGCATCAACCAGTTTGCGATTTCCGACCTCAAATTGGATGTCATTTCGTAAAAATTCTTCAACGAGCATTGGCACATCAAACCGAATGATATTGAAGCCCGCCAAGTCGCATCCTTCCAGCCATTTTGCCAGATTTTTTGCCAATATCTTGAAAGTAGGGGCATCCTTGATGTCTTCTTGATAAATGCCATGAATCATACTGGATTCTTCGGGAATCGGGATTTGCGGATTCACTTTTTTGACATAGGATTCCTGTTCGCCATTGGGCATGACTTTGAGCATCGCAATTTCGACAATTCTATCTTTGACCACATTGATTCCAGTGGTTTCCAAATCAAAAAATACTAACGGATTTCGGAGTTTGAGAAACATTTTATCTTGAGTTATTTAAATTTTTAAATCAATTAAATACTATTTTTTGCTTAACCATGCTTTTCGGATTTTGAGCTGTTCTTGGGTCGGATTTTTGACCAATTCCAACACAAAATTTTCCGTAAATTCTTGGGCAATCATGTAGGCTTTGAGTTTTTCTTTTTGCGATGTTCCGTCTTGTTTTTTGCGTTCGACAATGACCGTGATTTTATCGCCTACTTTGCTTTGGGTTCGCACATTTTCGATGATTTCACGGGCATTCGTTCGGTCAATACTTATCCCATTGATTTTCAGGATTTTATCGCCTTCTTGATAGCCCAAAGATTCGCCTAAGGCATCCATATTTGAGGCATCCGAAATAAGGACATCATCGCCATCCAGTGCCAGCTCGATATTGCCAATGCTCAATAAACGCTGTACTTCGGTTGGTTGATAGTTAATGCCCACATAATCAAAGACTTGCTCAAAAGGCAAAGGCGTATTTCCTGCAATAAAACTGCGAAAAAAACCATCCATCAAAGGATACGTCAGGTCGGTAATTTTGGCAAAAAGTTCATCATCTTTGAACGGAATATCCTTGCCGTATTCAATGGCTAAATCTGCCAATAAATCCTTCAGACCATATTCGCCGTGCGATAAATGCAAGAGTTTCAGGTCGATACAAAGCGCGATTAATGCCCCTTTTTCGTACACGTTTTGGTATTGGTCGGCATATTTTTCCAGACAATTCTGGCTCATTTCCGTAAATGGAAGTTGGTCATTGTAGCGTTGTGCGCTAAACATTTTATTCCGAATGACTCGCAAATATTCATCAGACGAAATCAGATTTTCCTGCACCTGCACATGACTGGCAAAATATTCGACCACGCCCTCATAAAGCCATAAATGTTGGGACATTTTAGGGTTTTGGAAATCAAAACGATGAATCTCTTCGGAATGCAAATTGAGAGGAGTCAGGATATGGAAAAATTCATGCGCTGCCACATCCCGAATGGTTTGCGCCAAGAATCGAGGCGACATTTCAGGCAAGTAATACATCGAAGAATATGAATGTTCCAATGCTCCCATCGCCCCCGAAAGGCTCTCGCCCCGAAATAGATAAATGATAAAAGCGTACCGTTGCACGGGTAATTTTCCGTTCAAATAATTTTTTTGTGCCTCCAAAATATCGCGAATATTATCCGCCACGTAATTTGCCGATAATACGTTTTGGGGCGAATATACCGATACCAAAATCTCCGCCTCGCCGACTCTCAAAGACACCGTATCAGGGACATTATACATCATCGGCGAATCGGCTAATTTCCAATAATCTTCGGTCAAAAAAACATCTTGCGTAGGCGTAGATTGCAAGGGTTTGAGTGCAGTTGAACCATAAAAACCTTTTGGTTTGGTAATCGAAATTTCAAAGGGAACTTCCTGTAAACCATCAAGATAGCCAAAAAAACCAAACGTATTTAATACAAAATTCTGCCCGCCTTCAATATTCGTGCCACTGGGTTCAAAAATGACATTTTGTTGTTGGGTATCATACGAATCCTCGACCCAATACGTGATTTTGTGCAAGCGATTCGGGCTATAAATCTTCCAACGATTTTGGTCTAATTTTTCGAGTTCCAACGAATTACCCGCCTTATCAAATGCCTTAAAATCAGTCAGAAATCGTCCAAAATTAGACACCGAATACGTACCCGGTACAATGCGAGGCATACAATATACAAGGCTCTCTTGTGATGCTAAATGCTTGGGAATCTGGGGCGTAAGTAAGCTCACGAATAATTTATCATCTTTCGAGGCGGTCAAATCTATCGAAAACCGAAATCGGTTGCTGACCTTCGTTGAGGAAGGGGATTGTCCATGAATCACGTCTAAAAAACGTAACCAAAAAACCCACACCAGAAATAGTTTTACGTAATTTTGGGGCATGATTATCCACATTTAAAATCTATTTTTATACTGAAAAACAGCACGTTAGCACAAAGCTAAACGATTCATGCCGAAAAATACGGATTCCTTTTCAAAACTAAGAACGAATCAAAAACCAATCCGCTTTTTTGACGAATTTACACGCTTTTTTCTAAAATTTAAGTAGCTTTAAACTCAAAATAATTCCGTATCTAATCTATTTCAGAACAAGCCAAATGAAAATCCTAAAAATTCGTATTCATAATCTTAACTCCCTGAAAGACAGACAACAAACGATTGATTTTACCAAGTCGCCTTTCGTGGAGGCGGGACTTTTTGTCATCACAGGCGAAACGGGTGCAGGCAAAACTACCATTCTGGATGCCATCACGCTCGCCCTGTACGGCAGAGTGCCGAGAGATTGCGACCCCAAAGCCTTGATGACGCATCACACCATCGAATGTGCGGCGGAGGTCGAGTTCTTGGCGGCGCAAAAAAGGTATCGAGCCAAATGGTCGGTCAGAAAGGCACGAACAGGTAAAACTCAAAACCCAAAACGAGAACTTGCCGATATTTCTGAACACGAAGAAGGCATGATTTTGACTACCAAAAATCGGGAAATTGATACCCAAATCGAAACCATCACGGGGCTTGATTATCAGCGGTTTTTGCGTTCAGTCATGTTGGCACAAGGCGAATTTGCAGCATTCCTAAAAGCCAATAAAAACGAACGAGGCGCACTCCTTGAGCGCATCACAGGAACGGACGAATACTCGGTTTTTTCGGAAAAAGCCTACCAAAAAGCCAAACAGGAAGCTGATACATTGAGCCAACTCAAAGCCAAAATTGATGAAGAAAAATTATTGACCGATGACCAAAAAATTGAATATCAAAATCAGGTCGAAAACTACGCCGTAGAAATTCAAAAACTTCAAAAAGTGCAATATCAAACCGAACAAATAATCCGATGGTTTCAGCGAATCCAAGAACTCGAAAATACACAAAAATTACTCCTCGAAAAACAGCAAATCACGACCCAAAAAACCGTAAATTTTGCACCCAAAAAACAGCAATTAGAACGACATATTTTGGCACAGCCTTTTATTGCTGATTTTAAAAATCTGACCAATGACCAAAAAATTATTCAACTTAAAATTACTGAAAATCAAGAATTTAGTACTAAAATCAAAAATTTAGTTACAGAATTTGAAGGTCAGGAAATTGATTTAAAACAAAAAACAGAAGCCGAAGAAAATGCGCTGGCTCAACATCAAAATTCGGTCGAACTCATTAACGAAATTATTTCGATGGATGAGCGCATTAAAAACCTCAAAACACAAGTTCAAAGTGAACAAAAAAAATATGAAATTGCTTGGGCAGAATCTCAAAAAAATACAAAATTAAAACAAGTAAAAACGAATGAATTTTTAGCCAAAAAATCGGCGTTTGAAAAATTGCAACAATGGCTTTCGGAGCATGAAATCGATAAAGATTTAGAGAAAAAATTGCCGCTTGCCAAAGCTCTTTTGGAACAGGCAAAAAAAACAAAACATGAACGCACTCAAGAACTGGAAGGACAAAAAAGGGCAGAAGACAAGTTACAAAAACTAAAATTGGACAAAACAAAGTTAGAAAATAAACAAATTCAAATTTTGGCGCACTATGAGGCTCTCGAAAATGAATTGAAAGGAGAGCAAAAAATATTCCAGGATTTGGCACAAAATCGAACACTGACCGAAATTCGGGACAAAATACGAAGTCAAGAACAAGAAGCACAAATCCTACAAAAATTATTGGAATATGGTCAGTATTTTGAAAAATTAGAACAACAAGCACAACATCTGAAAGCTGAAATCAATAACTTAGAAATTGCACGGACAAAAAACAATAAAGACTTGATAATCAGTAAAAAAGAATTGGAAACTGCTCGTCAGGTTTTGGAAGATAGACATCAAATCTATTTGCGAGGCTTACAAATCAAAAAATACGAAAAAGACCGTCAGAAATTAGAACCTCATTCGCCTTGTCCGCTTTGTGGGTCGGAGCATCATCCGTTTGTCGAGGCGTATATTTTGGATTCGGATAAAGAAAAAGAGGCTTGGAAAATGCAAGAAAAATTAGTTAAAGACTTTGATAATCAGTTTAATAGCCTTGAAAAACAACTCGAAAAACAAAATACTGATTTTGCTAATTTTGAGAAACAACTCCAGCAAATTCGGCATGAACAACAGGAAACACAAGCAAAATTTGAGGTCTTGTCTGGAGCAGGTCAATTAGCGTTCAAAATCTTGGAAAAATACAAAATTCGGGATATGCTTTTCGCATCAGAAAATTCTGTAAAATCTGAAAATAAATTATATCAAAATTTATCAGAATTAGATGAAAAAATTGACACACTTCAAGCCCAAAAAATTAAAATTACGGAACAAAAAAGTCAAGCCGAACTGGAACTCAAAACATTGGTTGTGCAACTGGAAAATCAGCAACTGGAACTCGAAAAAATAGCGGAAAAAATTAAAAAAATTAATTTACAACTAACTGATTATAAGTTAGCTATCATCGCTGAACTGCAAGAATTTATTGCCCTCGAAAATTCCAATGATTGGGTGGGGGCGTTTGCTGATTTAGAGAAAAGAAAGGAAATGTATCAAGCTCAATCCGCAGAGCGAGAACCTCTGAAAGATGCCTTGAATGTGTTAGCGCATGAGGTCAAAAATTTGGAAGATAAAATCCAAATACAAACAGAAGAATTGAGCCAAAGACAGAGGGAATTAGAAATTCAACGTCAGGAATTAATACAATTTGAGAAGCTACGACATGAAAAATTTGGCATCAAGAATCCGAAAGCTGAACAAAAACGCCTTGCCGAGGCGGTAGAAATGACCAAAAAAGCACGGGAATTATGTGCGAAATCGGTTCGAGATTTGGAAACTGAACTCGAAAAATCGAAAATTATACAGCTTCGTTTGGTTCGGGAAATTTCGGATTTGGAGCAACAAATTAAGACGAACCGAGAGGTTTTAGTACACAAGATTCAGGATGCTGGATTTGTACAATTCCAAGATTTTCAGGAAGCAATTTTGAGTGTTGATAAGGTTGAAAGTTTGCAAAAAGAATGGGAAAACTTAAAAACTGAAGCTGTCAAAATGGAACAGTCAATTCGGGATGTGGCGGTAAATTTGGAGGCTGAGAGGCAAAAAGTATTGACCGAAAAAAGGATAGAAGAAATTGATTTAGAGCAAGTTATGACTAAAAATCGACTTGAGTTAAGCCAGCAAAAAATAGGGGAAATTCGTCAGATTTTGAAACAACAATCTGAAATAGAGGTTCGATTTGGCAAAATTCATGAGCAAATCAAGGCACAGGAGGAAGTTTATCAGCGTTGGGCGGATTTATCGGATGTGATTGGCTCGGCAAAAGGGGATAAATTTCGGGTATTTGCTCAGGGGCTAACGTTGTCAAAATTGGTGGGTTTGGCGAATCGACATTTGAGTAAATTGAATCCTCGTTATCTGATTCGTAGGAGCAAAACTGAAGCCTTAGAACTGGAAATTTTGGACACGTATCAGGCTGATAATCTGCGTTCTATGAACACGTTATCAGGTGGCGAAAGTTTTTTGGTGAGCTTGGCATTGGCGTTGGGTTTGTCAGATTTGGCGGCACGGAAAGCCAAAATATCCTCGCTTTTTATTGATGAGGGATTTGGGACGCTGGACAGCAACACGCTCGAAACGGCGGTGGCTACGCTCGAAACATTGCAGGCGACAGGCAAAACGATTGGCGTTATTTCGCACGTACAGGCACTGAAAGACCGTATTTTTACGCAAATTCAGGTGGAAAAATTGGCGGGCGGTGTGAGTACACTGAAAATTATAGCGTAGATTTTGTTTAAAGTTTGATTTTTAAACAGTAAACATTTTTAATTCCTAAACGGTTAAGAAGCGAACATTACCACGATTCAAAATCACTTCCAAAACGGATTGAATTATGAAAAAAAAGGCATTAATCATTGGCGCAGGATTGGGCGGAATGGCAACGGCATTGCGCCTGACGACCGAAGGTTATGAGGTTGAAATTGTCGAAAAATATCATCAGGCTGGCGGGCGACTCAACCAACTGAAAAAGGACGGTTTTACGTTCGATTTGGGTCCTTCATTTTTTAGTATGAGCTATGAATTTGACGAATTTTTCAAAAGTTGTAAAGTTCATAATCCACTGACATTCAATGAATTAAATCCACTTTATGCGGTGTATTTTTCCAAGCGTCAAGACCCCTATTTGATATACAAAGACCTGCCTCGTTTGGCGCAAGAATTTGAGAAATTAGAGTCCGATTTAGAACCCAAAATCAGAAAATATTTAGACCAAGCCAAAGGCGTTTTCCATGATACGGAATATCGGATTGTGAAGCGGAATTACTCTTCAAAAATGGCGTATTTGTTGGCTTTGATGAGCGTGCCTTTGCGTCATGCGCCCAAATTGGGGCGTTCGATGTGGACAGAATTGGGGCGATATTTTACGGCTCACGAGGTCAAAGTGATATTTTCGTTAGTTGCATTTTTCTTAGGTGCGACCCCCTTCGATACGCCTGCGGTTTATAGTCTTTTGAACTATACGGAGCTTGAACATGATGGCTATTGGAACGTGCAGGGCGGGATGTATAAAATTACGGAGGAGCTACTCAAACTACTGGCAGAGCGCAACGTAAAAATCACATATCATACTGAAATTCAGGATATTGAAATTCAGAATGGAAAAATTGTAGCTTTCATTGACCAAGCCAAAAAACGCCATACGGCGGATGTTTTTGTAGCAAATTCGGATGCGGCGGCATTTCGTGGGCAGGTCTTAAAAAGAAGTAAATTCACGGAATCAAAATTGGATAAATTGGAGTGGACGTTATCGCCGTTTACGATTTATTTGGGCGTGAAAGGGAAATTAGATAATTTGTATCATCATACGTATTTTTTGGGGGATAATTTCGAGGAATATGCCGATAAGATTTTCAAGACTTCGGTATCGCCACAAAAACCCTATTATTATGTCAATGTATCGTCCAAATCGAACCCTGAAGCGGCCCCCGAAGGCTGTGAAAATTTATTCATTTTGTGTCCCATGCCTGATTTGCGTTATAAGTCAGATTGGTCTGATAGTGAGGCACTTGCCGATACGATTATTCAGGATTTGGGCAATCGAATTGGGTATGATTTGCATCAAAATACCATGAGCCGAACGATTTGGAATCCGATAACATGGCGTGATAATTTCAATTTATATAAGGGCAGTGGGCTGGGGCTGGCGCACGGTCTGAATCAGGTGGGCGGTTTGCGTCCCTCGAACAAAGATGAGGCGTTTGATAATTTGTATTACGTGGGGGCTTCGACCGTGCCGGGAACGGGCTTGCCGATTGTGGTGATTAGCTCACGATTAGTAACCGAACGCATCCTCAAAGACCACGGCATAGGCTAATTTTTCTGGAAGCCTGTTGCGCTATTCTGTGGTTTCGAGTTTGAGAATGTGTTTATATTTTTGACGGTATTCCTCGAAATATTTTTGGAGTCGTCTAAAGTCATTTTCGGTGGTTTCGGGGAATGTTTGTTTGAGTTCGCCTTCCAGTTTTTTGGCAATTTTGGCGATGCGCTCAATGCCCAAAGTTCCCGCACTTCCCTTGACCGTATGCAAGGCGGAGCGCATTTTTTCGCGGTCTTTTTGTGTCCATCCTGCTTGGGCATCGGTCATGAGTTCGAGGGTTTCTCGTTCAAAATCTTCATAAAACATGGCAATTCCCTCCATGCCGCCATATTTGGATAGTTGTTCAACAATTTTGAGGTCAATAATAGGCAATTCGGGTGGTGTTTGGGCTTTGGGTTCGGTCATGTTTTGGGGTGTAACGGGCGAAGTGGGAATGGGCGCAGTATCGGTTTTACTGCCTGATTTAGAGGAAGTTATATTTTTGATGCGTGTATCTTTTTGCGTCCATTCGATGACTTTACCGATGATACTTTTCGCCTTGACGGGTTTTGCCAAATAATCATCCATGCCTGCTTTGATAAAACTATCCCGTTCCTCTTGCATCGAATAGGCGGTCATCGCTACGATAGGCGGGCAGTTTTGGGGCATGATTTTTCGGATTTCTTGCATGGTCATAATGCCATTCATGACGGGCATTTGAATATCCATGAACACTAAATCAAACATTTTGCCTTCGATTTGTCGGTTTTGGATGCTTTCGAGGGCTTTTTTGCCACTTTGTGCCATTTCGACCAGACAGCCTGATTTTTCGAGAATACTTCGGGCGACCCGCAAATTGACAATATTATCATCAACCAACAAGATATCAGGTTGATGGGTTAATTGTCCTGATAACTCAATGCGGTGTGTTTCGTCTTCAATCATGACCTGCGAGGCATCACAAATGACGGCACGGAAAGTAAACCAAAAATTACTGCCTTTGCCCAACTGGGAAGAAACGCCAATTTCGCCGCCCATCATGTGGCTTAATTCTTTGGAAATTGCCAAGCCCAAGCCCGTTCCCGCATAAGATTTGGTATAATTATTTTCGACTTGCGTAAATTTATCGAACAGAATTTTGAGGTTTTCTTGCGAAATTCCAATGCCTGTATCGATGACTTCAATTTTTATTTTGACCTCATTACCAGAGAGTTGCTCATCGGTTTTGACGTTGATTTTGACCGAACCTTCGTGGGTAAATTTTAGGGCATTTGACACCAAATTAGAAATCACTTGCATCAGCCGAGTGGCATCGGCGATAATGTATTCGGGGGTGTGGTCGCCAAATCGAGAAAATAAACGGATGCCTTCTTCTCTGGCTCTGGTAATAAAAATTGCCTGCAATTTGTCCAATAATCCAGAAAGCGAAAAGGCTTTGGGACGAAGCATCATTTTACCTTCTTCAATCTTGGATAAATCCAAAATATCATTCAAAATATTGAGTAATAAATCGGAGGAGTTTTTGATGGTCGAAACGTACATATCCTGCTCGTTGGTCAGCGTGGTGTTGAGCAATAAATCTGTCATGCCGATAATGCCATTCATGGGCGTTCGGATTTCGTGGCTCATGTTGGAAAGAAATAATTTTTTGACCTCTAATGATTTTTCTGCCATGTTTTTGGCTTCTTGGAGGGCTTCGGCGGCTTTCCGAAGTTCGGTAATATCTCTGGCGACACCATCAACGGCGATGGGCGCATTTGTTTCCCGATTCCGTACTAATTTGAAGTTCGATAAAATGGTTTTTTGATGCGCCGAACCGTCATAAATTTGGCTCTGATAGTTTGTTACGTTTCCTTTTATAATTAAATTCTGAATCAACTCCTGAAACGCATTTTTTCGGATATAACAATCGGTAATATTTTGTCCCGTAACCTCTTCGGAATCTTTGCCCAAAAGTTCCTTGACCGAAGGACTGACCATCTGGATTTGTCCTTGCATATCGGTACGAAAATAAACATCCTGAAACGACTCAAAAATATGGCGGAATTTCTCTTCGCTTTGTGCCAATGAAATTTCGGATTCTTTGCTTTCGGTAATGTCATACGCCATGCCCGAAACCTCCTCAACTTCGATATAATCAGGCAAAATAATGGGATTCAAAAAGACTTTATGCCATATTTTTCCGCCTCCAACTTGATAAGAAACTTCAAATTGTTGGGGTTTGCCCTCAAAAGCAAGGCGATATTTTTGTTTCCAAAGTGCAATATTATAGCCCTTAAATTGGCTTCGTAACAGACTCAAAGGCGTATCGGGTTTGGGTTCGATGCCAAAAATCGTACTAATCGTGCGGACATAATTCTGGTTGCATCGTGTGATGAGCCGACTTCGATTTACAGACCACATCAGATGATTGCCACTTTCGTAAACTGCCTGTAAACGAGCCGATTGTAACTTCAAATGGTCTTGGTCTTGGTGGCGTTCGATTGCCCCGACCAGTTGCCGAGCGATAAACGACAAAATGTTGAGTTCCTTTTTGTTATGTGATTTATCTTCCTGAAAAGATTGGACAATGACCATGCCCATGCTTTCGATTTTATTCCAGTCTTTTTCGGCGCTTTGTGCGCTCGGAATCAGGGGCGCACCCAGCCAAACCATCGGAATATCCTGCACGGTATGGAGGTTTTGATTCCTGACAATTTCCAAAATATGCCGCTCGTGCAAAATCATCGGACGCATAAATCGGCTGGCGGTATATTTGGCAAATTCTCGCCCACGTATTTCCGAAAAATCGCCCGAAGGATTGATATAATACGGAAACGAAAAACTGTTGCGCTCTTTGTTTTTGAGAATAATAATAAAACTTTCGGCATTGATGGTTTTTTTGAGTTGGCGATAATAATCGTGATAAATATCTTTTAAGCCCGTGTGTTTGAGCGTCAAACGAGAAGTGCTGTAATAAAATTGTTGAGTTTTTTCGGCACGCAACATATCGGTAACATCATTCAAAACCGCCCGATACGAGGTCAGTTTGCCCTGCTCATATTCACAACTAATCGTGCCTGAAAGTTCGATTTTTCGACCGTTTTTGGCTTTGAAAGCCGTCTGAAAATTGGTTAATGAACCTACATTGGCTAAATGCAATAAGTCGTTGCGGGTTTTTCGGTAGGATTCGATATGAATTAAATCCTTGAAATTGAGGCGACTAATTTCCGTATCAGAATATCCCAACGTATCTTTCCATACTTTATTGACAAAAATAAATTTGCCAGCAGGCGAAATAATTTGAATCAAATCAGGCACATTATCAAAGATGCGATACAATAAACGGTTGCTTTTTCGTAAAGCCAACGTAACTTTATTTTTTTCGGTCGTATCGCCGCCCACAATCGTAACGGACGAGATGCCGCCTTTGGCATCATGCAAAACTACGGGGTCGAAGGTGATGAATAATTTTGAGCCTTCTTTGGACAAAATATTGCCTTCGTGCAGTTGGATAACCTCCGAAATTCGGAAGGATGATTGCATCAGATTGGGTTCGGAAAAAATTTTGGCAAGCGGTCTGCCTAATACTTCGTGGGTTTCCCAGCCTGTGATGCCCGTAAAATAATTATTCACAAACGTAATTTTGCCTTCGGCATTGACCGTAAACGCAAAAATATCCGAACGTACTAAGGCTTCTTGCAGGCGTTTTTCGGAATAATCCGCCAGTTCTTGACGGGTTCTGACTGCCTGCTTTGCCATGCGGTCAGTAATATCGACCGCCGAACAAATCATCCCCTGAAAAATATCTTTTTTATTAAAATATGGGGTGCAAGTTTCGAGCAGATGACGATATTCGCCATCTTTTCGTCTGACTCGATAGCTCAATTCAAAAATTTCGTGGTTTTGTAAATGTGCCTCAAATTGCGTCCTAATTTTGGATATATCTTGGGGATGCACAAATTGCATCCATTGGTCTTGGGCGTGGGACTCTTCGTTTGCGCCCGTAAACTTCGTCCAAGGAAGATTGAAATAAACAAATTTACCTTGTTTATCGGTCATCCGAAGCAATGCGGAGGCATTATCGGCGATGATGCTCAATTTATTTTCGCTATTTGCCAGCCGACTTGCCAGCTGAACCTGCGTTACGAATCGGCTCAATTCTACGCCAAACAAACTCAACAAAAACTTAGTGTTTGAGTCTTGGCGTGAAGGCTCAAAAACCAAGGCTGCCTCGACATTTTCATCAATCAAAATCGGGATGAATAACAGGGCGTGCGTCTGTTCGGGGCATAGGAATTGCGGACGAATTTTCAGGACGTGTTTTTCATCAAAAACTTGGGCGTAATCTTTGGGATGAATCCGATACAAAATCTGATGCACTTGATTGGGAAAATTCAGGGAAAACCGAAGTTTGTATTCGGTTTCGGAGGGCTGATTTCGCAAATAATAACCTGCTGATTTCCAATAACCTAACTCTTGTAATTTGACCAAAACACGCATCAAAATGGGTTCTAATCGCGTTTCACCCGAAATATGCCGAATCGTATCCTTGACGATGCGGAGTTCATGGAAACGTTCCAAAACTTTCTCTTCAGCCAGATGTTCGCTCGTGCGGTCAATCCCCGTCATGACCACGACTTTTTTGCCCAAATATTCACTGCTCATAAATTTGAGCCGCACAAAAATTAGCTGATTGCCATCGGGCTTGCCTTTGGTTTCGAGGGCAAAAGTTTTGCCTTCGGCAACCTGCGAAAGGATGTCATCAAGTGTAGTCCGAATCCGAAATTTTTGACAAATTTCCCTCAAATTTAAATCCATAAAATACCCAGAAGGGAGCGCAAAATACGTTTGTGCCTGTGCGTTTGCATTCAGGATATTGCCCTGAAAATCAGCGATAAGGATTGCCATCTGACTTTCTTCAAATAATAATTTGTGTAATATAGCATCGGCAGTAACTTTGGTTTGGGTGGAGGTCAGGACGCGCGCAAAAAACTTAATCATCCCTTGTGCTTGCTCATGATTATCGGCTTGACTTTCGTATTCGAGTTGGTAAATCGTGTCGTTTCGTCCGACCAAAGTCAGCGTGTTTTGATGTGTCGAATGGGTTTGATTTTTTTGGAAATAATGTTTGA
>CAZNYR010000012.1:3158-5929 GCA_964577275.1 uncultured Cytophagales bacterium | reverse complement strand
GGTCGCGCGTGTCAGGCAGGGCAAATTGATAAAAATTTCGGTAAGTGCCATCGGGATTTCTGACCTCAAATAGTTCTTCCATTTCCTCATTGACACGCAAGATTTCCCCATCCGGATAATGGACACAAACCAAATCATAATCCCTTGATTTTGAAGGATTTGTAAGACTTTTAAGGACTTCGGATTCATAAAACCGCACTTGCTTTCGGAGGCGTTCGATTTCCGCTACGAAGTTTTCGGTGTTGGGTGTTGGTACGTCAGTTGGCATGAGCATCAGCGATTTAAGGCGCAAGAATGTATTTTGTCGGATTCAATATACATTTTTTTGCCAAAAAATTGAAATTCGAGCCTACTAAAATTTATCAAATACCAAAGTAAACTATCGTGATAACTTTTATTGATTGCAAAACACGTTCTGGTATCGAATATCCCCCGATTTTTGGCAGAAAAAAATGATATATAAACGTTTTTATCTTACCTTTACTTAAAATAATCAATCAAAATAGCATTATATTTTTGAATCAAAGATTTGTAAAAACCATGAAAAAAACTTTATTCTTAATCGGTATTTTATTCCTATTTCAAAAACTTATTTCCGCCCAAATTCAGTCGCCTGAAGAATTTATCGGGCATCCGCTCGGCGAAAAATATCTCTTGCATTTCCAAGCCATAAATTATATCCAATACCTTGAAAATCAGAGCCAACAAGTCAAGCTCGAAAAATATGGCGAAACCCCTGAAGGTCGCCCCTTGTACCTTATGTTTTTGGGTTCTACCGAAAATATCGCCAAGTTAGATGAAATCCGAACCAATAATCTGAAAAACGCAGGTATTTTGGAAGGAAATGCCTCTGCCGAAACCCCTGCGATTGTTTGGATGGCGTATGATGTGCATGGAAACGAGGCTTCGTGTACGCCCGCCGCCCTCGAAACGGCGTATCAATTATTGAAAAATAACGAAACAGCAAAAGACATTTTCAAAAATACATTGGTCATTATTGATATTTGTGTCAATCCTGATGGTTATGCGCGTTATGTAAATTGGGTGCGACAAGTAACCGGCAAAAATCCTGTCCCCTCGCTTGATGCCCGCGAACACGTAGAGCCTTGGGCAAGAGGACGTTACAACCATTATTTATTCGATATGAACCGAGATTGGGCGTGGCAAAGTCAGCACGAAACCCAAGTCCGCATCAAAAAATATAACGAGTGGTTGCCCCAAATTTATGGTGATTTTCACGAAATGGGCATTAACGCACCGTATTATTTTGCGCCTGCTGCCGAGCCTTTCCATGAAGAAATTACCGACTTTCAACGTAAGTTTCAGACCAAAATTGGTCAAAAAAATGCCGAATATTTCGATAAACAAGGCTGGTTATACTTCACGCGCGAAAGTTTCGATTTATTGTATCCGAGTTATGGAGATACATGGCCTTCTTTCAACGGAGCTATCGGCATGACTTACGAACAGGCAGGTAATTATCAGTCTGGTATTCAGGTACTTACCGAAATTGGTGATACGCTAACGCTCCAAAATCGAATCAAACATCACGTTTGCGCCAGTTTAGTTACTATAAAAACCGCTTCGGATAACAAAGATGAACTCGTGAAAGGTTTTAAGGATTATTACCAAATGAATAAAACCAATCCTTCAGGAGAATACAAAACTTTTGTCATCAAATCTTCAAATAACCCAGACAAAATCAAGGAGTTAGCCGAATATCTCGACCGCCAAGATATTCGCTACGGCACTGCTTCGGGGAGTCGGGGATTACAAGGATTTAATTATAAAACCAACAAAACGGAAAATTTAACACTTGACGCTAAAGATTTGGTCATCAGTACACATCAACCAAAATCGACTTTGATTAAAGTTTTGTTCAATCCCAAAACTATTTTGAAAGATTCCGTAACTTACGATGCCACAGCTTGGGCTTTGCCTTATGCTTTGGGTTTAGATGCTTACGCAACTTCCTCAAAATTAGAGGTTTCCGAAAAAAAATATGAAATTGAACCCCTCAAAAATGACCAATTAGATACGCCAGCTTATGGTTTTTTACGAGAATGGAAAAGTTTTCAGGATGCTCAATTTTTGGCAAAATTGCTCCAGAAAGGCATCAAAGTACGAGTTTCCAAAAAGAAAATTATCCAAAAAGGCAAAAAATTCAATGCAGGAACACTTGTGATTTTACGAGGCGATAATGAAAATTTTAACAATTTTGAAACAACAATTCAGGAAATTGCCACGCAATCTCATCGCCAACTTACGCCCGTAACGAGCGGATTTTCAGACAATACCGCCGATTTGGGGTCGTCTGATATGCGCCCAATTGCCGCACCACGCATCGCTACGATTGCCGAAGATGGCGTTTCGGTAACGGGTTTTGGGGCGATTTGGCATTTTATGGAGCAACAACTGGATTATCCAATTACAATTATTGGGGCAAACTATTTTAATCGAGTCGATTTGAATGCTTATGATGTTTTAATCGTGCCTGAAACTCACGGATTTGGCAAAGTTGCGGAACTGGATAAAATCAAAAGTTGGGTCAGAAATGGCGGAAAATTAATTTTGATGGAACAGGCTTGTCAATTAGGAAACACTTTTGGTTTGAAAGCCAAAACAGATGATGAAGAGAAAAACTCCGATATTGAAAAATATTTCAAAAAATATGACCAAAGAGAACGAAAAGCACTCGAAAATAATGTCGCAGGCGCAATTTTCAAGGTGCAAGTTGATAATTCGCATCCTTTGGCGTATGGCTATGAGAA
>CAZNYR010000012.1:0-3148 GCA_964577275.1 uncultured Cytophagales bacterium | reverse complement strand
ATGATTTTAATAATAAAAAGACTTTGTATTTTACACTCAAAACGTCATCAAAAACGTATAATTTGTTAGAAAAGGGCTGGAACACGGGCGTAATTCGTGAAAATGCGTGGTTGGATGGTTTTGTAGGGTATAAATTAAAGACCAAATTGGATAATACGCCCATTTTTGCCACCGAACAAGTAGCGCGTGGAAATGTAGTATATTTTGTTGATAATCCGATATTTAGAGCCTCCTGGCAAAATGGAAGGTTGTTGCTTTGCAATGCCTTATTTTTTGTCGGGAAATAAAACAAGAAGTTAAAATTTTGATTTTCAAAAGGTTGAAAATCAAAATTTTGACTAAAGTTTAAAGCATTTAATACAGCGAAATCAATAGATATGGAATCAGAAAGAAAATCAACAAGATATAAACCAAACCAATGAGTTGATTTTTCCATACTCCTCGCCCCAATTTTTTTGCACACCAGAGCGGAATATTACGTAGGAACTTAATTGGATAAAGTAGCAAAATACCTATTAAATTAAAAAACACATGAACCAAAGCCAAACTTATCGCTACTTCGTTTTGTCCCAATGCCACGATGAACGTGGTAATGGTTGTGCCTAAATTTACGCCCATTAAAAAGGGAAATAAGTCTTTGAGCGAAATTCGTTTTTCGACCACCCAAGGCACCATAATCGAAGTAACTGCCGAGCTGGACTGGACGATTCCCGTAATGAAAACACCTGAAAATAAGGCAGTTAGATGTGAACTAAAGACAAAATCTCCGACCGATAAATCTTTATCTCGTACCATTATATTGCGTAACGTAAGCGAAAAGGTTTTGAAAGAGATTACCAAAACCAAAAACGAAAAGATAGCAGGCACAAACGTATATTCGTGGAAAAAATCGCCCATCCACCGAAAAATGACTCTGCCTGTGGCTAACTCAAAATTAAAAAATTCTCGTTGTGCTTCCGTAAATACAAAGATGTGTTTGCTCAAATATTTGGCAGAAATCGATAAAATCTGAAAATAATATTCCAACGGAAATAAAACCAATGCCGTAAATAAGTTAAAAAAGTCATGTAAGGTTGCCGCCGAAATTGCTTTTCTGAACTGTTTTTTATTACCTAAATAGCCAATGGCAAAAAATGAACTGGTCAGCGTTGTACCGATATTTGCGCCCATGACAATCGGAACAGCATGGTCTAATTGAAGCAATCCAGCCGAAAGAAAAATCAAAGCTACCGAAATCGTAGCCGAACTGCTCTGCACTAATGCCGTAGCTAAAAGCCCGATAAACAAGCCTATGAACGGATTAGCCGTTGCTCCGATAATATCCGTTACGTAATTTTTCCCCAAAACCGTGCAGGATGTTTGTAATACCCAGAGCGAAACAAAAAACGCACCTATTGCCAAAACCACAAGAAATATATAGCCCCAAAAACTATATTTTTTAATGATTTTGTGTATATTTGACTTGAGTAATAAATCAGCCATGTAGTTTGGTATTTAATATTTGGAATGCCCGCAGTTCGCTTTTTGGTGTGCTAAGGTATCGTTTAGAAATGAACCCTTGTTTGTGCTGGGCATTAAAAATATATGAATTTTTTGGATAAAAATTTCAAACGAATTCCCGAATAAAAAAAACAAAAGTCCGTAACTTGGTAAGTCATGGCTAAGTACTATCACGAACGAGCAAAAGTAAAAATATGAAAAAATTAATACAAATTTGTATTATTATAATTATTGGGTACTGGCTTTTTACGAAATTTCTTAAACCCATTAGCGACCGTCATTCATTATATAAGGTGCGAAAAAACTACGGCGAGCAGGTCGATAAAATTTGTCAGACCAGAAAATTGTCATCCGCCTTTTTTAAAGCGCTCATTATCTTGGAAAGTTCGGCGGATGAACGCCCTAAAAGTCGATTTGAAAAACACGTTTTCGAGAGGCTCAAGCAAGTTCAGGCTGGAAAGCGCAAAAAATTTACGGGTTTGTACCAAAAAGACCTCCGAAAATACTCGGATTCCGAACTAAAAATGCTCGCCACCTCTTGGGGTCCTTTCCAGATTATGGGCTATCATTCTATCCGAATGGGCATCAATGTGGATGATTTGCGAGGCAAAAATGCGGTCAAATACGGGATTCAATGGTGCGAAGAAAATTATGGACGCTATTTGCGAAACCATCAATTTCGAGATGCCTTTCATATCCACAACACGGGAAGACCCTTTCCCAAACATCTCATTCCGCAAACGCACGACCCCGCCTATGTCTTCAAGGGGTTGGCTTTTATGCAACAATTAAAATAAAACAATGTATTGATTATCAATAATTTAACATTTTATTCACTTTTTGTACATATTTTATTCATTTAAAATAGAAAATCATGAACTCAAACCGTATTATTTTACTGCTCGTAGTGAGTGTTTCGATTGCAATTTTTGCGTATGCTTTCATGGGAACGGGTCAAAAATCGGATAAATACAGCGAAGAAATCCAAGCCAAACGAGCGCAAAAAAATCATAAATTTCGGACGGCTCGTGAGGCTTCTCCGCTTTCCGAAACCCAAAAAAAAAGTTTTACGGGTTTGAATTATTTTGAGCCAAACCCTACTTTCAGGGTTCAGGCGCAACTCGAAAAATTGGCGGATGATTCGATTTATGCCTTCCGAACCACCAAAAAAACAATGCGGCACATGAAAAAATACGCCGTTCTGAAGTTTCAAATTAACGATAAACCCTTGAAAATGATTGCTTTACGAGGATTAGACCCGCTCACAAGCGCAATGCTTTTTGTCCCTTTTACGGATGAAACTTCGGGCGCAGAAACCTACGGCGCAGGGCGATATTTGGATTTGCCAATTCCCAAAACTGACCGCATGACCCTCGATTTTAATATGGCGTATAATCCATATTGTGCTTATAATCAACACTATGAGTGTCCGCTACCGCCAGCAGAAAACCACCTAAATATCAGAATTGAGGCGGGCGAGAAAGTTTTTTTAAATTACTTGTTTTATCCTTATATAATTTGTTAATTTAGCGACCCTGTCAAGTTAGTTCGGGCGGTATTCCTTATGCCTTAAGTGATGATGCTGTGCAGGAATACTTTTTTTTATTACTTAAGGATGAGTGATGCTTGTCCGGTGGTTATGGTTTAG
>CAZNYR010000011.1:46654-57327 GCA_964577275.1 uncultured Cytophagales bacterium | reverse complement strand
CGTTCGATGGCAATAGTTTCGACCTTATCGACTACCTCACAACCGCCATAATACCGTTTGTTGGGCAATCCTTCGGCGTATTTGTTGGTCAAAACCGAACCCGCCGCTTCGAGTACGGCAGAGGACACAAAATTTTCGGAAGCAATCAGTTCTAAGCCTGATTTTTGGCGGTGTTCTTCCTTGGCTATCAAGTCAAAAACTGCCGTATCTCGTTTTGTCATGGTTTTATCGTATTATTGATTTGAATATCAAAATAATCGTTCTGAAATATTTTGCTCTAACATCAAGAATGTATCTGCTAAATTAAAAATTAATCCCCGAATCAGAAAAAAACCATTCATTTTTAATCCATCCTTTCCTTTTTTCTGCACAAAAAAAATCATGGCTTCGAGATATGAAACCATGATTTGAAAAAATTAATTAACGCCTCCGAATCGTGGCATTATTTCAAGCCAAATCCATAGAAATACGTTTTGGTTTTATCGGGATAAATGCCCTCGACCAAAATACCACCATCTTTCACTTCTTCGATTTTTTGGGTTAAATCCTTGATGCTTCGGATTTTGTTTCGGTTAATTTTGGTGATGATAAATCCTTCACGCATCTCGGTTTGTGAGCGAATCGCACCCGCCCGTAATTTCTTCACTCGAATACCATAAGGAATGCCTAATTTTTCGAGTTCTTCTTCCGAAAGTTCCTCAAAATCAGCACCTAACGCCGTATTTACTTTCAATATTTCTTTGCGTACAATTTCGGTATTTCCCGAACTATTTCGCAATTCTACCTTATCGAGCGTGATAATATCACCATTTCTATTAATGACAATTTTGATGCTCTCGCCCGGTCGCCGACTTCCGATAGCCTGCTGTAATTCGGCAACTGATTTGGTCAATTCATCATCAATCTTGATAATGACATCGCCTTTCTGAATACCCGCACGTTCAGCCGAACCCCCCGCCTGCACCTCCGCCACATAAACACCTTCGGTCAGATTGAGTGCTTTCTGAGTAGGATTATTTTTATCAATATTCTGAATCGAAACGCCCAAAAATGCCCGTTGTACCGTGCCATATTTCATCAAATCTTCGACTACTTTGCTCACAATCCGAGTCGGGACGGCAAAAGAATAGCCCGCATAACTCCCTGTGGGTGTGGCAATTGCCGTATTAATGCCAATTAATTCGCCCCGAATATTGACCAATGCGCCGCCACTATTGCCCGGATTCACGGCGGCATCCGTCTGGATAAATGATTCGATTGCCGTGCGGTCTTGAATAATATTAATATTCCGTGATTTTGCGCTCACAATCCCAGCCGTTACGGTCGATTCCAAATTGAATGGATTGCCCACCGCCAAAACCCATTCGCCGACCTTGACATTATCCGAATTTCCGAAAACCAATTTTGGCAAACCTGTTTTATTGATTTTGAGCAATGCCAAATCGGTCGTGGGGTCTGTGCCAATAACTTCAGCAGTATAACTATCATGATCATTCAAGGAAACTTCAATGTTTTGGGCATTTTCAATCACATGATTATTGGTTACAATATAGCCCGCTTCGTTGATAATTACGCCCGAACCGCTCGATTGCTGTGCCTGTCCGTTTTGTCTGGGGTCTTGAAAGCCAAAAAAATCCCGAAAAGGGTCGGCTTGTAGCCCTCCACTTGTCGCCTGAACCGCCGACCGAATATGTACTACCGCAGGCGTAACTTTGGAGGCAGTTGCCGAAAAATCAGGAAAATTTCCCAAATCCGCACCCTTATAATCGGCTAAAATCTTACGGGCAGAAGCCTGTTCGATAAGTGGTTTTTCATCCGACTTGATAAAATAAACGCCACCCAGCGCAATCATGCCGCCGAATGTCCCCGCTACTAATGTTTTCACAAATCCATTCATCATTTTTATTGGTTTTATTAATTTGACATAAATAATTCGTACCAGAATGTTTGAACTTTGGTGTATGATTTAATTTGAATATAATTCATTGATTTACAATCAATTATATCATTTCAATTCATAGGCATAAACTTCAAACAATACTTATTCCTTTTCTTTTTTTGTAATATTTTGCCACGATTTATCTGCTTTTTTTTCCAAATCATCGGGATTTTCAGCCTCCCAATCTTCGAGCGTATTGGTAAAAAATCGGTTATAAAAAAGCAATAATTTACCGTTCTGTATCTTGAAAGTTTCGGGATTCATGTTCACTTTTTCGCCTTTTTTCCCCATCGCATAAGCGCACCAACCGCCATAAGCTGGTTCGTATTTTTTGGGATTACTTTTGAATAATTCCAGCGTTTCGGATGATGAAAAATGGTACACCACCGATTGATACGAACACGAAAATTCGGGCTTCCCCTTGCGTGCCTCCTGATATTTGAAGTACGCCACGGGGTCATAGCCACCGATTGCCACGTAATCCTCATCCAGATTAAAATTTTTGAGTCGGGTTTCAAATTCATTTTGCGCCCAACCGTCAGCCACCAAAAAAAGGCTCACGACCGAAAAAAAGAGTAATTTTTTCATATGCAATACTTTTTCGAGGCACACCCCAACACAAACGCAAGTATAGCCCAAAACGATGTTAAGTGGCGTTAAAGTCATGTTTAAAAACGTTAAGTTTGATTTAACCAAAAATATGCTTTTTATTAATCAAAAGACACTCGCAGTGTTCCGTTCCGAAATTGTGCATACCGAAACGAAATCCGAAGCGTATAAATATCCGTTTTGCGACATTCAAAAACAAATTCTGATTTATATTTTCCAAAATTTTCGGCAACCAAATTGCCCTGCGAATCGTGCAAAGTAACTTTGGTGCCTTTTGGCAAATCCGATGTGTGGTCTAAATCAAAACTATACGTTTTGCCTGCTCGGAGTGCAGTTTTTAGATATTGAATTTTCGTATCTTCTGACACCAAAAATTCCTTTTTTCCCTGAAATCCTGACGGAAAATTTGCCCGCTCCGAATCCCGTAAAAATACAAATTTTGTGTGCGCTTCTGATGCCTTAAACCACACCGAATTAAATCCCACACCCGACAAAATAACCAAGCCCACACCAACCATCCAAGTTCTCGAAAGCGTACTTTTTTCGCCATACCGAAGCATCATTTGCAGACGACTTTGCAATAATTTTTTCTCCGAAAATGGATGCGTTAATGTAAGTTGATTTTTTTCTAAGAAATTGGTAATCAATATTTTTTTATAAAATTCCACGTCCGAATATGTTTGTAAAACGCCAAAATCAGCCGAAAATTCATGCAACTTTTTCAATTCATTTTGATAAATATAAATGAGTGGATGAAACCACAAAACGAGCGTCAGTATTTCAAAAAATAGAACTTCCTGTGTGTGTTTTTGTTTGATGTGTTGGATTTCGTGTTCTTTGATTAATACAAATTCTTGTGCCGAATAATTCGAGGATGCGGGGATAAATAAAAAATGCCCGAACGAAAAGGCTTCCAGCAATCTGGGAACACGAATTTCATAAAAATTTTGAGGTTGTTTTTCGCGGGGATAACGCTCCAGAAGTTGTCCAATTTGCGCTAAATTCATCAAAAATCGGAACAGTTGCAGACAAACACCCATCCCATAAATCCACCATAAAATCTTAGAATAATTAAATTGATGCCATACTTGATGAGGTGAAAATTGGGCATAAAGCCGAATCAAAATGGATGCTTGAGGCGCAGGAATTTCGAGCCAATTCCCCAACTGAATCGAAGGCAAAATCCACCCCAAAACTGTCGTTAGGATGAGATAAAATCGACTCATTTTGAAATGTAATTTATTATGAATCAATGTTTTATAAATCACAAAAAACATGACCCAATAGCCCGAAGCACAGGCGATATAGTCTATTAGTGGCATCAAAAATTCAAATTTTTGGTGGGCTGAATATCGCCAATAATTCAAAGAAAACCAAAAGAATACGAAAGGATTTCATCTTTTGGCAAATCGGTTCGTATAACAAGGAAATCTGAACCAAAAACTTCGTTCAGGACAAAATAAACTTGAATATTTAGCGTAATTTTTCGGGCAAAAAATTCAAGATTTGTTCTAAAATCCGTACTTTTACCCAAATACCAAACACAAAATATCGGTGAATTTAGAAAAGCTCATACAACACGTCATTGAATTATCTATCCGAACAGGCGATTTTATTTTTCGGGAATCCTTGACCTTTGACCGTGCCAAAGATACGGAATTTAAAGGCATCAATAATATGGTGTCTTATGTCGATAAAGAAGCTGAAAATCAATTAGTTGAAGGATTATCCAAGGTCCTGCCCCCAGCGGGTTTTATTGCCGAAGAAGGCACGGGCGAACCCCAAGAAGGTGGCTTAAATTGGGTGATTGACCCGCTGGATGGCACGACAAATTTTGTGCATCAGATTCCTACGTTTTCGGTCAGTGTGGCTTTGATGGACGGAAACGATATTTTGTTGGGTGTAGTTTATGAGCCTAATCGAAAAGAAATTTTTCATGCCACCAAAAATGGCGGTGCCTTCCTGAATCAAAAACCGATTCGGGTTTCGGCAGTCCGAGAAATGTCTAAAAGCCTGATAGCCACGGGCTTTCCTTATGATGATTCCGAAAAAATGCAACACTATTTACAACTTTTATATACGTTCGTTACCAAATCGCATGGTTTTCGGCGTATTGGCTCGGCAGCGGTGGACTTGTCGTATGTGGCGTGCGGACGCTTTGAAGGATTTTATGAATACGGTCTGAATCCGTGGGATGTGGCGGCAGGCGCATTGATTGTTCAGGAAGCTGGCGGACAAGTGAACGATTTTCGGGATGGCGATGATTTTGTCTTCGGGCGAGAAATCGTGGCTTCGGGACACATTCAGCAGGAAATGCTACGGGTGCTGAAAGCGCATTTTTTGATTTAGAGATGGTCGTAATCAAGCGATTAAACCTTTAAACTTGGCAGGTTTTGAAAACTTGGCAGGTTTTGAAAACATGATTAATTTTTAAAATTTTACATCGAATAAATAGACTTATGAGCGAATTACTTACCACCATGTTGGACATAAAAATAAACCCCATCACGCAATCTCGATTATCCGAAATCGACTTTGAAACCTTGCCTTTTGGTCGTGTATTTTCTGACCATCAATTTGTTGCCGATTATAGCAATGGCGAATGGCGAGATTTGCGTATTGAGCCATATCAGAAATTGGCTTTGAGTCCTGCCAATGCGTGTTTGCATTACGGACAATCGGTTTTTGAGGGCTTAAAAGCCTACAACGATGCCGAAAAAAATATCATTTTGTTCCGTCCAGATGAGAATTTTAAGCGGCTCAATTGGTCGGCACGCCGAATGTGCATCCCCGAAATTCCAGAGGAAATTTATACCGAAGGAATGCGTTTGTTATTGGATTTGGACAGAAATTGGATTCCGCCAACACAAGGCGCATCTTTATATGTGCGTCCGTTTATTTATGCCGCCGATGATTATTTGGGCATTCGACCTTCGGATACGTACAAATTTATGATTTTTACCTGTCCCGTAGGTTCGTATTATAGCGAGCCTGTCAGGGTCAAAATCGAAACCGAATATTCGCGAGCGTGCGAAGGTGGGACTGGCTCTGCCAAAGCGGCAGGAAATTATGCCGCCTCGCTTTATCCCGCACAACTGGCACAACGGCAAGGCTACCATCAATTAATCTGGACGGACAGCAAAACACATCAATACATCGAAGAAGCAGGCACGATGAATGTCATGTTTGTCATTGGAAATCAGCTCATTACGGCGGAAGCCGGCGATACAATTTTGGGCGGAATTACCCGAAAAAGTGTCCTGCAAATCGCCAGAGAATG
This sequence comes from uncultured Cytophagales bacterium, assembly GCA_964577275.1. GTDB lineage: Bacteria > Bacteroidota > Bacteroidia > Cytophagales > Thermoflexibacteraceae > UBA2561. The sequence continues at coordinate 51,499 of CAZNYR010000011.1, read as the reverse complement.
GGGCGTGGAAGTAGAAGAACGAAAATTAGCCGTAACCGAATTAATCCAAGCTCTCGAAGACGGAACGTTTGTCGAAGCCTTCGGAACGGGAACTGCCGCTACGATTGCGCCAATTTGTCAGATTGCCCATGACGGAAAAGATTACGAATTGCCTGCGGTATCCGAGGCGGCACTTTCCAAACGATTATTGAACGAACTCGAAGCCGTCCGAAGAGGGCGAAAAGCCGATACTCGAAATTGGATTTGGAAATTTTAAGCTCTGAATTTGACTTTCTGAACTGACGAAACTTGCCAATTTTCCCAGCAAACTGGGTTGGTTTCGTCAGTTATCAATTTTACAACTTCTTGAATATCAATAATTTATTATTTTTCAAATCATTACATTCTCTTGAAACTATACTATTTACTTTAAAATAGCATCAAAAAATTGTTAAATTTCTGATAAAGTTACGTGTGTGATTATGTTTTTCAGCATGGATTTTTGTAAATTCCAACGCAAAAATAATTCATTAAACGAATAAATTTTATGAAATCTCACGAAATTGATTACGAAATACAAGGCAGTGATATGCAGGTCGTTACGGTCGAATTAGACCCACAAGAAACAGTTATTGCCGAGGCAGGTGCGATGTGTTGGATGGACGACCAAATCACTTTTGAATCCAAAATGGGCGATGGTTCTGAACCCAACAAAGGCTTTTTTGGCAAATTATTGGATGCTGGCAAACGTGCCGTAACGGGCGAATCCGTCTTTATTACGCACTTCACAAACGCAGGAAACGGCAAAAAACAAGTGGCATTTGCCGCACCTTATCCCGGCAAAATTATCGCCGTAGATTTGGCGGAAATTGGAGGCGAAATTTTGTGTCAGAAAGACGCTTTTTTGTGTGCTGCGCTCGGGACAAAAATTGACATCGCTTTTAACAAACGCATCGGCTCTGGATTTTTCGGCGGCGAAGGCTTTATCTTACAGAAACTTACGGGAGATGGCAACGTATTTTTGCACGCTGGCGGAACGCTTGTCCGAAAGGAACTCAACGGCGAAAAACTTAAAATTGATACCGGATGTATTGTCGGATTTTCGCCCAGCCTCAACTACGAAATCGAACGGGCTGGAAACCTAAAATCCATGTTTTTTGGCGGTGAAGGGCTATTTTTGGCTACTTTGCAAGGAACAGGCGTAGTATATTTACAAGGTTTACCATTTTCCAAATTAGCCGACCGACTTTATCAGCAAATGCCTAAGTCATCATCGGGTTCATCTATCTCATTTTCAAATGATTAGAGATGAAAAATGGCTATAATTTTCACAGGAATGAAACCCATGATTTTAATCGTGGGTTCGCACTGAATGAAGTTCGTCAATCCACAAATCGTGTGGTTCATGCGCCAAATATTTCTTCGGAGCGTGAACCCTTCTTTTTTTATGAAAAAAGCTCTCGGAAAACTTTACGATAATTTTCATGTTTTGCAGAAACTTTCCCCCCGAAAAATTCGGAATATGGCGCAGTTAGTTTCGAGTTATTATTTATCTACTTTATCAAAAAAATCATATCACAAAGGCTTTCCAATGAGTCTGGCAATCGAGCCAACTACCGCCTGCAATTTGCGTTGCCCAGAGTGTCCGAGTGGCTTGCGTTCTTTCACTCGCCCAACAGGAATGCTTCAACATGAACTCTTCAAAAAAATCATTACTGACCTGCATCAAGAGTTAATTTATTTGACTTTTTATTTTCAGGGCGAGCCATATTTGCATCCTGATTTTACGGATTTGGTGCGCTATGCTTCAGACAAAAAAATTTATACCGCCACCTCCACAAACGCTCATTTTTTGACTGAAAAAAATGCCGAAAAAACTGTACTTTCAGGCTTAGACCGCCTCATCATTTCGATTGATGGGACAACACAAGAAGTCTATGAAAATTATCGAATAGGTGGGAAATTAGATAAAGTTTTGGAAGGGACAAAAAATATAATTCAAGCAAAAAAAGCCCTTAAAGCCTCAAAACCGTACATTATTTTTCAATTTTTGGTCGTTCGACCAAATGAACATCAAATTCAAGAAGCTCAGAAACTGGCTCAAAAATTGGGCGTGGATGCCATAAAATTCAAGACGGCACAAATTTATAATTACGAAAACGGTTCGGATTTAATCCCAAACTTAAATAAATATTCTCGTTATAAAAAAAATCAACACGGGACATTTTCTATCAAAAATAATTTTCCGAACGAGTGCCGAAGGATGTGGACTTCGTGCGTCATTACGTGGGATGGAAAAGTCGTACCGTGCTGTTTTGATAAAGATGCCAAACATCAATTAGGCGATTTACGAAAGCAAAATTTTCGAGAAATTTGGCAAAGTGCAGCCTACCAAAATTTTCGAAATCAGATTTTAGAAGCCCGCTCCGAAATTGAGATTTGTCGAAATTGTACGGAAGGCGGACAAGTTTTTGTTTAACTTATTACATCAAAAAAATGCAAATTGGATTAGCTCTTTCGGGGGGTAGCGCACGAGGTTTGGCGCACATCGGGGCATTGCAAGCCTTCGAGCAGATTGGTCTTCAAATCCACCAAATTTCGGCGTGTAGTTCAGGCGGAATTATCGCCGCCCTGTATGCTTGGGGGTATGCGCCCAAAGAAATTTCGTCATTCTTTACTGAGCTTAATTTGTTGAAAATTATTAAGTTTGATTTTTCAAGATTAGGTATATTAAGTATCGAAAAATTACGTCCGCTTTTTGAACAATATTTGAAAGTGGATGATTTTTCTGCCTTACAAATTCCACTCACGGTCAATGCAACGGACATTCGGACGGGAAAAGAAATTGTATTTTCAGAAGGCGAACTTATTCGAGCGTTGCAGGCTTCGGCTTGTATTCCTGTAGTTTTTAAACCTATCAAACTATTTGATTATCTGTTAGTTGATGGTGGAATCTTGAATAATATGCCCGCCCAAACCTTGCGTAATTCATGCGATTTTGTGATTGGAATAAATTGTAATTATTATGGAAATCAAACTAACTTTTGGAATCCAAAACAAATCTTGGAAAATGTTTCCCGTTTGATGCTTTTGCAAAATACAGAAATACAAAAGCAGTTTTGTGATTTCATTATCGAACCCCTCGAAATGAGTCATTTTGGCGTGTTTGACCTCAAATATGCTTCAAAAATTGTAGAAATAGGCTATAAACATACATTGAAACAGGCAGATAAATTGCTTGCCCATCTTGCGGAAACTGAAAAACGGCACAAAAAAAGTTAAACGTTTGTTTGCTGAATTGTAAAATCTTATGTTTGTCAAATATTTTTTGATGTATCTGATTATCAAGCAAATGAAACATAAAACATATTATTTCCTGCTGGGATTGGTTGGTATGGTTTTTTCGTGTAAACCTTCACAATCTAACACAACTGATAAAATAACTGTTGATGTAAATTTTTCAAAATATCGGATAATTTATCGAGATACAATTTTGGATTTGAATACCATAAAATATCCTGATAATCAGGTTACTATGTTTGAAAAATCGAATGGCGAAACCGTTGAAAATATCAATCAGAAATTAACTCATCATCTACAAAAAATTGCTATAAATAATCAAAAAATCAAATATTCTTACGGATATATTGTCCAAATTTATTCGGGTGGCGACCGTCAAGAAGCCGATAATCACATTCGGAATGCACGAAGTATTACCGACCAGGAGGTCAAACTCGAATATAACGAGCCAAATTATAAAGTACATATCGGTAATTATCTGAATCGTGCGCAGGCGTATCTTACTTATACTCAAGTCAAAGAGGTGTTTCCGAGTGCCGTGATTATTCCGAGCAAAATCGAAATTGAGCGTTATAAATACGACAAAAATCTGGATAAAACCATCAAAAAAGATGCAGAAGAAACAGATGACCAAAAATAGTATTTTTTTGATGATGCTGATGTACGGATTTTTTTTTTTAGAAGCCTGTCAGCCCGAAAATGAACTTCTGGATAATGCCCCCGCCGAATCGTTGGTGTTCTCGGCGGATAGCATCTTTTTTGATACCCTTTTGACCGCCACACCCAGTATCACAAAACGCCTAACTGTCTATAACCCAAATGATAAGGCAGTAAAAATTTCAACGATTTCTATTCTCAATCCTCGCACGCCTTTCACTTTGACGATTCATGGAGAGAAAAATACTCATTTTCAAGATATTTTAATTTTGGGCAAGGATAGCTTACGGGTTTTTGTCGAAACTCGCATCGAAAAAACTGCTTATGAATTGCCTTTCTTGGTACATGATTCGCTTCAATTTTCGGTCAATCAGCAAGAACAATTTGTCAATTTGGTAGGATGGGGACAGGATGCCCATTTTTTAAATAGTGCAATTATCAGACAAAATACTTTTTGGGAAGGCACAAAACCTTATGTGGTTTATGGCAGTCTTTTGGTCGATAGTTTGGCAACTTTAGTGATTGAGCAGGGTGTAGAGGTGTACATGAGTTACGAATCAGCTTTGTATGTTCGGGGAAGCCTAAAAATTGCAGGAACAAAAGATAAGCCTGTCATTATCAGGAATATACGAAACGATGAAGGCTATGAAAATGCGCTTGGTCAATGGGTTGGTATTTATTTTTTGGAAGGTTCATCAGAAAATGAAATTGAAAATTTGCGTCTAAAAAATGCAATATTTGGTTTTCGGGTGGGTTCTCCTGATTTGGATACGATTCCGGATGTTACTTTAAAAAATACAATTATTGAAAATATGCAAACTTACGGAATTGTTGGTTTTACGTCCGATATTTATGCCGAAAATTGTTTGGTCAATAGTTGTATCGAAGGCGCATTTGCTGGACTGGCGG
>CAZNYR010000011.1:7956-46644 GCA_964577275.1 uncultured Cytophagales bacterium | reverse complement strand
ATTGCACTTTCACGAATGCGGGCGCACGTTTTTTTCGGGAAAATCCGACAATCACATTTTCTAACTTTTTGTTAGATGAGCATGACAAAATTTTTAATCCTCAAGGTACTTTTGTGCATCTCGAAAATTGTATTATTTGGGGAAATTTGGAGGAGGAAATCCAATTTTTGAATCAGGGCGGTCAGCCTTTTGTTTCGCATTTTGAGTATAATATTTTGAAAACGAACTTGAAAAATTTTCCATCTACAAATATCATTAATGAAAATCCATTATTCAAAAACCCAAATGAATCTGATTTTCAGTTAGATAGTTTAAGTCCTGCTCAAAATCGAGGGCAAATTTCGAGCATTAAATTCGATTTAATTCATCAAATTCGGGATGCGAAACCTGATATTGGTGCTTATGAGCGGGCAGAATAATTGGTATTTATTCAAGAATATTTTGGATTTTATATTAAATTTGATTGTCTTTCGGGGGCTATAAAAAACTTTAAACCGTTTTTGAGTTTTTCGGGTTATAGTTTCATCTTGTTTTATTTTACAACAAAAAAATTAAACAAAAATCAACCCAAATTGACTATTTGATGCGTATTTATCCATTTTAAATATACAGAAAATTGCAGTACTATTATGGAAGTGGCAAGTTGTTGCTCAGTGGCGAATACTATGTATTGGATGGTGCGACCGCCTTGGCTTTGCCAACAAATTATGGACAGGTTTTAAAGGTAACTTACTCTCCGTCAGAGCATAAGGTTCTGCACTGGAAAAGCTACGATGATAACGGCGCACTTTGGTTAGAGGCTGTTTTTGATATTGAAACGTTTGAATGTTTAGACCGATATGTTTCTCAAAAATCTTTAATTTTGCAGAAAATATTACGTATCGCCCGAAAGATGGCATCAGGTTTTTTGAAAGGCAAAGAATATGTTTTGGTCGAAACGCACTTGGAGTTTCCTCGACTTTGGGGCTTGGGAACAAGTTCGACTCTCATTCATAATATCGCAAAATGGGCAGGAATTAATCCTTTTGAACTGTTATTCAGGACGATGGGCGGTTCGGGTTATGATGTCGCCTGTGCCGAATCTTCTGGTCCTATTGTCTATGAAAATGGGAATGGACATCCTCATACTCAAGTAGTTGCCTTCAATCCGCCTTTCCAAAATCAATTATATTTTGTGTATTTGGGCAAAAAGCAAAGTTCTAAAGAGGGAATTGATTATTATCATTCCTTAAAATTGGACAAAAAAGAGTTGGCAGAAAAACTAACTCAAATTACACATAAATTTGTGGAGGCAAAAACATTAGCCGAATTTGATGATTTGGTCAGGGCGCATGAGCGGGTTATTTCGGAGAGCCTCAAAATGGAACGAGTGAAAGATAAATTCTTCTCGGATTATTGGGGCGAAGTAAAATCTTTGGGGGCTTGGGGTGGTGATTTTGTGTTAGTTACCTCTGAAAAAGGACACCAAGAAACCCAACAATATTTCAGAGAAAAGGGATTTGATATTTTTATTTCTTATGGGGAAATGATAAAAAAATAAGACATTTTTTTGTCCTAAAAAATTAGCAAAAAAAGCACATAAATTCGGAAGTTTTATGTGCTTTTTTGGTTTATCAAGAGATAAAAAAATTGTACTTTTCTTACTTTATATAAGAATAGCGATGGCGTTAATGATATTTACAATCGCAATCAAAGCCAAAACCAACACAAGGAAAATTCCTTTGCCGTCCGATTTTGTTTTGGTTCTAAATTTATTTAGGCTAAAAAACATCATATTTGGGAGTATAGTGGTGTGTGTCAATAAACAATTCTAATATCTGTTATACGCAAGGCGTTTTCAATAGGATAGCACTGCTTCGATGAATGGTTAAAATTAGGGGTTTAAATACAAAAAATACTCGTTAAACGATATTTTTGGGCAAAAGTTTTAGGGCTTGAAAAAAAATAAACAAAATGGTTTTTGGGATGTTTGAAAGAGTAAGTAATTTTGCATAGAAATTAAACCTATTTCATAAACAATTAAAAATCAATAAGATGGCTTTTGAATTACCTGAATTGCCTTACGCATACGATGCGCTCGAACCTCATTTTGATGCCCGAACGATGGAGATTCACCATACAAAACATCATGCGGGTTATACGGCAAACCTAAACGTAGCGATAGAAGGCACAATATTGGCGAATCAGACGATTGAAGAGATTTTGAAGGGTGATTTGTCGCCTGCCGTCCGAAATAATGGCGGTGGATTTTATAATCATCGACTTTTCTGGACAATATTATCGCCGAACGGTGGCGGCGAACCTATGGGCGAGCTGGCAGCGGCAATCAATTCGGCTTTCGGGTCGTTTGATGAATTTAAAGCAAAATTTAGCGCAGCGGCAGCGACTCGATTTGGTTCGGGTTGGGCTTGGCTTTGTGTGAAAAATGGCAAATTGGAGGTCTGCTCGACGGCTAATCAGGATAATCCTCTGATGCAAGGTGTGGGTTGCGAAGGCACTCCGATTTTGGGTTTGGATGTCTGGGAACACGCCTATTACTTGCATTACCAAAATCGCCGTCCCGATTATATTTCGGCTTTTTTTAAGCTCATTAACTGGGACGAGGTCAGTAGGTTATACACTTCTGCTCGTTAAATTATGTTTTTATCTGAAAATTATGACATACCTTCTGAAGCATTTTCAGGAGGTATTTTTTGTCATTCCGAATTGCTTGCCAAATTAGCTGCCCTCATCGAAAAATAGAATTGTTCGTTTATCGCTATTTATTTATCTCTAATTTTAATTACATTTGCGTTCAATAATGATTCTTTTACTTTGTGTGATGATTAGGATAGCAAAGTAATTGCAAAATCAGTCCAGAATTGGGTTTGATTTCAATACAACGGGCGGAATCCGTTCAAAATAGTTCAAAATAAAAGGATTTCTAATGATTTTGCCCTCACCAAATTTCAAGACAGAATGAATATCAGACAGCATACCATCAAAAAATCTGTTACGGTTTCGGGTACGGGATTGCATACAGGCAAGCCGTGTAATATGACGTTTCGCCCCGCAGGAATCAATCATGGCATTAAATTTCAGCGCATTGATTTGGATGGGTATCCATCGGTGGATGCGGATGCGGATTTGGTTGTCGATACCTCACGAGGCACGACCCTTGAGCAGGGCGATGCCAGAGTGCATACTGTGGAGCATACCTTGGCAGCTTTAGTGGGCTTGCAAATTGATAATGTCTTGATAGAATTGGATGGACCCGAACCGCCCATCATGGACGGCAGCTCGATTCAATTTATTGATGCGCTACAAGATGCCGAATTACAGGAGCAAAATGCCACCCGAAAATTTTTTGAGCCCACCGAAGGTATTTTTTATGAGGAAACAGACCGCAATGTCGAACTGGCAGCCCTTCCGCTCAATGACTATCGACTGACGGTCATGGTGGATTATAATTCGCCTATTTTGGGAAGTCAGCACGCTGCCCTGAATCACATTTCGCATTTCGCTAAGGAAATCGCTTCGTGTCGGACATTTTGTTTTTTGCATGAATTAGAAGCACTTTATAAGCAAGGTTTGGTGCAGGGTGGCGACCTGAACAATGCCATCGTGATTGTCGATAGAGAAGTACAGGCTGAAGAATTGGCGCATTTGCGCGATTTATTTCATGTACCTAAAATTGAAGTCAAAAAAGAAGGCATCTTGAATAATGTCGAATTGCGATACAAAAATGAACCCGCACGCCACAAATTATTGGATTTGGTGGGTGATTTGGCGTTGGTGGGCAGACCGATGCGAGCGCAAATTTTGGCGGCGCGTCCGGGTCATGCAGCGAATGTAGCTTTTGCACGCAAAATCAAACGTCAAATCGAAAAGCACGGCAAAAATTCAATTCCTCGATACGATGAATCGGCAACTCCAATTTTGGATATTAATCAAATTGAGCAGGTGCTTCCGCATCGGTATCCGTTTCGCTTGGTAGATAAAATCATTCACATGGACGAAACCTCTGTCGAGGGCATCAAAAATGTAACGATAAACGAACCTTTTTTTCAGGGACATTTCCCGAAAAATCCTGTCATGCCAGGCGTATTACAGATTGAGGCTATGGCACAAACTGGCGGGATTTTAGTGCTGAATCAGGTCAAAGACCCCGAAAATTATTGGACGTATTTTGTCGGTATCGAAAAGTGTCGTTTCCGCAAAATGGTCATGCCCGGCGATACGCTGGTTTTTCGGTGCGAATTAGTCGCCCCGATTCGGCGCGGCATGGCAAAAATGGTGGGCAAGGCTTATGTGGCAGGCAAACTGGTTTGTGAAGCCACGATGTTAGCCAGCTTGGTCAAACGAGATAAAACTAATTAGCCCGTGTTGCCGATTCTTTTTGTATCTTTATCGGCACACACAATTTTTTTAATAATTCCAAGATGATTCATAAATTAACCAATATCCACCCCGATGCCCAAATCGGAGCGAACGTAACGGTTGAATCCTTTACCTCCATCTACGAGAATGTCCACATCGGCGAAGGCACTTGGATAGGCTCAAACGTTACGATTATGCCTGGCGCACGCATCGGCAAAAATTGTCGTATTTTCCCTGGTGCCGTCATTTCGGCGATTCCACAAGACCTCAAGTTTGCAGGCGAGGAAACCCTTGCCATTATTGGCGACTATACTACGATTCGTGAATGTGCCACCATCAATCGAGGAACGGTGGATAAAGGCAAAACGGTTGTCGGAAAAAATTGCTTGATTATGGCGTATGTGCATATCGCTCACGATTGTTTATTGGGCGATAATTGTATTTTGTCCAATGCCGTACAGCTTGCAGGGCATATTCAGGTAGGTGATTTCGTCATTCTTGGAGGCACAAGTGCGGTGCATCAATTCGTTAAAATTGGCAAACACACCATGATACCTGGGGGCGCATTAGTCCGAAAAGATGTTCCTCCTTTTATTTTGCCAGCAGGTAACCCTTTGGCTTACAATGGATTAAATACCGTTGGACTGACCCGAAGAGGGTTTTCGCCACAACAAATCGCCCTTATCAAAGAAGCCTACGAAATTATTTTTAGGAGTGGCAAAAATACCACGCAAGCCGTCAAATATATTGAAGAGCAAATGGAAATTACGCCCGAAATACAGGATATTTTAGATTTTATTCAACACGCAGACAGGGGAATTATTCGTGGAACACACGCCAAATCATAAATCAGATTACCGACAACTTACGGTCAATGCCACTCGTATTTCTAAAAAATTTGCACACGAACGCATTTTTAAGGAAATTACCTTTCAGGCAGATAAATACCATCCGATTGCGTTTGTGGGGCATAACGGAAGCGGAAAATCTACGCTACTCAAAATTACGGCGGGCTTGATGCCTATTTCGGAAGGAAAACTGACCTATGTGCGCGGAAAAGCACAAATTTCGCCAGATTATATCTTTCGGATGCTTAGTCTGGCAACGCCCTATCAACAACTGCCCGAAGAATTTACGCTCCCCGAAATCTTGGATTTTCACGAAAAATTTAAGCCTTTTCTCCTCGAAAAAGCCCAAATCATTGATAAATTGCAGTTCGCAAAAGCCCAAACCAAACCCATCAAATATTATTCGTCAGGCATGAAACAAAAACTCAAGCTGGCATTGGCGTTATTTTCTAAAGCGCAAATGTTATTGCTCGATGAGCCTACGGCAAATTTTGATAAAACCAATACGAATTGGTATTTGACAGAAATCGAACAGTTTGTCGGCAAAAAAGTCATCTTGATTGCGTCAAATCAGGCACACGAATATTATTTTTGTAAACAAACCGTCCTGCTCGGAAAACACTAAATCCGAAAGCATGAAAATTGCATGGATTGCCCAAAGATGTAAACAAAAACTTAACAAAGTACTGATTATCAACATCTTTTGTTAATTTTTTGTAAAAAAAAGGTCAGAATAGTACGATAAGGCGTTATTCAACAGCAACCGCATGATGAAAGGTTTGACATCTCTTGCTTTTTTCAATATTTTAATATTAATTTGCACATAACTAAAATAACATACATCAGATTGGTTTTATTCATGTTTTTCCTTGTATTATTCGTAGTGTGTATATGCTACAAAATAAAACCGCATCGAATTGTTTTATTGATTATCAAACGATATTTTTGTCAGTTAAAACTCTCTTGAGTTCATGAGCCAAAAACCTGTTATCGGACGGTACACTAAAATTTGAAACACCACTTAAATAAGAATTACGCATTAATTTTCATCTTTTAAAAAAATTCATATACATCATGAATACAAAACACATTCTTTCGTTGTTGTTAATTTGTTTTATCGGATTAACCGCTGTGAAGGCGCAAGAAATCTCGTGGAAACCACAGGAAGGCGTAGAGGCTGATGAGGGCAAAGCCAAAGAACAGTACACGCTGATGACCGATGGTACTAACACAAACGATTGGAAAACCGTCGCCAAGGCAGTCAAATGGCTTTTGGACTACAATCCGAAACTACACAAGAGCGTCTATCAAAATGGCGAAAAAGCATTTCGTGCGCTCGAAAAAGACGAAAAAGACCCCGCCCAACAAGCCCAGCATCAGGATATGGTCTTGGAACTCTACAAAAAACGAATCGAACATTTCGGACAAGAAAAATACGTTACCAAACGCGTTGGTAATGTAGCATTTAACTACCTGAAAGACCGTGAAGGTGGCGTGGATACCTTAGCCATCATTTATGATAAAATTTATGAATTATATGGCAAGGAAACTCCCCGAACACACGCACTGATTATGATGGTGGTGGCTTGCGCTCAACGAAAACAAGATAAATTGGATGATAAGCAAGTATTGGCAAAATATGACCAAATTGCCGAAATCATTGAGGCTGGCATCGCTAATCCAGAAAATGCCGATGAGAAAGACAAATGGATAAAAACACAGGAAGATATTGATGGTATTTTAGGGAGTTGTGTCGAAATCGACTGTAATTTTGTCAAAGATAATTTAGGTCCCAAATTGGATGCCAATAAAACGGACATCAAATTAGCCAAAAAGGTAATGAAATATATGCTGGCAGGTAAATGTATCAGTGAACCACTTTTCTTAGTTGCCTCAAAAACCGTTTTGGCAGCCGAACCCGATGGCTCACTTGCCAAAGTCATTGCCACGCAACACATGGCAAAAGAAGAAACAGATTCCGCCTTGGTTTATTACAATAAAGCCGCCGAATTGCTTGAGGCAGACTCCTCAAAGGCGGATATTTATTTGAACGTAGGCAAGATTTTAAGTACCAAAGGACAACTTAGCCAAGCCCGCGAATATGCCTACAAAGCCGCCAAAGCCTCATCGAATAAAGCCTCCGAAGCCTATTCGTTTATTGCCGATATGTACATGAGAAGCGGAAGTTCGTGTGGAGGCAGTCATCCTGTCGAGGGTCGAGTGGCTTATATGGCGGCTTACGATATGTATTCACGCGCAGGAAATTCATCAGGAATGTCCCGTGCCAAATCGCAATTTCCCTCAAAAACCGATATTTTTACCTTCGGCATGAGCGAAGGACAAAGCATGAGCGTAGGCTGCTGGATTGGTGGCACGACCACCCTGCGGATTCGATAAAAGATTCCTAATGAATTATGAGAATTTAACTCGTGTTGCGATTTTGTATTTGTAGCACGAGTTTTTTGTGTAATTTGCCAAAACTTATGCCATCTTTTGCACCTTGAGCAAGCATGAAATCAGGGATTTAGCTTTCATACAAAAAATTGATTTTCAAGTTGTTATGTCATTTCATGGTATATTAATTAATAAAACATACTAATTATTACAACCATCTTTTGAGCGTTACGGAGGCAATAAGTATGGACTTCAGGACGTGAAAAGAAAAGACTTATCGGATGATAGTCTGTGATATTTTTCAGGAAAATTTATGCTTATTTTGAGCTTGCTGAATTTCGTGGCAAATTATTTGCTCAATGTTAAAGCAGAAACGGGAGCCTGACCAGCCCATAATCCTGTCATGCCAAACGCAAGTGGCATCCTAAGAATGCGCTTCAAGGCACAAAAAAGAATTAAAAAGGATAAAAAACATGGTTTTTATTGTAATTGTGGGTTGATTTTTTTTATCTTTAAGCATCAATGTAAAATTGTACCTCATTCGTTGAGGCTAAATTATCCGCTTGTAAAATTCAAGTTACTACGGTTATGGAAGAAAAATTCAGTATGCACAGGTTCTACACCAATGTCCGAAAGAACAATATTTCGCTGACGTTTCAGGGCATTATGTCGCAGGATGTGCTTTCGCTTATCGGTATGAGCCTCAAGCGTCGCCCCGATAACGAAGTGATTGCCAAGCGATTATTCGGGATTGTCGTAGAACTGGCTCAAAATATCTATCATTATTCCGCCTCGAAGGCTTATTCGGAAAAAGACCAACGAGAAATCGGCGTAGGCATCGTAACGATTGGAGAAGACTCAAATTATTATATCGTCAATTCTGGCAATTTGGTCAAATCCAAAAATATGCCGCCCATTCTTCAACGTTGCGAATATATCAACGGCTTGGATGAGGCTGGCTTGAAAAAATTTCATAAAGAACAACGCCGAATGCCACAGCGTCCCGATAAGCCGGGTGCCAATATCGGACTTATCGAACTCAAAAGACGTTCGGGGAATCCGTTGGGGTATGATGTCCGAGAGGTCGATGGTGAATATTCGTTCCTGACGCTCTCCATAAAAATTGATAAAAATCAAAAAATCAATTAAATTTCGTAAAGTTTGTATATCTCGATTTAATTTTTAAACTTGTATGGAAGACCTCCGCATCGAAGCAACAGAATTTACGCCAGAAATTCATTTTGACGCAACTCAAGGCATCTTGAACCTTTCGGGCGATTCTTATCACGATAGAACACTCGAAGTTTTTAAGCCTGTGGTGGCGTGGGTGCAAGAATTTGTCGAAAAAACAGAACTCAAAGAAGTAACCGTCAATTTTAAGATGGCTTATTACAATACGATTACTTCCAGACGATTCTTGGACATTTTGGATTTGATGGAAAATTTTGAGGCGAAAGGCGGTAGAAAAGTGATTATTAATTGGTATTACACCGAAAAAGACTCCGATATGCTTGAAAGCGGGCGAGAATTTGCCGATGATACCCAATTACAGTTCAATTATGAACAACTACCAAAAAAGGATGTTTCCTAAAAAACTTGACAAAAGGCAGACACCAAAAAAAATAGCAAAGAAATTGTAAGATATTTGCAATATATTGTGTAGCTCAATAAATTTGGTTTTACAAAATATTAACGTATTGCTTTTTAGATGCTTTAATTCAAAATAAAATGACAATGATTCAGCGTTTTAGCACCTGCAAATTCCATCAAATGCTCGAAGATAATCATGTGATTATGGCTTTTCAGGGAATTATGTCGCAAGAGGTCTTGTCGTTGATTGCCAGAAGTCTGCGAGGCAAATCAGAAGATAAACTTACGGGCAGACGATTATTCGGTATAGTTATTGAATTAGCACAAAATATACATCATTATTCTGCCGAAGCGGGTACCAGCGAATTTGATTCCAACGAAGCAGGCATCGGAACGATTGTTGTTTCTGAAAATGAAGATGAATATATCATCAGTTCAGGAAATGTCATTAATCAGGACGAAGGCAAAGAAATTTTAGACCGATGTAATTATATCAATACGCTTAACGAAGAGCAATTACGAGAATATTACATCGAACAACGCCGACAGCCGCAACGTGTTGATAAGCCCGGTGCCAATCTGGGATTTATTGATATGGTACGTAAGGCTGGAGAACCTCTCAAGGCAGAGATTATTGAAATTGATCATCAAAACTCATTTTTTACCATATCGGTCAGTGTAAAAAAACATTCATAAACAAAAAACATGGAAAAATTTTCGATTAAAGGTTCAACGTATATCCCTACCGTACTTTTTGACCCAGATACAGGTATCTTAGAAATGTCTGGCGAATCGTATCACGAATATACCATAGAATTTTTCCAGCCTATTTTGAAATGGCTTCAGGATTACTTAGAAACTCCGAGCAGAGAAATCGTTTTTAACTTTAAGATGACGTACTTCAATACCAGTTCGTCCAGACGATTTCTTGAGATTTTCGATATGTTGGAGGAATACCAAAACAATAAAAACGGTAAAGTACAAATCAAATGGTACTACAAGGAGGGCGATGTGGATATGCTCGAAAGTGGCGAAGAATACTCCGAAGATGTGGATTTGAATTTTGAATTTATTTCCTTCAAAGATAATCCCGACAACGCTTAGAAGCGCACCGAATCGTGGTGGCAAGATTTTTTCCCAAGCAGAGTCCTTTTATCCGCAGATTACTTGGAAAAGAACTCTGTTTGAGGCTACTTCGTATTTTAGGTCAGCTTTTTTAACAAAGGGCGTAGTATTTCTAAAGCACGCATTTTGTCGGTGGCTAACTGAATGCGTAGTTCGGCAAGATTTTCAAATTTGCGTTCGCCTCGCAAGTGCTTCACAAAATAAAGCGTCATCTCTTCGCCATAAATATCTTGGTCAAAATCAAAAATATTGACCTCGATGGTGCCTTCGAGGTTTTCGCCCAGTGTGCTGCGCTTGCCAATATAAAGCATTCCACCGTACCAACAGTCCGCATGGCGTACTTGCACCGCATAAATGCCATCTGCTGGAATCAGTTTGTATGGCTCGATGGGTTCGAGATTCGCAGTAGGATAACCGATTTTTCGTCCTAATTGCTCCCCCTGAATCACTTTGCCTGTCAGTCGATAAGCCGCTCCCAAATAACGGTTTGCTACCTCTATTTGTCCTTTGAAAAGGGCATTCCTGATTTTTGTACTGCTAATGCCCACATCTTCAAGGTCTTGACGAGGAATTTCCTCCACCGTAAATCCATATAAACTCTCGTTTGCTTTTAAATAATCAAAACTACCCTCACGGTTGCGCCCAAAACGATGGTCATAGCCGATGACTAATTTTTTAGTATTTAATTTTTCCATTAATATTTGCTGAATAAACTGAGTGGAAGTCCAAGCTGCAAAACTTGTGTCAAACGGAATAATGACTAAATGGTCAATTTCGTAATGTCGGAACAACTCAATTTTTTCCTCGATATTGGTTAATAACTTTAAATCAGTTTGTTCAGGAAATAATACCAAACGAGGATGTGGCCAAAAAGTAATGACAACACTCTGGGCATCAAGGTTTTGCTTGGCAACTTGTTTGAGCCGATTCAATATTTTTTGATGCCCCAAATGCACGCCATCAAACGTCCCACTCGTAACCACAGCAAATTTTGGGGGCGTAATATTTTCAATTCCATAATGAACTTTCATGCTAAACTCTTTTTCTGCTCAAGAATTATTTTATAACAATGGAATAAGTAGTACTCTTATCAAAATAATCTAATTATCTGAAAATCAATTAATTACAAATAAGAATACTACTTTTTTCTAACGAGGTTTTTGGTTTTGTTCTGTTTCGCTCATCTGTGCCTTCACCCGTTCCACAAAATCCTGAATAGGCAAGGCATCATCAACACAAAAATCGCCGATATGCGTCCGCCGAAGTGCCGACATATACGCTCCCACACCCAATGCTTGTCCAAAATCCCGTACTAAACTCCGAATATACGTCCCTTTAGTACAATGTACCTTAAAATGCACTTCTGGAAAGTTTATCTTCGTAATTTCAAAGGATTTAATTTCGATTTGACGAGATTTCATCTCAATTTCCTCGCCTTTACGTGCCGCCAAATAAGCAGGTTTTCCCTTAATTTTGACCGCCGAATAAGCGGGCGGAATCTGCGATAATTCGCCTACAAACTTGGGAAGCATCGCATAAAGATGCTCCGAATTGAGATGCGAAATATCCGTTTCCGAGTCGATTTCTGTTTCCGAATCACAAGAAGGAGTCGTTTTTCCCAACAACATAACTCCTTCATATTTTTTGTCAAAATACTGAAAATCATTGAGTTTCTTTGTACTTTTGCCCGTACAAACAATCAACAAACCCGTCGCCATCGGGTCAAGCGTCCCTGCGTGTCCGACTTTTTTGATGCGTACCGTCCAGCGGATTTTATTTACCACATCAAACGAAGTCCAATCCAATGGTTTATCAATCAGTAAAGTTTCGCCTTCTGCAAAATGAAATGTATGATTTTTCACAATTATTAAATCATCAAATTTATATTGTACTTTTTCTCAAAAATATAGCAAAAAATAAAGCGATTATGCTTGTTTTTTTGTTAATTTATCTTTTTTAAAAAAATTACTGACTTCGGAGAAAATTTAACTTCAAAACAACCACACGCATTCATTTTTTTGAATTACAGCGCAGGCAAAAGTAGAAAATTACTGCCAAATTTCAGAAAAACAATGATTTATGCACCAAAGAGCTTATCACGATAATTTATTTGCGTTTATCCAAAAAAATTTATTATGATAAGGGCTGCTAATCGTCAAAAATCTACATTTTGTCCTCTTGTGAAGAAGTCGCCTTGACTTGTTTTTCTTCGTATTTTGAGGGACACTTCATCAAGATTTCACTCGCCACAAATTGACCATTTTTATACTTACCGATGACCACCACTTTTTCCGATTTTTCAAAATCACGCATCGAAGCAGGTGGCTTATTGCAAACCACCCGAACAATTTCGCCTTTCTCATCTTTGAGGTCAAAAGCCAAGTAATTAGGGTCTTTCAGTGGGTCATAAACCACCCCAGTAACAGCTCCGTGAATGTTTTTGGGTAAATCGCCCACCACATGAATCTCATCCGAATCGCCAGCCTTTGCCAAGGCTTTTGCCGTCTGAAAATCAGCATATTGGCTCGCATCACCCGCCGAAGTTACGATAATGCCAACGGCTATCGCAATAATAATAATACCAATAATATGTGTTATTTTCATCGAATTAATAGTTAAAAAGCACATCAAAAAAATTTGTTCTAAAAAATCCTTTATTTCAATAACTCGGCAATTTTTTTTGCCTCTCGTTCGCCACTCACAAATGCGCCATGAACCGTACCTCGATAATCTTTCGATGTATGTTCTCCTGCAAAAAACAATTTATTTTCTACGGATTGCGACAAAATATCATAATTTGTGGAGCGTGTACCTTTTGGCGTAAAAGAATACGAACCCCACGAAAATTCGTCCGAAGCCCATTTAGTACGCATGATTTGAGTAGGCGCAGGAATACTATTTCCATAAATCAATTTGAGATGCGCCATAATTTCTGTCAGCACCTGTTCATCAGTCATCAGTTCGGTAAGTTTTGCATAATTACCAAATGCAAACGTCATCAAGGCATTCGTTTCGGAGAATTTTCGCAAATTTAAGAAATAATTAAACTTCCCTTTCGTTTCGGGTGTAAGCCCAATATATTGCAAATCAGTATTCCAAAATGCTGAATCCCAGATACATAAGAACTTATTGACCGTTCCCATTTGCATGTTTTCAATCGCCTGTTTTTTGTCGCTTGGCAAGGCAGGCACAAACGAAATCGCCTCCTTTTTCAGTACGCCTAACGGCACAGTAACCAAAAGATAATCCGCTTCGAGCGTTTGATTTTCGGTCAAAATAGTGATTTTATTCGCTGAATAATTGATTTCCAAAACTTTTGTATTTGTCTGAATATCAATTCCTTGTGCCATATAATTCGTAATCGTATCGTATCCATTCGTGATTATCAAATCTCGCCCCGAAAAAGCCTTATCATCCTGAAAATCTAAGGAAGATAATTCCGAAATATCGGCAGCCGTATCAAACTCCAGATACGCCGATAATTGATATGTCCAAAGTCGATTGGTTTGATATTGCGGATATTTTTGATAAAGCACCGTTTCTACACTCTGATTTTCCGTTCCGCCCAAATTTTCCAAAATCTTATTGTACTCATTTTCAGCCTTATCCAAATCGGAATCGGAATATTTCGAGCCATTTATATCGAATACTTCGATTTGGTCATCATTAGTATGAAACAAGTTTGCACCCGAAGCATTTGCCAGATTGGTAATAGGATTTTTGTTATCGCCATGAATCCAGCTTGCCCCTTTATCAAACGAAACCGCCCCGCTCCGCTCCGTTTTGATGCGTCCACCGATTTGGGATTGTGCCTCCAAAATAATTATATCTACATTTCTGGCTTTCAGATAGTTAGCAGCACTTAGTCCCGCCATGCCTGCCCCAATAATTACGATTTTTTTATCCGTAGAAATGGGAGTGATTTTCTCCTCTTCGGCACAGGAAATCAAGGCAGAAGGCGCAAGCGCAAGCATCGGAATCCCTAATGCTGTTTTTTGGAGAAAAATTCGTCTATTCATCATTTTAGTTCATTAAATGGCATCAAACTTACATAAATACAAATTACTGTACAATATACAAAAAAGTATTGTAAATTGATAATCAAGGGTTATATTTACATCAAATGATATACTACGATTTGAATTACGACTTAAATATTTAATATACAAAATCATAATTCATAGCTTTGCTCTCATGATGTCCCAAATAAACTACAATAAAGTTAAGAAAACTTGCTAACTTAGGCTCGTTATTTTGTGTTTAAATTTAAGGATTGTACGGCAAGTTTTATGGAAATAATCCACGTATTTCAAAAATTAGCTTCTGGATAAGGTTTACCAATTTTATTATAAAAATATTCATTACATGATGAAAAATCATTTTGAATAAAACTAATATAAAGTTTAAATTTTAAAAAATTATTGAAAAAATATGTACGTTAAAAGTTATTATTTTTTCGGAAAATTTAGCTCAAATGCTCCGCAATCTGATTTCAAAACATTCGCCTAAAACAACACAAACTCCTGATAATGAGTCAGGTTTGATTCAGTTATATCGGGAAACAGGCGAAATGCGTCTGCTCGGAGAACTGTATGAACCTTACATCCATTTAGTTTTTGGTGTTTGCATGAAATATTTAAAAAATCGACAAGATAGTCAGGATGCTGTCATGCAAATTTTTGAAAAAATAGTGGTGGATTTGCGCCGACATGAAGTCCAGCATTTCAAGAGTTGGCTATATCAAGTGAGCAAAAATTATTGTCTGATGGAACTCCGCCGCAAAAAAATTGAAATTCAGGATGAAAATTCAGAAAATCTTGCCAACCTTATGGAATTGAGTCATCAGCCGCATCTTACGGATGAACAACTCGAAAAAGAACAACAATTACGGGTCTTAGAGCAAACGCTTGAGCAATTACCCCCCGAACAAAAACAATGCGTACAGTTGTTTTTTTTGGAGCAAAAATCGTATCGACAAATTGCCGAGCAGACCGATTATGACCTCAAAAAGGTTAAAAGTTACATCCAAAATGGAAAACGCAAACTCAAAATTATGATGACAGAAAATATGAAGCATTGAATAAATTTGTAGGAATGCGTTACCAAATCTAAGTCGAAAATTTGACCCACATTGAAACAGGCTAATAAACTGATTATCAGAATAAAATCATGGCAAATAAACCTCATCATCACGCAGAAAATCTGGAAAAATATCTGACAGGACAACTTTCGGATGAAGAGATGCACCGTCTGGAAGCGCAAACGCTGGGCGATGATTTTTTGGCAGATGCGTTGGATGGCTTACAAATGTTAGATGAGCAGGAACGAAAAGCAAGTTTTCAGGAAATCAAGGCAAAAATAAACGAAAAAGCAAGCAAAAAAAACCGAAAAAAATTACGCATCATTCTCCAAAAACAACGCTGGGCGGCGAGCCTTGTCCTACTCATTGCCTGTTCGGCTATCTTGGTTTTATACAAAATTGATTTGTTTGATGTATCATTTACACCCATCGCAGAAAAGTCCGAAGATGCGATTCAGAATGTTGGCGAAAATATGCCCAAAATTTCAGAAATAGACACCCATTTTTTTGATGAAAAACTCACCCTCCAACAGCCCGAAATGCCTGAAGAAGAAGTAAGGCAAACCGCCGTCATTTCGAGGAGTTCGAGTAGCAATTTTGACCATCAAAAACGTGTGCTTGAAGAACGTAAAACTAAAGCCCAAGAGAATGCCCAAATAGTAGATGAAATGCCCATAAAAAAATCGAATGAAATACTTTATTATCCTGAAAATCAGATAGCTAATTCCGATTTTATGTTTGCGGATACGCTCGAAAATCGACCGCTTCAAGTTCCCAATTTTTTGGACAATAAATCCCCAGAAAAAGAGGCTAAAAAAGACCTTTCTCAAGTCGATATAAAAGAAGGTGAACAGCCACTCAAATCGAAATTGGATACCTTAGAAGATGACCAGAATTTTGGCGCAGACCATGCCGATTCTGAAGAAGAAATCATATCTGAAAGTTTGCGTAAAAATGCCAGAATTAGAGAAGCCCAAGAAGTCCATATTTCATTTGAAAAATACCTTAAAACAAATTTGATTTATCCCGAAGAGGCACGGAAAAATACAATTTCTGGCGTGGTCAAAATTCAATTTGCGATTAAGAAAAACGGCAAGATTACGGGTGTCAAGGTGCTTGAGAAATTAGGTTTTGGATGCGATGCAGAGGCGATGCGACTCGTTCGGAATTATCCACATTGGCAAGCCCAAATCCAAGACGGCACTCAAGCCCAAAAAACGATAGAAATTACATTTCCCTTACCCCAAAATTAAAGTCAAAACCATGTTAAATAACGAAGTTTTGAGAAAAAATTCTTTAAAAAAAAGCGATTAACCAACAAAAAATTACATAATTTGGTATTGTTTTGGAGTAGCATTACGAATAACACTCCATGTCTTTAAGCATTATTATTTGATTTGGATGTAATTTGTTGATAATCAAATATTTATATTATTTGATTATTTACTTATGGAAACGTATTTTGCCGATTTTTTAAACCTTTAATTACGAAATCATTACGACCTAAAGAGATTACGCCACGAGTTTGACGAAACACTTTGCCACATGAAATTCAGCACCTTGATACCGCTATTATTCACTGTCATTCAATCTGTTATGGGACAGGATATTGTACAGATTTTGCCTGAAAATACTCCTTTTGAACTGACACAAACCGAAATTTTTTTTCTGGAAGATGAAACACAAACCCTGACGATTGCACAAATTACGGCTCCAGAAATGCAAAAAAAGTTTCGTTCTATCCCCCAAAAAACGCCCAATTTTGGGTTTAGCAAAAGTGCCTTTTGGCTCAAATTTGAGGTGCAACATCCCGATTCGGGGCAACAAATTTGGCTGGAAATAGGGTATCCATTATTGGATAGTTTATGGTTTTATTCGCCTGCCCCAAGTGGCACATGGGCGGTCGAGCGGACAGGCGATCATTTCCCTTTTAGCCAACGAAAATACGGACATCGAAACTTTACTTTTCCCTTACAACTTATTGATAATCAGACTACTACATTTTATTTGCGTTTCCAATCCAAAGGCACATTACAACTCCCGATGTGGCTTCATACACCTGATTCGCTCCGCCTCAAACAGGTACTTACCGAAAGTTTTTTTGCCATGTTCTATGGCATTATGTTCATTATGTTGGTGTATAATTTATTTCTATTTTTCATTCTCAAAAATCGGAATTACCTCTGGTATTGTGTACTGATTTTGGTCAATACGTTGGCGCAGGCAGGTATGAAAGGACATATGCTTTTTTTGTGGGGCGACTGGATTTGGTGGGCAAATTATTCGGTCATTTTTTTTCTGTATTTAGCGATGGGTAGTTTGTTATTTTTTGGGCTTAACTTTCTGAATATCAAGGAGTATCACAAACATTGGTATCGTGTATTTTTGGTACTTATCGCCTTGACGATAGTGATGGAAATTCTTTCATTTGGCATACTTCCTTACAGTGTACTTGCACTGGGCGCAACTGCCACGATTATTTCTTCAGCTACATTATTATTGATTGTTGGCATTTTGAGTTTACGCCAAGGGAATCAATCGGCACGATTTTTTGTCTGGGCATGGACTATTTATTTGATGGCATTGTTGGCGATAGCTTTTCGGAATGCGGGTTTATTGCCTGATAATCTGTTAATTACGTATGGTGTACAAATCGGGACTGTGGTCGAAGTGGTGCTTTTATCGTTTGCTTTGGCTGATAAAATCAATTTTTATCGCCAAAAAACTGAAGAAGCACAGGCATTGGCATTGGAACAATCCGAAGAAAATGCGCGCTTAATTCGGGAACAAAATGAAATTTTAGAAAAAAAGGTACATGATAAAACGATACAACTTCAAGAAACGGTTGAAGATTTGAAAATTAGCAATGAAGAGTTGTTTCAAACACAAGAAGAAATCGCAGCACAACGAGATTTATTAGAATTAAATAATCACGAATTGCAGGAATATCAGCATCGAATCAGTCAAAATATTGCGGCTGCCAAATTGATTCAGAATGCAATTTTGCCTACTTCCACAACCATTCAACACTATTTCCAAGAGCATTTCATTTTATACTTACCCAAGGATGTGGTTTCGGGTGATTTTTATTGGATGGTCGAATACCAAAAACACGTTATTTTTATCGAAGCGGATTGCACGGGACATGGCGTTTCAGGCGCATTTATGACGCTGATTAGTCATGCCATTTTTGATTACGTAATTCGCATTCATCACACGCTCGAACCTGCCGAAATTTTAGAAAAAACGCACACCAAATTAATGCAGGTTTTGCAACAGAAAGAAACTGGTAATCAGCATGGTATGGATTTATCTATTGTCGTGATTTCGGAACAAAACGAAGGGTTTAGAATACGCTTTGGTGGGGCAGGACAAAAACTCTATTATTCCGAAAATCAGATACTCAAAACACTCAAGGGTTCGCCCAAAAAAGTAGGCGGTTTTTTTAATCCCAAAAAGTCATTTGGGCAACAGGAATTGTACCTCCAAAAAGGGGCAATTTTGTATCTGGCAAGCGATG
Source organism: uncultured Cytophagales bacterium (assembly GCA_964577275.1). Lineage (GTDB taxonomy): Bacteria > Bacteroidota > Bacteroidia > Cytophagales > Thermoflexibacteraceae > UBA2561. Next base: position 27,728 of record CAZNYR010000011.1, on the reverse strand, counting down.
GTTTTATTGACCAAAACAATCCGATTCGGCGTAAATTTGGCTCTGTTCAGTTTATGAAATTACTTGAAAAAATACAATTTTTATCCTTCGGCGAACAACAAGAAATCCTACAAAATACGCTGGCAGATTTTCAACAAAACGAACCACAACGCGATGACATTACGATTGTTGGGTTGCGACTTTAGGCATTTTTTCAGCCCCCACTCACCGGCGGAATCAAGGCGATTTCGTCCGAAGTTTTTAGGAAGTAATTTTCGGGCGCATATTCCTGATTGACGGCAATGGCTAAGGAACGTAACTTTTGTAAATGAGGATAATGATGATATAAATATTGACGTAAATCAGCCACCGAATTGCCGTTTTGTAACTCAAAAGTGAGGCAATTTGTACCAATAATTTCTTTGGTAATTCCGAAATTAAGTAACGTAATTTGCATAACTTTCCGTAAAAATATGTGCGTAAATATTGAGGATTTAGAATCGCATAATATTTTGATAATCAATAAATTACATCAAGACGAAGGCATCATTAATTTTTGATGCTCCTCGAAATACTATCCTGAATTTAGAACATCATTGAAACGAATATAGTTACGATTCTATGAATTTACAAGCCGATTATATGTATCGTTCTTCAGAATCTGCGCCACAAAACCATTTGTATGCGTGGAATAGTGCCGTTTGTTTTGATATAAAAAGTCATACGTACACAAATTTATATGAAAAAAAGTATAATTACGATTATTCATCCTATTACGATTGGTTGAATCAGCACGAGCAGTTGGTTGCCAGTTGTCGGCTAAGTGCGAACAACGAGATTTTTTTGACCAACAAAAATATTACTGTCCGCAAAGGCAACGCCAAACGTCATTTTTCGTTGCGCCAACTCGAAGCTATTACACTGACTTTCAGGCGGTTAGCATTTCCGTTGGTAATGGGTGGGATTACTGCCCCACTTTCGGCATTGGCAACAGCAAATCGGATTGTAGATTTGGTGCCTGGACTTTTGATTGTGGCAGTCAGTACGCTACTTTTTTATTATGGTTGGGCGGGTTCGTATCAAATTCATTTGGATTTCAAGACACACAAAATCACGTATTTTAGTGATGAAGAGGGGGAAAAGCTACAATTTTTGGTCAAAAAAGGCAACCAAATGATTCGGCGGCGTTATGCACTGCCATAGAAAATATTAGCCTCCTTGCATCACGAAAAGTGTTAATTTTTAGAACATTGTCGAAATAAAGCCATGCAAAATTTCATGGAATCTGATTTTTTTCGCAACTTTAAGGGCAACAACGAACGACACGCATCTATTTCAGGCAATCTATTTGCTTTGATTTTCAGAGATATTCGCATCGTAAAAATGGTTATGAACCTTATGCAACATTGCCCTACGGATAAATATTTTGATTATTACGCTATCTTCCTCAAAATCAGGTTGTTGGCGATTTTGTTTGTTTTATTTTCAACATTACAAGCCCAAAATCCTTCTTTTATTTTTGATAGGATTAATGTCGAGGACGGTTTATCAAACAATTCGGTACGCTGTATCCTGAAAGATTCTCGCGGGGTCATGTGGTTTGGCACGGACGAGGGGCTAAATATGTATAACGGCTACGAAATCAAGGTTTTCCGACACGACCCCAAGCAAAAAGAAGGGCTTTCTAATAATTTTATTCGTACACTCCATGAAGATAAATCGGGAAATATTTGGATAGGAACAGATAAAGGACTTAATGTTTTTAATCCTGTTACACAAACATTTACGATTTATTCGCAAGAAGCTGGCTTGGCAGATGACGAAATCTATGCGGTTTTGAGCGATAAAAAAGGGACGATTTGGGTGGGAACAAAACGGGGTGTTTCTCGATATAATTCGGAAAAGGAAAATTTTGAGAGTTTCCAAGTGAATCATAACGGCACGGAAAACACCGTTTATTCGCTTTATGAAATGAAATCGGGCAAGATTTTGGCGGGGACATCGCACTCAGGATTAAGGACTTACGACCCACTGACCGATAAATTTGAAGCCTTTTCGGGGTATCCTGTTATTTATCAGCGTGACCAAATTCATGCGATTTATGAAGATTCGCACGGCAATTTGTGGTTAGGCACCAAGGCTGGATTACGCAAAAAAAGTGCTGGACAAGATGACTTTCAGACCTTTGTGTATGACGAAAATAATCATCAACTCACTGATAATCACATCACAAGCATTACCGAAGATTTGCACGGCAATATTTGGATTGGTACAAAAAATGGGGGCGTGAATCTGTTGGTTACGCCTGTTTTTGATTATTATTCGTTTATGGCTTACCGAAATGATTTCAATGATGAACGAAGTTTGAGCAGCGATGCCGTCAGTCATTTATACACGGATTTACAGTCGGGTATGGTTTGGATTGGCACACTCGAAGGCGGTTTGAGTGTTTATGACCCTGGTAAATATCGTTTTGAACTATTACGACATGAAATCAATAATGATAACTCTCTGAATGACAACTTTGTACGTGCCATTTATGAAGACCAACAACAAGTGCTTTGGATTGGCACGCGCGAAGGTCTGAATCGGTTTGACCAAAAAACAGGAATATTCACGTTTTATCGACATTCCAAAACGGATGCCAATTCGATTAGCGAAAATCAAATTACAGCCATAGCCAAAACACACGAAGGCAGCCTCTGGGTAGGCACAACCAACGGTTTGAATCGACTATCACCCGACAGTCCAAATCGGTTTCAGAAATATTTGTACAAATTTAATGATAAAAATTCACTAAGTGATGACCATATTGTGTGTCTTTTTCAGGATTCGGATGATATTTTGTGGGTGGGTACTTTATCGGGTGGCATCAATAAATTTGACTTTGAAACCGGCGAATTTACACAATATTTGCATGAACAAAATAATCCTAACTCATTGAGTGATAATGTGATACGTTCAATATGTGAGGATAATTTAGGAAATATTTGGATAGCCACGGCAGGCGGTGGACTCAATCAATTCAACAAAAAAACAGAAGCCATGACGGTCTATAAACACAATCCCTCCGACCCCACTTCTTTGGCACATAATAGCGTTAAATATTTGTACTTTTCCAAGTTTTCGGGTTTATGGGTAGGCACGCACGGCGGACTTAGCCAGTTGAACCTAACAACCAAAAAATTTACACATTATAATACGTCAAATAGTGGCTTGCCCAACAATAATATTCATGGCATTTTGGAGGACAAAAACCAACGATTGTGGATAAGTTCTAACCAAGGAATATCATCTTTTAATGTTGGTAATCAAGGTGTTAAGAATTATGATAGGTTTGATAATTTGCAGGGCGATGCGTTTAATAATGGTTCGTGTTTTATCAATCCGAGAACAGGCAAAATGTATTTTGGAGGTAAAAATGGTTTAAATTCATTTTTTCCGAATAAAATCACGAAAAATCAATACATCCCCAATCTGATTATCAGCCGATTCACCACACAAAGGCAAAATTCGGAGGCATTTTCGCAAAAAATTCTGACCAGATTACTGACAAATTCTGTTCGTGAAATTTATTTGGAATATTCGGAAAATACGTTTACGATTGAGTTGGCATCTTTGAGTTATCGTCATCCAGAAAAAAATCGGTATCAAATCCGGATGGAGGGCTTAGATGAAACGTGGCATACGGTTGATAATCGGTTCATAACGTTTCGTAGCCTGCCTGCTGGGCAGTATGTCTTTCATGCCAAAGGCTCAAATAATGACGGAGTTTGGGGCAAACCACTCGAGCCGATTGTGATTGTGATTAAGCCGCCATTTTGGGAAAGTTGGTTGTTTCGGGCTTTGATAGTGATTTTGATAGGTTTTCTGATTTATGGACTTTATTTATTACGAGTTCAAAAGATTAAAGAAGATAAACGTAAATTAGAATTGGAAGTCAAACGCCAAACCAAACATATCGAGGCACAAAATGACGAACTCAAACGAGCCATGAATGCACTCGAACAGCGCAAAGAAGAAATTTTGGCACAAAAAGAAGAAATCGAAAGCAAAAATACAAACCTTAAAGAAGCCAATCATCAAGTTACCGAACAGCGCAACAAAGCCGAGCGTTCTTATTCTAACATCAAGATTATCAGTGAGATAGGTCGTAAAATCACGGCGGTTTTGCATCACGATATGGTGGTCGATACGGTTTTTGAGAATGTCAAAAGTTTGATGGATGTGGCGATGTTTCGGATAGGCACTTACGATTCGGGCACAGGTTCGGTTAGTTTTCAGGGATTTATGGATAATTCCAAGATGTTGCCTTACGAATACGCCTCGGTACAGGGTCGCCAGAATTTATCAGCTTGGTGTATCACGAACGGCGAAGAGATTTTTATTAATGATTTTGATAAAGAATATGAATTATATTCCAATCAACCATTCGATTCGAGTTTGGAGCGTCCCGGTTCGGTAATTTATGTGCCGTTATTGGTAGAGGACGAAATCATTGGGGTTTTGACCGTTCAGAGCAGGCATAAAGATGCGTACACCGAAGAGCATTTGACGATTTTGAGTGCCTTAGCCAACTATACCTCCATAGCATTGGATAATGCCATTACTTATGGACAACTTCAGGAAACCCAAAAACAACTGGCAGACAAGAACGAAAGCATCGTCAGCAGTATTCGTTATGCGGAGCGCATCCAAGAAGCGATTTTGCCTCGTCATAGTTCGATGTGCGAAAAATTGCCTGAACATTTCATTATTTTTCGTCCGAAGGATATTGTTTCGGGTGATTTTTATTGGATTCGTCAGGTACGCACCAAATTGTATGTCGCCGTTTCGGATTGCACGGGGCATGGCGTGCCGGGCGCATTTATGTCCATGATTGGCACGACATTATTGAACGAAATCGTAGGACAAAAAACCATTTATGACCCCGCCCAGATTCTGGAAGAATTGCATATTGGGATTCGGGAATCCCTCAAACAAGAAAATAATGTCAATACTGATGGGATGGATATTGCCTTGTGTATGTTTGAAAATCATCAAAAACAAGTTACTTTTGCCTCGGCAAAAAGACCTTTGTATCATGGTCAGCATCAGCAAATTATAGAAATTCGAGGCGACCGAAAAGCCATCGGCGGGCGACAAAAAGAAGCACGGCGCACATTTACGGATGTGGAGGTTTCGCCTCTTTCGGGCGATATGCTGTATCTGACTTCGGATGGTTATGTAGACCAAAATGGCGACACTACACATAAATTTGGCTCGCATCGACTCAAGGAATTATTGCAAGAAATTCAGGCGGAATCCTGTCAAACCCAACGACAAAAATTAATCCAAGCCCTTGAAACCCATCAAGGCAAGAAATCACAACGAGATGACATCACGATTTTGGGCATTCGGATTCAATGATTCAAATTTAGTTTGTATTTTGTTTTGTATGTAATTTATTGATTTTCAAATAATTACATCACTTTAAGACTTGATACTGAAATAGTTACTACTTACGAACATGAAAGATTCATTTTATCAAAAAATCAAACGCAGTCATCTTATTCCGAAAAACTTACCGGGCGTGGTCGAAATTGATAGTTTTATCACCAAAATTCTGTCTTTTTTGTTTCCCGAACTTCATGACCAACGTTTTACGTCAGAATTAGAAATCAAAACCCAATATCAAGTACTTCAATTAAGTTTCCAGCAATTACTTTATAAAACCAAAGCCTGCCATAATGATACGATTCAAGACCTTTGCGCCCATTTTTTTGAGGAACTGGAGCTGGTTTATGATTTTTGTATGGAAGATGCGGAGGCAATTTTTCAGGGCGACCCCGCTGCCCAAGACACCAAAGAGGTCATTCGGGCATATCCCGGATTTTTTGCGATTGCCGTTTATCGGATTACCCATCTGATGTTGCGGTTAGAAATCCCGTATTTGCCACGCATTTTTGCCGAATATGCCCACTCCAAAACAGGCATTGATATCCATCCAAATGCCCAAATCGGACGTTCTTTTTGCATTGACCACGGCACGGGCATTGTCATCGGCGAAACGTGCCACATCGGAAATCATGTCAAGATTTATCAGGGCGTTACTTTAGGCGCATTAAGTGTCGATAAAAGTATGGCGCAACAAAAACGCCATCCGACCATCGAAGACCACGTCATTATTTATGCCGCCGCCACCATTTTGGGAGGCAAAACAGTCATTGGACAAGGCAGCGTTATCGGCGGAAATGTCTGGCTCACGCATAGCGTTGCACCTCAATCCAGAGTGTATTATTCCTCTGAAGGTCAGCAATTTACAAAAAAAAATTATCCATAAAAATATGACTCCAATAAAAGCCATGACCATCGGCGACCTTATCGGAAATACGCCTCTGGTCAGAATACAACTTCCCGAAGTACCCCCACACATCGAATGGTACGGCAAATTGGAAGGCAATAATCCGGCGGGAAGTGTCAAAGACCGCCCCGCTTTTTATATGATTTCCCAAGCCCTAAAACGAGGCGAAATCCATGCAAATTCGCATCTCATCGAAGCCACAAGCGGAAATACGGGCATTGCCTTGGCTATGGTAGCGGCTTCTTTCCGACTCAAAATCACACTTTTAATGCCCGCCACCGCCACCCAAGAGCGGGTCGATACGATGCGAGCTTACGGAGCAGAAGTTATCCTGACCGATGCGGACAAAACCATCGAATATTCCCGAACCTTAGCCCAACAGATGGCACACCAAAAAGGCTATCATATCCTCGACCAGTTTGCCAATCCCGATAATCCTGCCGCACATTACCAAACCACCGCTCCCGAAATTTGGCAAGCCACGCAAGGCAATATCACGCACTTCGTTTCCAGTATGGGAACGACAGGCACAATCGTGGGGACTTCGCACTTTTTAAAGGAACAAAACCCTGATATTCAGATTATTGGCGCACAGCCCAAAGAAGGCTCCCAAATTCCGGGTATCCGTAAATGGTCACCCGAATTTTTGCCCGAAATTTATCAACCCGAACGAGTGGACGAAATTCGGTATGTTAGCGATACCCAAGCACGTCAAATGACGCGCCGACTTGCCCAAGAATGTGGTATTTTTGCGGGTATGAGCAGTGGTGGGGCAGCTCAAATCGTCTTGGATTTGATACAGGAATTGCCCGCTCATAAAACCGCTTGCATTGTGTCGATTATTTGCGACCGTGGCGACCGATATTTAAGTTCCGATTTATTTGCATAAAACGGCAAAGAATGAATCTTTATTTTATCGAATACAGAAATATTTGATTATCAATTTAAACCTGCCAAGTTTTGAAAACTTGGCAGGTTTTGAAAACTTGGCAGGTTTTGAATCTATCTTGTATTACATTAAGGATTTAAATTTTTCCAAATCAAATCCTTTAAGTCCGTTAATCCTTGCTGTGCAATAGACGAAATAAATATGGTTTCAATAGTTTCGGGTAATTCCTGACGCATTTCCGTTCGGAGTTCATCATCCAACAAATCACTTTTAGTAACGGCTAAAAGTCGCTTTTTATCCAACATTTCGGGGTTGTAAGATTTGAGTTCATGTAATAAAATTTCATATTCTTTCTGAATATTATCCGCATCAGCCGGAATCATAAACAATAAGACCGAATTGCGTTCGATATGTCGTAAGAATCTGTATCCCAGACCTTTACCTTCGGATGCTCCCTCGATAATTCCGGGAATATCCGCCATGACAAACGAGCGGTCGCCCCGATAAGCCACCACACCCAAATTAGGCGTTAAGGTCGTAAAAGGATAATTAGCAATTTCGGGCTTGGCAGCCGATAAAACCGAGAGTAAAGTCGATTTGCCTGCATTCGGAAAACCCACCAGACCGACATCCGCCAATACCTTGAGTTCCAAGATGATCCATGCTTCCTGAGCGGGTTCCCCGGGCTGTGCGGTGCGTGGTGTTTGGTTGGTTGGGCTTTTGAAATTCGTATTTCCCAAGCCGCCTCGCCCGCCAGAGAGCAATATTTTTTCGGATTCATCTTCGGTTATTTCAAGTAAGATTTGACCTGTTTCTGCATTTTTAGCGACCGTTCCGACTGGCACTTCGATAATCGTATCTGCGCCTTGTTTTCCCGATTTGAGTGCGCCTTGTCCGTTTTCGCCTTTTTCGGCAAAAATATGTTTTTGATATTTGAGATGCAACAAAGTCCATCGGTTTCGACTGGCTTTCAGGATGATATGTCCACCACGCCCGCCATCTCCGCCATCGGGACCTCCTTTTTCTACGTGCTTTTCTCGCCGAAAATGCACAGAACCCGCTCCGCCCGCACCCGACCGACAACATATTTTTACGTAATCTACAAAATTGGGAGATGCCATATTTTTGATGTATGTTTTAGTGATATTTTGAATTATTCAGGAACAACCTCTTCGGCAGGTATATTTTCGAGTAATTCTTGCTCTCGTTTTCGTTTTTCGAGGAGTTGTTGTAATTTCTCCTGATATTCTGGCGATTTACGATATTCTTCATCCGCAATTTTTTTCTCAACCCGTGTAATCGCCTTTTTGATGCCTTCATTATCTTGGTCTTGCGAAAGTGCTTTTTTGTAATGTGCCAAAGCCGTAGGATATTTTTTTTCGTATCGTTCATAAAGCCAGCCCAAACGCAAATAGCCGTTATTCAAATCAGGATTCACGCTCAATGCCAGTTCCAAATATTGCATTCCTTTAGAAATTTGTTCTTTACGCAAAAAATAATTCGCAAGATAATGACTTGCCTGCCAGTATGTTGAATCTGATTTGACCGCATTGACAAAACAATCCAGAGCCTCGTCATAACGCAATAATTTTCGGTTGGTGTGTCCAGCCATAAAATACAAAGGAGCTTTGACTGTCGCATTTTTGATGCCTTTATTGATGTAATATAAGGCGGCTCTGGGTTTTCTGTATTCATTAAATAACTGCCCTAATGATTCATAGGCTTCAGAATAATCAGGGCGCAAAGCAATCGCCGTAATAAATGAAGCCACCGCATTGGCAGTATCCTTGAGTTGGCGATACGATTTGCCTTTATAGTAGTGAATTTCAGAACGTTGTGGAAATATTTTTTCGATTTTTTTCAGATGCTTCACCGATTTATCTGGCACATCGTTTTCAAAATACAATTTGCCCAACAACATATCAAGTTCCGTTTCGGTAGCTTCCTGTTTTTCAGCCTTTTGTGCTGCTTTTAAGGCATCTTTACTTTCCTGCATCATATCCAAAATTTGGGCATGAATGTAATAATATTTGCCTTGCGTGCTGTCCAATTTGATGGCTTTTTCGATGTCAGTTTTTGCGAGCCGTTCTTTATTGATTTTTAGGTATAAATCAGCCCTGCGGAAATAATAATCAGAGGATTCGGGGTTCTCTTCGATGACTTCGCCCAAAAATTCAATTTTTTTCTGCGTTTCTTCCACCGAATTGACAGGAATGGGGACAATTTCATCGCCCAAAGGTTTATTAGAATAACAGCCCGTCAAAATGATACAAAACAAGAGCGTTCCACCTTGAAGTATGTTTTTGAGTTGTTTTAGTATTATTTTCATTATTTTTTCAAGAAATTCAGCCAAGCATTGACCAATGATTTGCCACAATTTTACAAAGATACAAGAAATCAGAAGGTTTTGAAAAAAAATCATTATCCCAAAACCAAAACCTTTTTCCTGTGTTTTATCGTCAGTTTTAGAGTTTACGAACCAACAGCCTCACGTCATGATGAAATATTCAGAGATGCCTCCCGAACAATTACTCCAAATTCGGACGCTTGGCGAACTCAAAAAAATAGGGTATCAGCCCCGTTCTATCAAACAAGAATTGCGCGCCAATCTTATCCATAAATTACGCCAAAACGAACCCGTTTTTCGAGGCATTCACGGCTACGAAGATACGGTCATTCCTGACATGGAACGAGCGATTTTATCACAACATCACGTCAATTTGTTGGGGTTGCGAGGACAGGCAAAAACGCGCCTTGCGCGCCTGACTATCAATCTGTTAGACGAGTACATTCCCTGCATCGAAGGCTCGGAACTCAATGATGACCCGCTCGAACCTTTGTCCCGATTCGGGCGAGATTTGATTGCCCAAAAAGGCGATGAAACCCCCATTTCTTGGTTGCACCGAAAAGACCGTTATACCGAAAAATTAGCCACGCCAGATGTGTCGATTGCCGATTTGATTGGCGATGTGGACCCTATCAAAGCCGCCACTCTCAAACTCCCCTATTCGGACGAGCGCGTCTTGCATTTCGGACTCATTCCACGCTCGCATCGGTGCTTGTTTGTCATTAACGAACTCCCTGATTTACAGCCCCGTATCCAAGTAGCTTTATTCAATATTTTGCAAGAAGGCGACATCCAAATTCGAGGTTTTAAACTCCGAATGCCCCTGGATATTCAATTTATTTTTACGGCAAATCCAGAGGACTATACCAATCGTGGAAGTATCGTTACGCCACTCAAGGATAGAATTGATAGTCAGATAATTACGCATTACCCAAAGGACATCGAAACAGGGCGAAAAATTACCCAGCAAGAGGCAAATATTAAACCCGAACAAGCAGAAATGATTACCGTCCCAGAGGTTGCCAAAGATATGGTCGAGCAGATTGCGATTGAGGCACGAAGCAGCGAATACGTGGACGAAAAAAGTGGCGTTTCGGCACGACTTACCATTTCGGCTTACGAAAACTTAGTCAGTGCCGCCGAAAGACGCATTTTAGTGAACCACGAAACCCAAACCTACGTTCGCATCAGCGATTTTTGGGGTGTCCTCCCGGCTATTGCAGGAAAAGTCGAACTCGTTTATGAAGGCGAACAGGAGGGCGCAAGTATCGTATCCCAAAATCTGGTTGGTAAAGCCATCCGAAGTTTGTTCCTCAATTATTTTCCCAATCCCGAAATCGAAAAAAAGAAAAAAGAGAATCTTTATGCCACGATGGTCGATTGGTTTGGCGATGGCGAATTTGTGGATATTTTGAACCATGCCAGCAATCAAGAATACAAAAATGCGCTGTTTACCGTCCCCAACTTACGTGAGTTGGTCGAAAAAAAACATCCCAATTTGCCCGAAAACGAAAAAATTTTTATGATGGAATTTGTCTTACATGGTTTGGCTGAACATTCGGTCTTGAGTCGCCAATCCTTAGATAAAGGACTGCAATTCAAGGACTTATTCAGTACCATGTTCAATTCCGATGATTTTGGAACTTACGAAGACGACCAAGATGATTTTGCTTAAAAAAACTCCATGATTTCAATTCATAAACCTTATCACAATTTTTTTGCAATTTCAGCCAGACAAACCTAAACTGTGATAAGGTTTTCTAAAAAGTAAACTTTATGTATAATTTATACCTAAACATGAAAAAATACATTTTTGTACTCTTTATTTTCTTTGGGGGAAGTTGCCAGAATCATCAACAAGAAATCCACCATTTAACCCAAGCCATCAAACAAAATTTATCCCAAAATCAATCCGAAATTGCGCTTGAAAATATCAATAAGTTATTGAAAATCAATGATAAAAATGCCGATGCGTATAACTTTCAAGGTATCGCTTTTTTGGAGCAAAAGAAATACGACCAAGCGATTCAAAGTTTTAATCAAGCCATCAAAATAGATAACTCGAATTACAAATATTTTTATAATCGGGGGAATGCTTTTTTTGAACAAAAATTTTTGGAAGATGCCCTAAATGATTTCGACAAAGCCATCGAAAAAAATGACCAAGAAGTCGATTTATTCATCAATCGAGGCACGACCTTAGCCTTACTCAATCGCCGAGAAGAAGCCATCGAGGATTATAATCAAGCCATCAAAATTGACCCAAAAGATTACATGGCATTTTATGATAGAGGAAAAACACATTTATTTTTGAAAAATTTTGAATTAGCAATTCGAGATTTACGACAATGTATTGTACTTTTTCCTGATTATCCTGATGCTCATTATTTTTTGGCTGTCGCACAAATCGGCAAAAATGAAACCGCCACTTCCCAAGTTTGTGCCATCTTAGACAAGGCGATTCAATTAGGTTCGCAGGATGCCAAATTGATGAAAGATGAAATTTGTAAAGATTAATTTTGAAGTCTATTTTTATTATAAATTATTGATTTACAGCAAATTAAAATGAAAATTTATACCAAAACAGGCGATAAAGGCACAACATCCTTAGTGCAAGGCACACGCATCTCAAAGGCGGATATTCGTATCGAAACCTATGGCACAGTAGATGAATTAAACTCATGGATTGGGATGCTTCGCGACCAAAGTATTAACCAAAATCGGACAGATATTTTTGTAGAAATTCAAGATAGATTATTTACCATTGGCAGTTCCTTAGCATCCGACCCAAGCAAAGAAGGCAAGATTTTGCCTGATTTATATGAAACGGATGTGAATTTTTTAGAACAAAAAATGGATGAAATGAATGAAAACTTACCTCCGATGCGTGCTTTTGTTTTACCGGGTGGGCATCAATCGGTGTCCTTTTGTCATGTTGCCCGAACGGTGTGTCGCCGAGCAGAACGCTTGTGCATCCGACTAAATGAACAGACCGAAATTGACCCCCTGATTATCAAATACTTAAATCGACTTTCGGATTATTTGTTTGTGCTTTCTCGCAAAATGTCTGCCGAACTTCATGTTCAAGAAATTGCTTGGAAACCACGAACTTAATTTTATTTCGTGATGCGATGAAATCCATGATGACATCGCATTACGCCTTATTTTTGGGTTTGGTTTTCCAAAATCGGAGCAACAAAACTTCGGCAAGCAAAAATACTAATGCCAAAATTAAAGCCCATCGCCAAAGATTTTGTGCGATATTTTTTTCCTGAAAATCCGAAGCAAATTCGGTGCTATCCATTGAGTCAAAAATTTGCACATGAGGCTGATTTTCAAAGAGTTGCTCCAGTTCTTCGAGGGTATAATTTTGCCCTTCCGATTCGGTATGGTCATAATTAAATGCTATGGAAGTCATTTTTTTGGCATCTTTCTGACGGACGACATCAAAATTTCCTGCCCGCAAGCCACTTTTTGGTATGTCCATCATCAATTTATTTCCCGTAACTCGTTGGTTCGGAATTAGTTCGGGGTTATCGCCTTCGCCCACAGGCACGAGCTTAAAAATGTCATTTTTACGAACCGAATCGAGCGAAATTTCTGCGATGGATTCCGAAAATGAGAATGCCAACTTTTCGGCTTGCGTCTGACTGCTCAAAGCAATTTTGTACATCACAGGCACAAAAAGAGCGTGTTTTGGAAAATCCGAAAAATCCGAATGGAGTGGGCTGGCGCACAAAAATATCTGCGAATTGGGATTCAGTCCGCTTGACAAACGTGTCAAAAAAGGCTGATTATTCTTGAAATTCAATAGGTTTTGTCCCGTGGGATTCCATGTTATAACTGCTTGAGCTTCAGGCATATTGATATTTTTATCGACCTTTTCAAAAATGCCTTCAAAAAACGGGTTTTGAGTATCAGGCGGATTCAGGGCGAGGCGTTGCAAACCTGCTTTGGGGACGTTGGCGAGTGCCAAACTGACCACCACCCGATAAGATTCCACATCAATTTGGGGGGCAGGGAAAATCGCCAGCGTGCCGCCCTTGAGCAAAAAATTAATCAAAACTGATTTTAGGGCTTCATCAATTTCGGAAATACCTTGCAAGATGACCAATCCTGCGCCGTTAAGTTCGTTATAATCAACGGCTTGGATGGAATATTCTTTGAGCCTAAAATACGGTTCATTTCCATAAACACTCGGAATAAAACTGGATTCCGAACCCGAAATATGTACAATCTTAACGGGTGGTGCCACGCGCATCGTAAAAAAATATTCGTTATCGAACATAATTGGGTAATCATCCAACACAATTTTACAGGGCTTTGTGCCTGCGGTTTCGACCGCAAAATTGAGCGCAATTTCGGTCGTTTCGTTGGATTTTAGTGAAATTGATGAACTGGACATTTGTCGATTTTCGATAAATAATTTGACGATTTTATCTTCGATTTCTTTCGTTCCTATATGTTTGATTTTGACAAAAACGGTATTATTTTCGTTAATTTTGACAAAAGGATTTTCTAACCACACCGAATCGACATACAAATTTGACTCTTGATTTGCCTGTAACGGGAGGAGATAAAATCGGTTGGAGCTATCAATTTTGAGTTTAGATAAATCGCCTGAAGTATTTTTTCGGAAATCAGAAATCCAGAAAATATGATTTCGTTTTTCGCTCGTATTGTTCTGGAAGGCTTCGGCTTGTCTGTCATAAATTTCCTGAAAGGTTCGGCTCGATGGCGCATAAGTGAGCGTGCGTAAACTATCCGTAACTTTCTGTTTATCAAAGAAATAACGTGTATTTCGCTCAAAACCATTTTCCAAAATCTGAAATAAAACATTCTTCGGGAAAAGCCCTAATATTTGTTCGGCATTCGTTACGGCAAGGTCAAAAAGCGTTTTATTATCGGCTTCGCTTTGCATACTAAACGAATTATCGAGATAAATACTGACGTGGTTTCCTTGATTTACTGCCTCGGCATTTTCGCCCGTTGTGAAAGGTTGGGCGAATGCCAGTGCCAAAAAAATAATTGCTAAACATCGACAAAGCAATACAAGTAAGTTTTTGAGCCGATTTCGAGAACGAGAGACCGCTCGTACTTCATGCAAAAATTCGACATTCGTAAAATATATTTTTTTGGCACGCTGAAAATTGAAAAAATGAATCAGTATCGGAATCGCAATCAGACTGATGGCAAACAGAAAAGAGGGATATAAAAAATTTATCATATTATGTCGTTGTTGAATAATGAGTATGAATTATTTAAAATTTGTATCTTTTTGGTTATCAGGATATTGTATCAAAATTAGACTAAAAATTTGTTCTTTAATTCTCCAATACTTTTTCCTTCTGGAGCAATGATATTAGAGAAATTTACTTTGGTATTTTAGTCGGCTGTGAGAACGCAGCTAATAACGTTTTTTTATCCATAAAAATTTATCCTGATAAAGTCTGTTACAAAGTTACTTGGTTTGTTGTTTTTTTGATAAGCCTTCAGACAGATTTAAGTTTTGATTTGAAGCCGAATTTCTTAAAAATCTGCTCAAAAGATGCGGCTTTTTTAGGGAATTTTCAAAATTAAGGCATGAAATGAATCAAAATAAGCGTATTTTTATCACGCAGATAAAAACATGATTGATGATAAATGAAGTATAAATGATGCATTTATTTTCTTGATTTTGGTCAAAACCTACGTCATTTTTTGCTCGTAAATTAAAAGACATATATCCGCAAAAAAGCAAAATAATCTGAAATCCATCCGCCGATTATGTTTGCCAAAAATCCGACTTTCTACCGCTCGAAATCCTTACTCATCAAGCGAATAGCATTTATTTTGGAGCATCTAAAAAAATTACCGATAGCCATGAAACACATCGTACATTATTGTTTATTGTTTATACTTTTATTTTGGTTAAGCGGTTGTAAATCTACTGAAAATCAGGCGTTTTTTGGCTTTCATTTTACGCAACGCACCAAATCAGTAACCTTGCCTTTCCGAAGTGCTAACAATCTGATAATCATACAGATGCAAATTAATGAATCGGATACGATGAATTTTATTTTGGATACGGGGGTCAAAACCGCTTTATTGACCGAACTAAATTTTGGGCAAGAATTACCGCTCAAATTTGCAGGCAGCCGCAAAATTTGGGGGCATGGCAAAGGCGAAAAAGACCTTATCGCACATCATGCCTACGGCAATACCTTTCGGATAGGCAACAAAATTGTTGGTGAACATCAAAATCTGTTGGTGCTATCGGAAGATGTTTTCTTTTTATCTGCCAAATTAGGACTGAAAATCAATGGGTTAATTGGGGCGGATGTGTTCCGAAATTTTGTGGTCGAAATTGATTATCCGAATCATAAATTGATTTTGCACGACCCCAAACGCTACAAACCACGCCGTAATTTCAAGTGCATTCCAATAATCATAGAGCAAGGCAAACCCTACATCTGTGCGGATATTACTGATACTGAAGGGAATACGGCTTATGCCAAACTTTTGGTTGATACGGGGGCGAGTCATTCTTTGTTATTGGAAGAAGATGCGACTCAAAATATTTTTCTGCCTTCGCAGGTTTTTGATGCCTATTTGGGCAGTGGACTCAACGGCAGTATTTGGGGCAAAGTAGGTCGAATTAGTATGATAAAACTATCTGATTATCAATTAGATAACGTGGATGCAGCGTATCCGGATAGTCTTTCGATGGAAGGCATTCGAGGAATTGCGAACCGCAACGGCAATCTGGGCGCAAACCTACTCAAACGGTTTCGGGTGGCATTCGATTACAGACAAAATAAAATGTATTTGCGTCCCAGCCGATTTTATAAAGACCCTTTTTATCACAATTTGAGTGGCATGGAAGTCAGTGCGCCAATCCCCGGACTTCAATATTATGTTATTTCGGAAATTATGCCCGATATGCCTGCGGTGGAAGCGGGTTTGCAAAAAGGCGATGAAATTTTGAGTATTAATGGTAAACCCGCAAAAGAATATAATCTGAATGACATCACTCGGCTGCTGCAAAGCAAACCGGGACGGCGTATCAAAATGAAAATCAGACGCGAAGGGCAAATCATCAAAACCGATTTTGTGTTGAGTTTATCAATTTAATTGGGGTTTTCGGAATAATTCGACTTATTTTGTGAACAGATTACGTGGTCGTTTATCATTGATGCCAACTATTGAGGCGACATAAATCCTAAACAATATGAATGAAACATTCCTGCACGATTTACCTGAAAATGAGCCAGAACTCTTTGAGCATCACCGCATTGTGGTAGATGGCGGACAGTCCAAATTGCGGATAGACCGTTTTTTGATGGATAGATTGCCCAGCACCTCTCGAAATCGGATTCAGGAGGCTCTAAAACAAGGATTCATCCGAGTGAATGACCAAGCAATCAAGCCTAATTATAAGGTGAGTCCGCATGAAATCATCACCATTTCGCTTCCGGAGCCACCACGAGATACCGAACTTATCCCCCAAGATATTCCCTTAAATATTGTGTATGAGGATGATACCTTGCTTATCGTCAATAAATCGGCGGGCATGGTCGTGCATCCTGCCTATAATAATTGGACGGGAACACTGGTCAATGCCTTGGCGTTTCATTTCCAGAATTTGCCCAATATGGCAGGCAACGAGGGCAGACCCGGTCTGGTACATCGCATTGATAAAGATACTTCGGGGCTTTTGGTCATTGCCAAAACCGAAACCGCCATGGCACATTTGGCGGGACAATTTGCACGACATTCTATCGAACGCACATATTACGCCTTAGTTTGGGGATTACTCAAACAGGATAAAGGCACCATTGATGCGCCACTCGGACGCAGCCAAAAAGACCGCCGAATTGTGCAGGTCTATGACCAAGAAGGCGAATACGGAAAACACGCCGTTACACATTACGAAGTCCTAAAACGATTGCGGTACGTAACGCTTATCAAATGCAATTTGGAAACAGGTCGAACCCATCAAATTCGGGCGCACCTCAAACATTTGGGGCATCCTTTGTTTGCTGATGTCAGTTATGGGGGCGACCAAATCCTGAAAGGGACCATCTTCTCAAATTATAAGGCTTTCGTACAAAACTGCTTCAAAATCATGCCTCGTCAGGCTCTTCATGCCAAATCTTTGGGGTTTGTGCATCCAAAAACAGGCGAAAATATTTTTTTTGAATCCGAATTGCCCGAAGATTTTGTCCAGCTACTGGAGCGATGGGAAAGTTATGTCAAACATCATTAAGGCATAATTTTTGGCGACTTGAGGGCAAAAAATTGTGATGCCCTCAAAAATGTAGGACTTTTCGGAATAAATTACGAAAATTCATAAAAAAGTTCGATTTTTGCGGACGAAATACCAAAATAAACGTTTTGATTCAATTTATCACGATGAATCAGACCTTATCACATTTTTTGTGGAGAAACACGGAGAAAAATAAGGAAACTTCCAAACGCATGATTTTTTTTGTGATAAAAACAACGCCAAAACGAACCCAAGACAGTAACAAACTACGAAATGATGAATGCGGTAAAACAATATTTTCTCGAAAAACATAACCAAACTATCAAAGAAAAAAATCTGCAAGGTTCTGCCAAAAAAACACTGAATTATAATGATGCGGAACATATCGGGATTTTGTTCTTTACTCGGAATGAAAATATGCACCGTTTTATTAATCGGTTTCACGAAAAAATTAAGGCGGATAAAAAAAATTTTACGGCACTCACGCTTGATGATGATGTACGGCAAAATCGTTATCTTTTTGAATATTCATTCTTTAAGATGAAAGAAGTTGGTTTTTTTGGCAAAATTAAATCCGAATACGTGGAGCAATTCGTCCATCAGGAATTTGATTATTTATTTTGTGTAACGATAGAACACGATATTGATGCCTTTGACCAGATTCTTGCCCGCAGCAAAGCCAAGTGTCGTGTCGGCAATTATCGCGAAGATAAATCCCACCTGTACGAACTGATGATTCGGCTCAATCCTAATGATGATATTGACAAACTCATCGAGGCGATGTTCAGTCGCACACAAGCCATTCGTTTTAACTGAAAGTCCGAAAATTTGATGTAATTTTGCTGTACTTTTTAGAAAACGAAAACTTAATTACTGATGTACGATATTTTGAAAGGAACGGGAGTGGCGTTAGTAACGCCATTTACCTCCACAGGCGATGTTGATTTTGAGGCACTCGAACGCCTTTTGCAACATACCGACAGGCACGTAAATTATCGAGTCGTTCATGGCACAACAGGCGAATCTGTTACCACGACCCCCACCGAAAAAGCGCAAATCTTCGCGTTCGTCCGCCAACACAATCCCAAGAAATTGCCATTGGTTTATGGCTTGGGTGGGTATCATACGCAAGCCATCTTAGAGAGCTTCAAACACATTGATTTAGAGGGTGTTACAGCCATTTTGTCGGTTGCTCCTTATTACAATAAACCCACGCAAGAAGGGCTTTTCAGACATTATCAAGTGGTGGCGGATGCCTCGCCTGTTCCTGTCATTTTGTACAATGTACCCGGTCGAACCGTTACCAATATTTCGGCAGAAACCACCCTCAAATTAGCGCAACATCCCAATATTATTGGTATCAAAGAAGCCTCTGGAAATCTCAACCAAGTCATCGAAATTGCCAAAGGAAAACCCGATGATTTTCTCCTGATTTCGGGTGATGATTTATTGACCATTCCCATGATTTCGGTCGGATGTTGTGGCGTAATTTCGGTCTTAGCAAACGGCATTCCCGAACTCTTTTGCCAAACCATCCAGCAGGCATTAGAAGGCGATTTTGGGGCGGCAGCGGAATCCTTGTTCCGTTGGAAAAAATTGAATAATATGATGTACTATGAAGGTAATCCTGCGGGAATCAAACAATTACTCCAGACCATCGGCGTATGTCGTCATACCGTCCGATTGCCTTTGGCAGAAGTTTCCGAACAATTACAACTGGAGATTGCTCAAGAATACGAAAAATTAAAGTAATCTATTGATTATCAAGTTATTAAACCTGTCAGATTTTGGCTGACAGGTTTGGCATCAATTACGTCATATTTTATTTTTTCATGGGCGTAAACATAAATCCCGCACCGCCTTCGCCACCACGCGGTTGTCCATCATCTTCTCCACCAGCTCCAGCCCGTGGAGCAGCTCCACGCCGGTCCGGTAGAACAGCGCCAGGTACGTCACGAACCGGGCC
>CAZNYR010000011.1:1124-7946 GCA_964577275.1 uncultured Cytophagales bacterium | reverse complement strand
CGCCACCCAGATATTGGGGTACTTTGCTTCCGCCTGCTTTCCACGCCTCAATCCATTGTTGCTGAATCAATAACGCATTCAAACTTTGTTGTCGTAAGGTATTGGCTTCGGCTTCGGCTTTTGCCTGAATGAGCAAACTTTCGGCGCGCCCTCTGGCTTGTGCGATTTGTTTCTCGGCATCGGCTTGGGTTTGGGCTAATTCTTCTTGTTTCTTGAGCGATAATTGCTTGGCATTGACTTTAGATTCAATATTTTGTCGGACACTTTTGGGCAATCGAATCTCGCCCAACAATACCACCTGTTCGATTTTAAAACCCTCAGGCTCAAGGAGTTTACGGATACTTTGCTCGGCTTCGGCTTGGAATTGTTCGCGCCTCTGATACAAATCCTCCGCCGTATATTTGGATGCCGTTTTATTGAAGGCTTGACGCAAATAATTTTTGATAATGGTCGTATTTAACTGAGACAACGGACGGCGATATTTTTTGAAAATCGGAACAACGGAAGCCTCCTCAATTTTATAATTAATACTAATATCGAAGCCACAACCTAAACCATCTTTGGTCGTTACTCTAAATTCCTGATTTCCACGACTTTCTGGCGAATCCTCTAAGGCATACACGCTGTTCTGAACAAATATCGGAAATTCATAAATTTCCGTAGTGTAAGGATTGTACCACGCAATCCCCGTAACTTGGGTGATGTCTTGCACCCCTTTTTCGCTTCCTATCAAAGCTACTTCAATCCCGACATGACCCGCATCAATTTTCTCGCAACCGCACCCAAAAAGCGATGAACTCAGCAACGCCATCAAGAACATATTTTTTAGTAATCGTTTCATAAAACAAAAGTTTAGGTGTATCATTTTTTATGTAATTTTTAAGTAGGTTTTTACCAAATATACAAAAAATATCGCATAAAATAATTAAACTTCAACTGCGTCGCTTGAAGATATTTTCTCAAATATTGCCACGTCATAAACTCCCCTTAAATCCTGCCATCTTTTCCAATCATCAAATCAAGTTATTTGTATCTTTCACCAAAACATTTTGAGCTGTACAAAAAATAAATCCTAACTTTGCAAGTCAAAATTTTGAATCAAATTATTAGGTTAGAGTTTGTGGCATTGAGGCTAAAAACCTCACGATACAAGCTCACTTTCCATACTAAAAATGAGCATGACATCGAACGAAATCCGCCAAAAATTTCTTGATTATTTCAAAGATAAAGCACATCAATACGTCCATTCTGCGCCTTTGGTACTCAAAAACGACCCGACTTTGATGTTCACAAATGCGGGCATGAACCAATTTAAAGACTACTTCTTAGGCAATAAAATCGCCCAAAATCAGCGCGTGGTCAATTCTCAAAAATGCTTGCGTGTTTCGGGCAAACACAATGATTTAGAGGATGTTGGCGCAGACACGTATCATCACACCATGTTTGAAATGCTCGGCAACTGGTCATTTGGCGATTACTTCAAAGTTGAGGCTATCGAATGGGCTTGGGAATTACTTACGCAAGTTTACAAATTGCCCCAAGAACGCCTTTACGTAACCGTTTTTGGTGGCGATGATGCCCAAGGACTGCAAGCGGACGAGGAAGCCAAAACATTTTGGAAAAAATATGTCCCCGAAGACCGAATTTTGTATGGCTCAAAAAAAGATAATTTTTGGGAAATGGGCGATACAGGACCCTGCGGTCCCTGTTCCGAAATTCATATCGACATCCGAGATGATGCCGAAATTGCCCAAAAAGGCGGTGCCGAATTGGTCAATCAAGATCATCCTTTGGTCATCGAAATTTGGAATTTGGTCTTCATTCAATTTAATCGAAAAGCCGACCGCTCACTCGAACAACTGCCTGATAAACACGTAGATACAGGCATGGGATTCGAGCGTTTGGCGATGGTTGTGCAGGGCAAAAAATCCAATTACGATACCGATGTCTTCTCGCCCTTGATTCGATTTATCGAACAAGAATCAGGCAAAATATATCATTCGGACGAAAAAACCACGATGGCAATGCGTGTGCTTTCTGACCATATTCGAGCGGTTTCTTTTGCTATTGCCGATGGACAACTCCCCTCGAACACAGGAGCAGGCTATGTCATTCGGCGAATTTTACGGCGAGCAGTACGCTACGGATTTACTTTCTTGGGATTCAAAGAGCCTTTTTTCTATAAATTATTGGATAATATTGCCCAACAATTTGCCGATGTTTTCCCTGAAATTCGACAACAACAGGATTTTATCCGAAATGTTATAAAAGAAGAAGAAACCTCATTTTTAAAAACTTTAGATAAAGGACTCAAACTTTTTGAAGACATCAAAACCAATACTTCGGGCGATACGATTGACGGGCAAACTGCTTTTGAACTCTACGATACATTTGGATTTCCCTTGGATTTAACCCAATTAATTGCCCGTGAAAATGGACTCAAAATCGACCAAAAAGGTTTTGACATGGCGATGAAAGCGCAAAAAGACCGTGCCAGAAAAGCCCAATCCTCCGAAAAAGGCGACTGGATAACGGTCAGGGAAGGTAATGAAACCGAATTTTTGGGCTATGATTTTGACCAAACTACCTCCCGAATTTTGAGGTATCGCCAAGTCAAAGATACGAAAAAAACGCTCTTTCAGTTGGTGCTGGATAAAACCCCTTTTTATGCCGAAGGTGGCGGACAAATCGGCGATACGGGATTATTAATCGCTGAAAATGAGCGCATTGAAATCATCGATACCAAAAAAGAAAACGACTTAATTATTCATTTTGCCAAGAAATTACCCCAAAATTTGGAGGCAAATTTTACTTCAAAAATTGACCTTAAAAAACGAAAATTAACCGAAAATAATCATTCGGCAACGCACCTTTTGCATTCCGCTTTACGAAGCATATTAGGCGCACATGTCGAACAGCGAGGTTCTTTGGTCAATGATAAATATTTGCGTTTTGATTTTTCGCATCACTCGAAAATTACTGATGAACAACTTGCTGATATTGAGCAACTTGTGAATCAAAAAATTCGAGAAAATATTTCATTAACTGAATATCGTAATATTGCGATTAATGAAGCAAAAGCCATGGGTGCGATGGCACTTTTTGGCGAAAAATATGGCAATTTTGTCCGCACGATTGTATTTGACAAAACGTATTCGGTCGAGCTTTGTGGCGGTACGCACGTCAAGGCTACGGGACAAATTGGATTCTTTAAAATTACTGCCGAATCTTCGGTAGCAGCGGGTATCAGACGCATCGAAGCCGTAACAGGCGATGAGTCAGAAAAACTTGTAAATCAGCATTTTACGTTGGTTTCAGAGCTAAAAGAATTGCTCAAAAATCCGAAAGATTTAAGAAAAGCGCTCGAAAAATTAACCCAAGAAAAGGCACAACTTATCAAAGAAATTGAGCAGTTTCATGTCAAAGAAATTGCCCAAACCAAAGCCCAATTACAGGATTTGGTTGAACAAAAAAATGACCATTTATGTTTGATTCAGAAAGTAGATTTGCCCTCTGCGGATGCCATGAAACAAATTGCCTTTCAGTTGCGTCAGCAGTTCGATAATTTGGCAATGCTTTTGGCAAGCGAAATTGACGGCAAACCGCATTTGGCGTTGATGATTTCCGATAAATTAGTGGAGGCTAAAAACCTGAATGCCAGTCAGATAATCCGAGATTTGGCAAAAGAAATCCAAGGCGGCGGCGGCGGACAACCATTTTTTGCGACAGCGGCAGGCAAAGACCTCACAGGCATCGAACGTGCCTTACAAAAAGCACGCCAGATATTTTAAAATAATTCAAATTCTGAACCTTTATGCCGTACATGAATTGCTATAAAGGTTCAGGTTTTTGTCAAAGTTGGTGTTTTTTGCACGAGAATTGCACTTGATTTCATAAATTTAATCAACAAAAATTATGGCTGTTATTCCTTTTGCACTCAATCCCGAATTACAAAAATTAGCGACTGAAAAACCGATTTATCCGCAGGCAAGACAAGCGATTGCCGAGCAGAAAGCAAACCTACTCGCTGGTCAAGGCATTCAGTTAGGCGATACGATGCCCGATTTTGAACTGCCTAATGCGGTACAAAAATTGATTTCCTCCAAAAATCTAAATCAAAATGGACTTGTCATTAATTTTTATCGAGGGTCGTGGTGTCCGTATTGCAATTTAGAATTGAACGCCTTACGTAAAATTTTACCTCAAATTCGTCATTATGGGGCTGATTTGGTGGCTATTTCGCCAGAAACTCCCGATAACTCGCTCACTTGGGTACAAAAACACCGCCTCGAATTTGAGGTGTTGAGCGATACCGAAAATCACCTCGCCAAACAAATCGGAATTGCCTACGAAATCCCAAACTATTTGGTCAAAGTATTTGTGCGTTTCGGGCTGGATATTAGCCAACATAATGGTTCTCAGAAGTTTGAGTTGCCATTACCCGCCACTTATGTCTTGGATAAATATGGAAAAATACGATTTGCTTTTGCTGACGAGGATTTTACGGTGCGTGCCGAACCGCAAGCTATTTTAAAAACTTTGGAGCAACTATAAGTCCGAATGACATTCCAAAAAGATAAGCCTTTTCCAATTTTGAAAACTGAAAAAAGGCTTATAAAAAATTGATTATCAGCTTGTTATAAATAATTTCCAACGCGAATAATATCCGCAAAAACTCCGGCGGCGGTTACTTCTGCCCCCGCTCCCGACCCCTTGACAACCAACGGATGTTCGGGATAACGAGCGGTCGTAAAAGCAATAATATTATCACTGCCCGAAAGCGAATAAAAAGGATGCGAAATATCGACAGCTTGCAAGCCAATTTCGGCTTTACCATCCTCAAAACGCGCAATATACCGCAATACTTTTCCTTCTGCACTGGCTTTGGCACGCATCTCCTCAAAATAGGCATCAGATTTTTCTAATTCGACAAAAAAATCAGGCACACTCGCCGCATGGATGCAACTTTCAGGCAAAAAGCCATCAATTTTGACCTCCTCATATTCCAAGGGAAAACCCGCATCCCGTGTGAGAATCAGGATTTTACGAGCCACATCGCTGCCGCTCAAATCTTCTCGTGGGTCGGGTTCGGTGTAGCCCGCTTCTTTGGCTTTTCGCACTACTGCGCTGAAAGATTCCGCACCCGTAAACGTATTGAAAATGAAGGACAAAGTCCCCGACAAAATGGCTTCGATACGTAAAATTTTATCGCCGCTGGCTTTCAAATCTTTGAGGGTGCTGATGACAGGCAATCCCGCCCCCACATTGGTTTCGTACAAATAAATCACGTTCCGATTTTTGGCTAATTCCTTTAACTTTTGGAATTGTGGATAACGACTCGAAGCCGCAATTTTGTTGGGCGTAACGACCGAAATACTGGCATCCAAAATATCGGCATAAGTCCCCGCTACTTGAGCATTGGCGGTATTATCCACAAAAATCGAATTGAGTAAGTTTAATTCTTTCATTTTTCGGATAAATTGCTGAATATCAGCCGATTGATTTGAGTTTTCGAGCGCAGATTTCCAATTTTTTAAGTCCAAACCTTCGGGTTCAAAGACCATGTTTCGGCTGTTCGACAAGCCGATAATCTTAAATTCCAAATTGTATTCATCTGCCAAAAACTGTTTTTGTTCTTGGATTTGTTCCAAGAGCGTACTGCCAATTAATCCCACTCCGACAACAAAGACATTGATTGTTTTCACGTCCGTAAAGAAAAATGCCTGATGCACAGCCCGAAGTGCCTTTTCGACATCATGATTTGAAATAACGATAGATACATTAAATTCGGAAGAACCTTGCGCTAAAGCCTTGACATTCACGCCATTACGCCCCAAAGCCAGAAATATTTTGCCGGCAATGCCCGAAGTTTTCCGCATATTTTCGCCCACAACCGCAATGACCGAAAGATTCGTTTCGACCACGACAGGCGATAATTCGCCGTGTTCGAGTTCATAAGTAAATTCATGTTCAATAATTTCTTTGGCACGTGGTGCATCTTGGGGCTTGACCGCCAGACAAATCGAATGCTCGGAAGAAGCCTGCGTAATCAAAATAATATTGACTCGTCCCTGCGCCAACGACCCGAAGAGTCGTCCAGAAATGCCTGATACTCCGACCATGCCGCCACCTTCTACCCGCAACAACGAAATATTATCAATCGATGAAATACCTTTGACGGGACGAGTATCCTCCGAAGATTTTTCGGAAATTAACGTGCCTTCAAAGGACGGATTGAACGTATTTTTGATTTTGATAGGAATTTTTTTCTTCAGAACCGGCAGCATCGTAGGCGGATAAATCACTTTTGCGCCAAAATGCGACATTTCCATCGCCTCTCGATAGGTCATCATCGGAATCGAAAACGCCGATTTTACTTTGCGCGGGTCAGAGGTCATCACGCCATCCACGTCCGTCCAGATTTCTAGTGCATCCGCATCCAGAGCCGCCGCCACAATCGAAGCCGTAAAATCCGAACCGCCACGCCCCAAAGTTGTCATAACACCCTGACTATCACGGGCAATAAAACCCGTTACGATTTGAACCGCAGGATTTTGTGCAAAATAATCTTGAAGGTTGGCGTTTGTTTTCTGAAAATTGACTTCCGCCTCACCAAAATTACTGTCCGTAACCACCAAATCACGGGCATCCAAAAATTCGGCATTCAGTTCTCTGTCTTTCGCCGCCTCCGCAATGATAAAGCATGATAATCGTTCGCCAAACCCTGACACATAATCCAACGTGCGTGCGCTCAATTCTTTAATGAAAAACAAACCCTGTAATACGTCCTCCAATTCGTTCAACGTGGTTTTGACGTGCGCC
>CAZNYR010000011.1:0-1114 GCA_964577275.1 uncultured Cytophagales bacterium | reverse complement strand
GCGCCAAAATAGAGCTTTGTCGCTGAATATCAATGAGTTCCTTGACGGCTGAAATATGAATATCCGTAACTTCCCGAAATAATTTTTTGTAGTTTTCGTCTGCCGCCGCCGCTTGTTTTGCCATATAAATGAGTTTATCGGTTACGCCCCCAAATGCCGAACAAATCACGGCACGTACATCGCCTGCTTGCTTAACCAATTCCACAACCGTTTCGATGCGTTCGGGTGTTTTGACCGAAGTCCCACCAAATTTATAAATTTTCATACGTAAATATAGTTATTGCTTTGATAATCAATGTATTATATCTCAAAGTGGTATCCACTCGCACAAAATTAAAGTTATTGTGTAGATTTTTTAAAAATTTAGCACGAAAAACGCATTTTATTTAAAATTTTTCAAAAAAAGTGGGTTTTTTTTACAATATTTTTTAGAATACAAGGAAATAGAAGAAGATTTTAATGATTTGGCAAAACCATATCATTCGGTTTTCAGATAATTTTTGGGATAAATCATAAAAACAAAATTTAGCATCTTTTGAAGCGATAAAATCGCACAAAATGGACTTTTTTCAAGAAAAAAACAATTTTTTTTATTACATCCTTCAATCTTTTTTTGTCGAATTGTATTATTTACACATTCTATCTACGCCTCTACATCGAGTGTGAATGCAAGGTTTCTAAAAATCAAGCTCAACGTCTATTTTTTATCCTTATTGGTTAGATTTTGGGAACTGTTGTTTTTTTGGTAAAAATTGTACTTTTCAAAGATAAGTAACATACTAAAATTTTAAGAGGTTAATTATATTTGGAGTTTTGAATCGAAATAGTGTCAGAAACACAACAAACCTTACTTCGGATTTAAGCCTTGAAAACCAGTATCATTTGCCTAAACGGGTATCCGATTTTGAAAAAAATCAATCCGATGTTACTTTTGTGATGTCATCAAAAAGAAAGGTTATCCAAGAGTATAAAAAGAACAAAATTTGTATTATTTACGTATTGAGGAAAAGAATTTAAATATAAAGAACTAAATAAATAGCAAAAGATATTAAAAAAGCGAATTTCTTGTTCAAGAAACGTTTTAAGATTAAGTTTTTTCATTTTCATATTTACT
>CAZNYR010000010.1:46303-58450 GCA_964577275.1 uncultured Cytophagales bacterium | reverse complement strand
TTAGGCGTTTTGCATTATATTGTTACATCAACCAAATCAAAATAATACCATTATGGCATACGGAGATTTCACCAAAGAGCAATTAGAAACCGATTTTGGGATTCGGTTTGATGCGGATTATTTATTTCCCGAAATCCAACCGATTGAACCTTCGGAGTGGCTCAAAAGTGCTATTGAAAAAGGGCAAAAACAAGGTTTTCGGAGTGAAAAAGCACGTTCTGAACGACTGGTAACGCCTATTTTGACCGAACTGGCAGAGTTAAACAACTATGAAATTACGATTTATTCAGGCGAACAGCTTAACACCGACAAAAGTAGAGGGCTGAATGGCGAATGCGACTTTATTTTTTCGTGGAGTCGAATCATAGATTATGTTACTGCGCCTATTTTTTGCTTGACCGAAGCCGAAAAAAATGATTTGGATAAGGGAATTATTCAGGCATCCGCCCAAATGATAGGGGCAAAATATTTTAATGAGCAAAAAAATCAACCCTCTGAAATCATTTATGGTTGTACGACAACAGCCACACAATGGCGATTCCTGAAATTAACCAATACCAAAATTACGTTTGATAAAAAATTATATTTTATGACTAATTTGGCTGAATTACTCGGTATTTTGCATTATATTGTTACATCAACCAAATCAAAATAATACCATTATGGCATACGGAGATTTCACCAAAGAGCAATTAGAAACCGATTTTGGGATTCGGTTTGATGCGGATTATTTATTTCCCGAAATCCAACCGATTGAACCTTCGGAGTGGCTCAAAAAGAACTTACGAATGATGCGGGTTGCAGGTGTGCGTTCGGAAAAATCTCGTTCTGAACGGGTTGTATCTCCTATTTTGATGGAAATAGCAGAATTAAACGAGCATCGTTTTACGATTTATTCGGGTGAGCAACTCAATATTGATAAGGAAAAAGGTTTAAATGGTGAATGTGATTTTATTTTTTCTTGGAGTCTGAATAGAAATACTCTAACAGTTCCGATTTTTTGCCTGACAGAAGCCGAAAAAAACGATATTGATAAAGGAATCAATCAAGTTTCAGCCCAAATGTTAGGGGCGTATATTTTTAATCAACAACATGATAATCAGAATATTAGTACGATTTATGGCTGTGCCACGAATGGATTTGAGTGGAAGTTTTTGAAATTAGAATATCAGGTGATTACAACTGATTCGATGTTATATTCATTAGGAGATTTATCCGAATTACTCGGTATTTTGCATTATATTGTTACATCAACCAAATCAAAATAATACCATTATGGCATACGGAGATTTTACCAAAGAGCAATTAGAAACCGATTTTGGGATTCGGTTTGAAGGCAACCGATTATTTCCTTATGCAGAAATTGCGCCTTCGGAGTGGTTGCTCAACACCATCCAATTAGGTCGGAAATTAGGGGTTCGGAGCGAGAAAGCTCGTTCTGAACGATTGGTAAATCCAATTTTAACGGAATTAGCCCAAATTAATAATTTTGAATTAAGCATTTATTCGGGCGAGCAGTTGAATGTCGATAAAGGGAAAGGATTAAACGGTGAATGTGATTTTATTTTGTCTAAAAGCCTGATACGCAGATTCATAACCGCACCTATCTTTTGTATTACTGAAGCCGAAAAACACGATTTGGAAAGAGGATTGATTCAGGTTTCCGCACAAGTTTTAGGGAGCTATTTTTTTAATCAACATTATGATAATCAAATTAATACGATTTTCGGCGCATCAACAAATGGGTATGAATGGGCATTTTTGAAATTAGAAAATATGACCATTACAATAGATACAGAATCTTACTCAATTTCAGAATTACCCGAATTATTAGGCGTTTTGCATTATATTGTTACATCAACCAAATCAAAATAATACCATTATGGCATACGGAGATTTTACCAAAGAAAAATTAATTGCTGAGTTTGGAATAAAATTTAATGGACAAAATTTGTTTCAAAATACGCCATCTATCAATCCTTCAAAACGATTAATAGAAGAATTAAATGAAGCCGAAAAATTAGGTTATCGTACAGAAAAAGCACGTTCTGAACGAATTGTATCTCCAATTATGACTGAGTTAGCTCGAAAAAATCAGTTTCAATTTACAATTTATTCGGGCGAACAACTCAACGTAAATAAAGATTTAGGCCTGAACGGAGAATGTGATTTTGTACTCTCATGGAATCCAATTAAAGAGTTTATTACTGCGCCAATTTTTTGTATTGTGGAAGCTGAAAAAAATGATTTAGATAAAGGAATTTACCAAGTATCTGCCCAAATGATTGGCGCAAAATATTTAAATGAGCAGGAAGGAGAACAAATTTCTAAAGTTTATGGGTGTGCGACAACAGGAACAGAATGGAAATTTTTAATACTTGAAAATCAAGAAATTACATTTGACACAAAATTATATTCATGGCATAAATTACCTGAATTATTAGGCGTTTTGCATTATATTGTTACATCAACCAAATCAAAATAATACCATTATGGCATACGGAGATTTTACCAAAGAGCAATTAGAAACCGATTTTGGGATTCGATTTGAAGGGGCTGATATTTTCCCCAATTTTCAGCCCACCGAACCATCCGACTGGTTGATGAATACACTAAGAAAAGGTCAAAAGTTGGGCATCAAAAGTGAAAAATCCCGCTCTGAACGATTAGTAAATCCACTTTTAATTGAACTAAGTGAATTAAATAATTACAATTTTTCGGTTTATTCGGGTGAGCAACTCAATATTGATAAGGAAAAAGGCTTAAATGGTGAATGTGATTTTATTTTATCCAAAAGTCTGATACGTACTTTTGTTACTGCACCTGTGTTTTGTATTACAGAAGCCGAAAAACATGATTTGGAAAAAGGAATTATTCAGGTTTCGGCGCAGGTTTTGGGGGCTTATTTTTTTAATCAAAAGTCTAATATACAACACATTAGAGAAATTTTCGGCGCATCAACAAATGGTTTTGAGTGGAAATTTTTAAAGTTAGAAAATCAAAGCATAATCATGGACAGTAATCAATATTCTATCGCAAATTTACCCGAATTACTGGGCGTTTTGCATTATATTGTTACATCAACCAAATCAAAATAACACAAAAAAATAAACACACGATAAAAACATATTGCGCTCACTAAAAATAGTTTAAGGACTGACTAAACACGGAAATAAATGACAATATTAGAACAACCATTTTTGGAAATTGAGAAAGAAATCATTTCCTCAAAAAAAGGGATTACAGGCTCTGAAGCCGTAATTTTATCGTTATTGGCAGAGGGCGTAGAGAGCATTTTTGGCTATCCGGGCGGCGCAATTATGCCAATTTATGATGCACTTTTTGACTATTCCGAGCAGGTCAAACATTACCTCACTCGACACGAACAGGGTGCGGTTCATGCGGCACAAGGATATGCGCGCGTACTCCGAAAAGCGGGCGTTTGTTTTGCCACTTCGGGTCCGGGCGCAACTAATTTGATTACGGGAATTGCTGATGCCATGATTGATTCCACGCCGTTGGTTTGCATTACGGGACAGGTTACCAAGCATCTTTTGGGAACGGATGCCTTTCAGGAAACTGATGTGGTCGGGATTTCGATGCCCATTACCAAATGGAATTATCAAGTAACGAGTGCCGAAGAGATACCCCAAGCGATTGCCAAAGCCTTTTATATCGCCGAAAGTGGGCGACCCGGTCCCGTTTTGATTGATATTACCAAAAATGCACAGTTTGAAACCTTTGATTTTGAGTATCATAAGTGCCGAAGAATCCGAAGTTATTTGCCTAAACGAGCCTTATTGCCCGAAAAAATATCCGCTGCTGCCCAATTAATTAATGCCGCCAAAAAACCTTTGGTCTTAGCGGGACACGGCATTTTGATTTCGGGAGCGCAAGATATTTTTCAACAATTTATCGAAAAATCAGGACTTCCTGTTGCGAGTACCTTAATGGGGCTTTCTGCATTTTCTACCGAACATCCGAATTATGTCGGCTATTTGGGAATGCACGGAAATTACGGTCCGAATATC
This sequence comes from uncultured Cytophagales bacterium, assembly GCA_964577275.1. Lineage (GTDB taxonomy): Bacteria > Bacteroidota > Bacteroidia > Cytophagales > Thermoflexibacteraceae > UBA2561. The sequence continues at coordinate 54,419 of CAZNYR010000010.1, read as the reverse complement.
AAAACCAATGAAGCAGATTTATTGATTGCAGTCGGAATGCGATTTGATGACCGAGTAACTGGCGATGTAACCACTTATGGCAAACAAGCAAAAGTCATTCATATTGAAATTGACCCATCCGAAATCAATAAAAATGTCTTTGCCGATGTGCCAATTATTGGCGATGCCAAAGAAGCTCTCGAAGCCTTACTCCCTGAAATTCAGGCAAAAAGCTATCCAGAATGGTTTGCCGAATTTGCCCAATGTGATAAACAAGAAACCGAAAAAGTCCGCATCAAAGACCTTGCGCCCAATACCGAAAAAATCAAAATGGCGGAAGTTATTAAAATGCTTTCTGATAAAACCGAAGGCAAAGCCATTATCGTTACGGATGTCGGTCAGCATCAGATGGTTACGAACCGATATTACAAATATGCACAAACCGAAAGCAACGTAACTTCGGGCGGCTTGGGAACGATGGGATTTGCCTTGCCTGCCGCTATCGGCGCAAAAGTCGGACAGCCTGACCGTCAGGTAGTTGCCGTTATCGGCGATGGAGGTTTTCAGATGACTTTGCAAGAATTAGGAACAATTATGCAAGATAATATTCCTGTTAAAATTCTGATTCTGAATAATTATTTCTTGGGAATGGTGCGACAGTGGCAAGAACTATTTTTTGAGGGCAGATATTCGTTTACGGACATGAAATGTCCCGATTTTGTCAAACTGGCTGATTCGTATAATATTGATGCTCTGCGAGTTACCGAACGAGAAAATTTATCCGAAGGCTTAACCAAAATGTTAGAAGCTGACCAATCTTTCCTCCTCGAAATTATCGTAGAGAAGGAAGAAAATGTATTTCCCATGATTCCTTCTGGCGCAAGCGTAAGCGATATTCGGTTAGAATAATTTAGTATTTTTGATTTAATAAATTGTATAATTTTTCTTAAAAAATGTAATTGAGAGTCATATCTTGTATTGATGGATTTTGAATCTATCTAAATATTTGATAACTCAATAACTCAATACTGACAAAACATGACGGAGCAAACCTTAAAAAAACAATATACCATTTCGGTTTTTACCGAAGATAAAATTGGACTTCTGAACCGAATTACCATTATTTTTACGCGGCGAAAAATCAATGTCGATAGCCTAACGGTTTCAGAATCAGAGATTCGTGGCGTTTTTCGTTTCACGATTGTCATTCAGCTTGAGCCTGACCGCATCGAAAAATTACGAGGACAAATCGAAAAACAAATCGAAGTCCTCAAAGTATTTTATTACGAAGACGAACAGATTGTCTATCAGGAGATTGCGCTCTATAAAATGCCTACTTCGGCATTCGCAAATGGCGATACGATTGAAAAAATCATTCGGAAAAATTTTGCCCGAATTTTACGTATCGAACCTGATTATACTATCATCGAAAAAACAGGACACGAACACGAAACTCGTGCGCTTTTTGATGAACTCGAACCGCACGGCATTTTAAGTTTTGTGCGTTCGGGGAGGGTGGCGATTGCCAAACCCATGAAACGACTTCATGTCTATCTAAAAGAACTCGGAAATTTGGATTAAAATACTGATTTTAAATTGTTTACAAACAAGACTTGGCAGGTTTTTAAAACTTACCAAGTCTTTAATTTTGATAAATATGCTCACAGATTATTGGGTAATTGCTCAACTTTTGGCGCAATTTTGTTCATGGATTTTAGTTTTTATTGCCATAATTAATTCTATAACATTAATTAGACGATGGGACGAAAATTCGGGCGATGAAATCCAGCTCAAATTGGAACGAAGCGGATACTTGATAAGTACTATTTTAAGGCTGGTTTTGAGTTTTCAAATCGTGAGTTTTATGTTATTTTTGGTTACGGTAAATAACCGTCTTCCAAATATCATCAAAGGGGCAATGTGCGCCACAGGCACACTGGGAATCAATGACTTAGGATATCCCCTACTCTATCTCAAAATTTTTTCCGTTTTCATTTACCTGATTTTTTTGTTTTTACACTATCTTGATGATGCTGAACCAGCTTATCCGCTTTCTCCCCTGAAATATTATTTTATTTTCCCCATTTTTATGCTTTTAAGCAGCGACTTTATGTTATTATTTTTGTACTTTTCTAATATAAATCCAGACTTGATTGCAACTTGTTGCAGTGTTACATTTTTAACTCAAAAAGCCGATACAAGTTTTATGGCAAAGGGAAATTTTCTGGAAATCGCCTTTTATATTTTTGGGATTTCAGGAATTATTTTAGCTTTATTTTTAATTATTTTTCAAGAAAAATATCTTATAAAATTCTTATTATCAATAAGTTATGTTTTATCTTCGACTTACGTCCTAAAATATTTTTTCGTCAAATACATCTACGGAATCTTAGCGCATTATTGTTTATTTGTTTTGTTTTTAGGAAAATATAATTTTGTCGGGTATCTCATTTTCGGAAGTTATTATGTTTTAATTGTCTGCATTTTATTTGGTTTGATTTATTACTTTTTTAAGACAACCATTAAACTAAATCATGCAGTTTTGTTGCAAAAAACACGTTGGTTAGCTCTTTTTTTTCTGGTTTTAAGTGCCTTTATTCCGATGTGGTACTGGATAAACTGGCATGGAAATTTATAATATTTAGCCAATTTTTGGCGTAATTAATTCATTATGGACAAGCATAGTTGCACTAAAATCACTAAATTGAGGGCAAAAATTAAAAAAATACACTATGGATGTTTTTGAAATGATTGTCATGGTCATGGGAATTTGTGGCTTAACTGCCATCACGATTACCCGACAAATTACCAAAGGAGTGATGAGCAAAAAACTGCTCAAAAAAATAGAAGAACTCAAAACGCAAAACGCTGAATTACAGCAACGTACCGAAAATATCGAAATGCTTGTGGCAGGCATGGATACCGAGTTATTAGAAAATATGATTGAACTGCAAGCCCTTGAAAATCCCGATACTAACAAAGACAAAATTAAGCAAACGGCTGATAAACAGCGAGAAAAATACGGAAATAAATCCTCTTCGGACGGAAAACAAATCGAAGAATCCCTAAAGTCTATCGCCTCCAAAGTACTAAAACGGGTCGATGGCTATCTGGACGAAGCCGAACGTCAGTCCCAACAAAAAAAGAACGAACAACGCTGGAAAGGATATTGATAATCAAGGACTTAACTTTGTCAAAGTCTTGAACACTTCGACAAAGTTTTTTTTAAATTGTCTTTAAAATCCCTACTTCTTGCAAACGTTGCATAAATGCTTTAGGAATTTCATGATTAAAACCTAAAACTTTTACATCTTTGCCATATATATTGATAATCAGTCCGATAGGTTTTCCCTCGTCCGAATTTGCCACCGCAAAAGATTGAATCTTGGTATAAGGCAATAGTTCCATGACCGCCACATCACGTTCGAGATACATCGCCGCATACGCAAAACAATCTGAACACGCCATAAAAATACCCATCGAAAATCCATTTCTATCCTGCGTTGAGGCAAAAAAAGCCCCAAAAATTTGGTCTAACGATGTCATTTGTTGCTCAATCAATTTGTAATAACCACGATGCCATTTCCGAATATTTGTATCGTCAGGAATTTCATAACCTATTGATTTCCAATGATTTTCAAATTGTTTTTTCGTAAATTTATTCATCGAATGTCGTTTTTGAATTTTTGAATTTTTCTGTATCAATTCTCCTTTTGCTTTGCTAAGAAAGTTAGGATATAGGATTAAAAAAAATTTCGGATGCAAAGTTAAAAAAATTATCTAACAATTTCTTGTCGTTCTCACTTTGAGTAATGCTGATAAACAAACTCCAGTCAAAAAGTGGAGGTTTCCAATAATTCCTGAATTTTTTGTATGCTACGCCAGTTTCTGAGTGTAACGTAACATTTTAGTCTATTTTCTAAAAAATTATGGTTTATTTTACTTTTTCCATACCAATTTGGATAATGAAGATAAATTTCTGTCTTCTGAAAATAAATTTTTTCAGAAATAAACTGTTCATTTTGTAATTTTTCAACGTGTTCTTTTGCAGGCATTCGATTTAAGAAAGCTACATAAATTTTCTTTAAATCGTCCGTATTTTCAATTAAAAAAGGATTTTTTGTCAAAATGGATGCAAACTCGGTTTGTTCTCGAATTATGATTTGAATATCATATTTATATTTTTGAAAAACAGCCGTTTTGATATTTTCGATAATTTTGTTTTTAGAAGTTTCTTGAGTTTCAAAAACGACATTGCCAGTTTGAATGTAAGATTTAACGTTTTTAAGTTCCAAATCTTGGTAAAGTTGGCGCAAATCAGCCATGTTGATTGTATTTTTTCCACTAACATTAATTCCCCGAAGGAGCGTGATATATTTCATGATGTGTTTTTATAAATTATTGTAAATCAAGAGGTTATAAACTTATGAATTATCTATCTTGAATGAAGATACGGAAAATTCACACAAAAATCTTTGTTTTTTTTGCAACGCTTCTATCTTGCCTTTTCGTCAAGAGAACGAAAAAAGGACGATAATTTTTTTATTTTTTTGAATATCGGTCAGATTGTTGAGGTTTGATTACTTTTGTAAGCCCTTAACTTAATCTTTGAACTTTTCAACCGTCAATATTTTGAAATCACTCGAAGAAAAACATTTGGTGGACGGCTGTCTGAAAAGCGACCCTAAGGCTCAAGAATTACTCTATCGACATTTTTACGGGTATGCGATGAGCGTAGCTTTGCGCTATTCTCCCTCGCGTGATGAGGCTCTGGAGGTGCTGAACGATAGCTTTTTAAAGGTATTCAAAAATCTGAAAAAACACGACCGAAGTAAATCCCTAAAAGCGTGGATTCGGCGAATTGTGATTAATACGGCGTTGGATAAAATTCGGCGCAATCAGAAATACGCCCACGATACCGATTTGGAAAATGCTCAGTATGAGCAATTTGACGAATCAGTTTTGGATAAAATTTCGGCTGATGAAATCATGGAAATGGTGCAAGCCTTGCCCGATTCTTACCGAACGATTTTTAGTTTGTACGAAGTCGAAGGCTTTACGCACGTAGAAATCAGCAAGTTATTAGGGATTCCTGTCGGTACGTCCAAATCTCATTTATCACGAGCCAAGACCAAACTCCGCGAAATGCTCGGTAAATTGGCGTTGGTTGAGGTTCGATAATGAACACGAAAAAATGCTTATGCGAGAAAATTACGATGATCCCATGGGGCGGAAATTCAGGGAAAAACTGAATGATTACGAACCCGAATTCGACCCATCGCATTGGGTGGCTATGCAAAAGCGACTTCAGGATGAGGGCTTAAACTCGCCTGCGATTTCATCGCATTTGTGGCAAAAATATCGCTATTCGGCGTTGCTTGCCTTATTTTTGATGGCTTCGGGCGCAATTTGGGTTTTAAATTCGGATAAAGGGCAAAATATTGACCTAAAGGATTTACACGCCAACAAAAAAGCAGTACTGTCTGAGCATCAAAAGATGAAACACCAAATCACGCCAAAAATTCAGCCTGTCGGTGGTGGGAGCGTTTCCAAAACTAAAACTTTGGCGGTAGATTCCGAAAAATTTCCGTCAGAAAATAATCAAATTCGTTCCCAAGATTTGGAAAAATCCGTAGTCCATCATACAACAGAAGTTATTGATAATCAAATAGATAACTCCAAAATTTATTCAAATCATGCTGTAATTTTAGGTCAAGCACCAGAAAAATTAGCGCAAGTTTCGACACTTGGGGAGTTACCTTTGATATTGCCTTATCTTGAAGGTAGTCCATTGGTTTTGTCAGAAATTAGCCTTCCGAAATCAGAGGTAAGTTTTGAATCAAAATCCGAAAAAAAGTTCAAAAAATTACATTGGGGCATCACCATTTCGGGTGGCAGCCTGAATATGCCTTCCAAATTCCGAAGCCATTTATTTTATGGAGGTGGTTTGACGGCGCAATACGATTTGCACCATAAGTTCAGACTACGGACTGGATTTTCGGTCAATCATTTGCATTTTGACAAAATATTGCCACAGCCCAAACCCGATAACGTGGTTTATGCCTTAGACCCGACCAATAATATGCTGTTAATCAAGCGGTTTGTCGAACGAAATGCGTATGCACATACAGCGTATGCAAACTGGTTTTTGGCGGAAATTCCGTTAGAAATTGACTATCAAATGACTGAAAAATTTTCGATTTCGGTAGGTTTTGTGAATCAAATGATTATGCAAGAATACTATACATATGAATACGAAGTTGCGCCGTTGGATGGCTTGCCCGAAACGCACAAAGACGTTAATTTGACGGGCAAAATTTACCCTGTGAGTGGCTCTCGACTTGGCATTCATGTCAAGCCCCGAAAAAATTTGCCGTTAGAAATCTCTTCCTTTGTGAATATTTCTACCCAAAAATTAGGCAAAGAACAAGCACAGATGAACCGATTTGGTATAAATATGACGTACTATTTTCGGTAATTTTTATTTTTAGGACAAGACAATTTGTAAAATTAATATTGTTATATTTTATTGATTATTAGATAGATACAATTCAAAAAGCCGAATGATTCCATAAAAATTGGAACGATTCGGCTTTTTCTTAGTCATATCCAATTTAAATATTAATGGCGTGTACGGCTTTAATCTGTGGAACAGCTCTGATAACTGCCTGTTCGATGCCCGCCCGTAAAGTCATGGCAGACATGGGACAACTTTCGCAAGAGCCTAAGAGTTTGATTTTCAGTATCATATCATCGGTTAATTCCAAAATTTCCAAATCGCCTCCGTCTTTTTCTAAGTAAGGGCGCATGGTATTCAAGGCTTCATCCGCTTGGCGGATTAACTCATTTTTTTTCATTTTTTTATCAAATTATAAGCCTGCATTCTGAACCGCCAAACTTTGTGCGACTTGTTGTGCAATTGTTTCAAATACTTGGCGCACTTGATGTTTTTGCAAGACGGCAGGCATCCCAGCATCACCCGATTCACGAATACTCTGAACGATAGGAATTTCGCCTAAAAATCTGATTTCGTTGCGTTTAGCAAGCATTTTTCCGCCATCTTTGCCCAAAATATAATATTTATTTTCGGGCAATTCTTCGGGCGTAAAGTACGCCATATTTTCGATAATGCCCAAAATTGGAACGTTAATTTTTGGTTGTCTAAACATCGCTATCCCTTTTTGGGCATCGGCTAAGGCAACTTTTTGGGGTGTCGTAACGATAACCGCTCCTGTTACGGGAATCGTCTGCACCAAAGTCAAGTGAATATCGCTGGTGCCGGGTGGCAAGTCAATAATTAAATAATCCAACTCGCCCCAATCGGCATCGGACAAAAACTGCCGAAGTGCCGAACTCGCCATAGGACCTCGCCAAACGACCGCTTCCTGCGGAGCAGCTAAAAATCCAATCGAAAGGAGCTTAATCCCGTATTTTTCGACTGGAATAATCAAATTTTTACCCTCTTTGACCACCACACCCGGCTTGGCAGTTTCGCAATCAAACATAGTCGGGATTGAAGGACCGTAAATATCAGCATCAACTAAACCCACTTTTGCGCCCACTTCGGAGAGCGCAACCGCCAAATTAGCGGCGACCGTAGATTTGCCAACGCCACCTTTGCCCGAAGCTACGGCAATAATATTTTTAACATTTGGCAAAATTGGGCTGTCGTTCCGTAGGGTCGTAACGTGGGCAGTCATCTCAATTTCTATTGCCAAATCCGTTGCGACAAACTCACGAATTGCCACCTCGCAGGACTGCCGAATTTGCTCTTTGAGCGGACAAGCAGGCGTAGTCAGAATGACCGTAAATTTTACTTTATTTTCCTGAATATCAATATTTTGAATCATATTCAAGGAAACTAAATCTTGCTTCAAGTCCGGCTCTTCGACCGTTGAGAGTGCCTTGATGATTTGTTCCTTTGTTGGGGTCATGCGTATTATCTTGTATCGTCTAAATGGACTAAATTATTTTATCTTTAGTTTTATAATAAATTGATAATCAATGAGTTACTTTCCATAAATATCGAAACACAATTTGATTTTGATGTTGCGATTCAATTTTACACAAATTTAATATGTTTTTATAGAATTGAAAATGAAACTATTTCGGACGTAAAAAGTTTTCGGTTTTTAGT
>CAZNYR010000010.1:0-46293 GCA_964577275.1 uncultured Cytophagales bacterium | reverse complement strand
AAACTACTTTTAGTTTATTTTTAATTTAATTTATTTTCAAATGAGCTTAGAAATCAAGTTTTTGTGTTATTTTTGTGAATTTGCCTCCAATTACGAATATAATGCGGTCGCAAATCCATCCAACGAATCTTAAATTTAAAGTACGATAGGTTTATGTCTGGAGAAGATTTTGACGCAAGCGGTAAAAATTTTGCCTTCTTGCCCGAACAATTTGAAAAAAATATCCAAAAACAGTCGGATTTTTACCTCAAAACCGAAGAGTTCGATTATTTGATTGAGTTTTATGCCCAAAATAACGACTTTCCGAAAGCACTTTTAGCCTGCCAACAAGCAATTAAAATTCATCCATACTCAACTGATTTTCAGGCGATTATCGTAGAATTATTCATGGAATTAAATTGTTGGGACGAGGCACTCGTGCAAGTTCAGGCGGTGCGTCAGGTGATGCCTTATGATTCGGATTTAAAAGTATTAGAAGGTGAAATTTTACTCAAACTGAATCAGCCCGAAAAAGCACGTCAATTATTGGTCGAATCTCTGCCTTTGGCGCAAGCCAAAGACGAAATTTATTTTCTGTTAGGCGAAACTTTTCATGAAAAAAATGACATCGCCCAAGCCTGCAATTATTATCGGCAAGCCCTCGAAATTAATATCAAACACGAAGACGCACTTTATGCCCTGACGCATGGTTTGGAAACATTAGGAAAATTAGAAGAAAGCATTACTTTTTACGAAAAATTTACGGATGATGACCCATTTTCGGCGTATGCTTGGTTTAGTTTAGGACTGGTTTACAATACGTTAGAAGATTATAAATCTGCCAAACAAGCCTTTGATTATGCCTTAGCTCTGGATGACCAATTCGGCATAGCCTATTTTAATTTGGGGTGTGTTTTGATGAATTTGCAAAAATTTGAGGCAGCACAAACGGCATTTGAACACGCATTAGAACACGAAGAAAACGCCGAAATTTATTGTCATCTGGGCGCAAGTCTGGAGAAACAAGAGCGATTTGGGAAAGCCCTCAAATATTATCGAAAGGCGGTCGAAAAAGATGCTCATTATTCGGATGCGTGGTACGGGGCGGGCATTTGTTTGATAAATTTGCAAAAATGGTTTGAAGCCTTACATTTTCTCAGAAAAGCTGTGCAATTAGACCCCGAAGAAGCTGAATTTTGGGCGGGCTTAGCCCAAGCCGAATGTCAAACGGGTAATTTGGTTTCGGGCATCGAAGCCTACCAAAAAGCAGCATCCTTAGACCCTTCCGAAGTGAGTTTATGGTTAAATTGGGCGTTCGTGTATTATCAACAAGATGGCTATGAGCAGGCATCCGAACTTATCTTGGAGGGACTCGAAGAATCGCCCATGCACCCTGATTTGTTGTATCATGCGGCAATATATTTGATGCTTTCTGGCAAATACCAACAGGCGTATGAATATTTAGAAAATGCACTTATTTTAGATTTTGACGGGCATACCATTTTATACGAATTTTTTCCCAATCCTGAATCTCGGCAGGCAATTACTAAAATGATTCATAAATATTTATAAACCTTCATGGCATGAGTACCATGAAGGTTGAAATTTCAAAATTTAACATTTTATTTCAATTCCAAAACCATACTCGAATGCGGTTTCAGTTTGATTTCTGATAAATCCGAAAGCATTTCATCGGTCAAAATATTGGTTGCCGAAGTATATTTTTTCAAAAATTCATCAAATCGTTCAGTTTTGAGCGTTTGCGCTTGGTCGCCATCATGCAAAATAACCATAACCATCTGATTTTCAGTATATCTGAAATACACATACACGTTATTTTCGGGGACAAAATGCGTTAATTTTCCCGAAGTAACGGCAGTCGCTGTTTTGCGCCAGTTCGCTAATTTCTGAAAAAAGGCTTGCGCTTTTTTGGGTTCATCGGCTAATTTTCCTGTGAACGCATTTTCGGTATCGCCTTCCCAGCCACCCAAAAAATCCTCTCGAATAAAGCCATGTCCATCGTATCCGTTTCCATCAAAAAGAATTTCCGTACCATAATAAATTTGCGGTATTCCCCTGGTAGTCAGCAAGAAAGTGATGCCTAATTCGTAAGCCGAATATCGTTTACTGACCAAATTATAAAATCGTCCGTCATCGTGATTATCCAAAAAAGTAACATTATTGTTGGGGTCGGTATAAAGATGGTCTTGCGAGAGCATATAGTACATCCGAGCAAGTCCCGATGACCAGCCAAATTGTTCGTCTTTTCGGAGGGCATCTCGCACCGCATAATAAAAAGGGAAATCTGTAACACTCGGTAAAACAGAGGTATAGCCATCACGATTGGCACGATTTTGCCAGTAGGCTTCATTCCCAATGACGGTTGCCCAAACTTCGCCTACAATGTTAAATTGTGGATATTCAGACATAATCGCACGCACCCAATCATTGCTAAAATCTTTATCAGGATAGACATACGTATCCATCCGAATCCCGTCAATTCCTGCGTATTCAATCCACCATATATTATTCTGAATCAGGTAGTTAGCTACGAATGGATTTTTTTGATTGAGGTCAGCCATTTCTTTGACAAACCATCCATTGACCATCACATCGGTATCTTTTTTGGCGGCATACGGGTCGCCCACGACCGCTGCCCGATAATTGGTCTGCACGTATTTTTCGGGATGATTGACCCAATTTTTCATGGGTTTATCGGTTATTGTCCAATGCAACTCCGAAATATGGTTATTGACCATATCCATAATAATTTTCAGCCCATTTTCATGTAACTTTTCGATGAGTTCGAGATATTTTTCATTTCCTCCAAATCGGGAATCAACCGTGTACAAATCCGTTGCCGCATATCCGTGATACGAATGATGTGGACGGTCATTTTCCAATACAGGATTGAGCCAAAGTGTCGTAATTCCAGTGCTTTTGAAATACGCAATATGGTCTATAACTCCCTGTAAATCACCGCCATGCCGTCCATTTTTATCTTGTCGATTGGCTTTTTCGGAGGTGTCTTCGGTGTTGTCATTGTCAGGATTTCCGTTGGCAAAACGGTCTGGCATGACCAGATAAATGAGGTCTGAACTATCAAAACCCAAGATGCGGTTGGTTTGCGATTTGCGTTCGAGCAATTCGTATTCATACGTCAGGGTTTGTGATTTTTTTTTGGCAAACATCGTAAATTTTAGAGGCATTTTACCAGCCTTTGCTTCGGGGCTAATATGCAGATTTACAAATAGATAGTTCGGGTTTTCGACCTGCACTGCACTTTCGAGCGTTACGCCTTGGTAGTCTAAACTGACTTGACTTTTGCCTATATTTTTGCCGTAAACCATGATTTGTAGTTTAGGATTTTTCATGCCTATCCACCAATTTAATGGACGTACCTTTTCGATGCTTTGTGCTGATAATGAACTGATGAAAAGAAGACAAAGAAATACGATTGAAATTTTTTTCATGTCAGGGGTTGTTTGGTTTTAAAAAAAACAGGTTTAAAAATTATATCCTTCCTACTCGACTCAAGATTAAAATTGTGGGTTTTCGTACCCATAAATTGTGGCTTTTTCATTCCATACAAATCGAGGTAATTCCTTGAATTACACCATTGTATGAACCGATTTATTGCTTAATGATACGACAAATTTTGATAAAGTTGGCGACTTGAGCATTCAAAAAATACATTCCAGCCGAAAATTTATCCGAAGGCAATTCGATTTTGAGGCGTTTTTCGTCAATTTTGCGTGTTTGCACATAAATTTCCTGTCCTTTTGCGTTTCGCAGAATTAATTTGACTTCTTTGTGCCAATAAAAATTACCAAAACTTAAATAAATCGCATTGTGTGTGGGATTGGGATAAATGGTAATTTCTTGGTCATTTTGTGTTAATTCCGTATCATCTGTTCCTAAAACGAGGCTTTGCGTCCGTTCAAAAGAGGGGATTCCGTAACCAATTTGAGAATTAGGCGAGCGATATTGCGACCCCGATTTTTGGATTAACGCCATGATTTCCAATGCCGTGAGGTTGGGTTGTGATTGCCAAACGCCCGCCGCCAACGCCGCCACAGCCGGACAAGCAAAGGAAGTTCCTGTTTTTCGGCTGGTAAATCCGCTGGCATTCATCACTAAGGCTTGGAAACCGACCGCCGCTACATCGGGCTTGACTCTTCCATCCGCCGAATAGCCGGGCGAGGACCCCAAATAATAGTTTCCTTCGGCATCTACCGAACCAACCGCCAAGACCGAATCGCCATCAGCCGGAAAAGTAATCGTTCCCCATGCGGTTTGTCCTTCGTTGCCTGCGCTGGTAACGACAATCATGCCCGTTCCGACCGCCATATCCGCCGCACGAGTAATTAAAGAGGTATTTCCGTCCGTATCCGAAGGCAAATAATTGGTGCTGGGGTCATCAAATGTATAATATCCTAAGGAAGTCGAAATAATATCTACACCCAAACTATCGGCACGTTCAGCAGCAATCAACCAGAAGGCTTCTTCGGAACGCGTTTCGAGGTTATTGTTCTCAGTTTCAAATAGATAATACGAAGCGGCATACGCTCCGCCAATCATTTCGGCGGGCTTGTATGCGCCCATTACCGAAAGACAATTCACGCCGTGTACTCCTCCACTGAATACATTTTCTTGTTGTCCGACAAAATCATAAGTTCCCAGAATAGTCAAATGTTCAAAGGCGGGATTAATGTCCACATTCTGAAAACCATTATCCATAATGGCAATGGTCATTCCTTCGCCATGAAACCCCGCTTGGTGCATTTTATCCATTTCCAAAAGTTGGATTTGTGCGAGCGATTCGCCATAGTCTTCGGCTTCGAGGCGAGCCTTTGTCAAAACTTTGGGATTTCGGGCTTGGATTTCTCGTTCGGGTTGGGGCGTAATGTCAAGGGCTTTGGAGAGTTTTTCGGTCTGTTGGATGCAGTCTAACTTTTGAATTTGGGCAAGCGTAACTTGGTCTGTTTCAATGAGTAAGCCATTAAGCCAGCGTGTGGGATACAAAATTTTTGCGCCAGTTTCTCGGACTTTTTCTACATTATCAGGATTGACGGGCAAATCACGGATTTGGAGCGCAATATTTTGTTTCTGACGGCGTTCAAGGGCTTTTTCGGTCAAAAATTCGGCTGGATTTGTCAGCGAAAAGGGCGAATTGGCTTTGTCTTTGAAATAAATCAGGTGGATATTATTTTGTGCATAAGTTACCGACATTCCAAAAATTAATAGGAACGTCATGTAGGTATGTTTTTTCATTTTCATTGTTGAGATTTTTGGTAAATAACAGATTTTCAGCATTCAACGAAGGACTGAATTAGCATAAAATTGCCTCAAAGTTACGCACAACGCTCGGTTTGAGGGCTTGAAAATGGGATTTTTTTCAAGATTTTTACCAATAGATGACGATTTTGAGATAAAAAAAGCGATAAAAAAATTCCCTGCGCCAAGGGCATACGGAATTTTAGTATCCAAAATGTTTATTGAGTTTGGCATACAAAAACAACACTTATGACACTTTCTCCGAATTTTTTTTTGCCGTTGTTCGTGTCTTCACGAACAACCCATTTTTACAATAAAATTGCTTGTTTTTCCAAAATTTCTCCACTTCATAGCACATAACCCATAGCTTTGTATTGAAATTGTAATTTTAGACAAAAAATACGAATACGATGGAGCTGTGTTATCAATTATCAATTTGTCAAATGTCATTTTGAATACACCAAACAAAATTACATCACAAACTAATTATCAGGGATTTAGAATCCAAGTTTGATAAAGCAGCTCCTCAAAATATCTTAAAAAATTATGGAAAACCGTTTCCCGTTAGACGGTCTGAAAGTCATTGAGTTTACACACGCCGTCATGGGTCCCGCTTGTGGACTTTTACTCGCCTCACATGGAGCAGATGTAACACTCATCGAACCGCCACAAGGCAATCCCACTCGTAAATTAAAAGGATTTGGCAGTTCGTATTTTCCGTTTTTTAATCGAAATAAAAAAAGCCTAACACTCGACCTGAAGTCCGAAGAAGGACAAAATATTGCCTTGCAACTGGTTGCGGATGCCGATATTCTGGTCGAAAATTTTGCGCCTCACACCATGGAAAGGCTCGGCATGCACTACGAAAGACTTTCTAAAATTAATCCCAAACTCATTTATTGTTCGCTCAAAGGATTTATGAAAGGCAAATACGAAAATCGACACGCCATGGATGAGGTCGTACAAATGATGGGCGGACTCGCATATATGACGGGGCTGCCCAATAAACCCCTTCGGGTCGGGACTTCGGTCATTGACATTACGAGCGGAATGTTTGGCTATATCGGGATTTTACAAGCCCTCCTCGAACGCCAACAAACTGGCAAAGGAAAATTCGTGAAAAGTTCTCTTTTTGAAACCGTTACATTTTTTATGGGACAACATTTGGCGTATGCTGCCATCGAACAAAAACCCATTGTTCCCATGTCCGTTCGAGTACCCGCATGGTCAGTTTATCGTTATTTTGATACACAGGACGACAAACAAATCTTCATCGGCATCATCAGCGAAAGACACTGGAAAAGGTTTTGCCAAGCATTTGAGCGGTCAGATTTGCTCCATAATCCCGCCTTTAAGTCCAATAATTCCCGCATCAAAAACCGCAAACAACTCATGCCCGAACTCGAAACCATGATGCTCGGACTCGATGCCGACCAAATCAGCCAAAAATGTTTGGAGGCTAATATTCCGTTTGCTCCCGTCAATCAGCCCGAAGATTTGATTGAAGATGAACACCTCAACGAAAATGGATTTCTCGAAGAATTGCCAATTATTGATGATATTTCAGGAAAAATCCCTAAAATTCCGCTTGAATATGGTGGAATCTTACATGATATGGGACTGCCAGCACCCCAAAAAAGTGAACATACTGACCAGATTCTGAAAAACTTAGGCTTTGATGAATCACAAATCCAACGCCTCCGAGATGATGGTATTATTTCATGATTTTACAAACCTTAAAATAACATATACACTTGATAACCAATGGATTATATCAAAATTAACGCCCTCATGCCATCTGATATAATCTCAGTAACAATTTAACCAATCTTCCGTTCTTTGTGCTTTTTTTGAATTAGGTTTGACAAAGAATAGTTGTTTTACACTATATTGCACTTGTTATCTAATTTAAATCAACTTTTTATGCCAAAATTTATTAATTTATTAGTTTTTATCTTTTTTCTTTCATCTGTCGGATACGCCCAATCTCAAGCCAAAAACTTGAATTTAGATGAAAATATTGATGCGTGGTATAACCTGCTCATCGAAGCCGAAAACAGCATCGCACAACAAGGAACATATTTTCCGATTAAAGGACAAACCTCAACCAATCATCAATTTTATCAAAGCATGGATTGGGCAAAAGGAACATTGCATATTGATGGCTTTAAACATGAAAATATTGATTTATTATATAACACATTTGAGGATATTATTTTGGTCAAAAATTTAGGGCAGTATCCCTGGTTATACAAAGCCCTGAAACCAAATCCGAAATTGATTACTGCCTTCTCGGTGTATGCCAAAGATTTTATCAATTTACCCGACTCTGTGGCGGGACATCAATTTTATGAAGTTTTGTTTAATCACCCTAAAATCAAGCTCTTATCCAAAAGGAAAAAAGAAAAAATGATTCGGTCAGGGCAATATGAATACCAAAATAAAGACCAATTATGGTTGATTTATGATGGAAAAATGACCAAAATAAATCACAAAAAACAGTTTTATCAGCTATTTCCTGCACACAAAAAAAGCCTTAAAAATTTTATGCGTTCGAGCTTAGATTATTACGAATCCAAGACCGAAATTGGAATCCTAAAAATTGTAAAATATTGTGCTAATAACTTCATCAATTCATGAAAAAAATACTGTTTTTCCTTTTATTTATTGCCTCAAATTGGATAAGCGGGCAAACCCAAAATACACAAGATTCGGTTGCGGTTTCGGAAGTCATCCACGAAATTGAGTCTAATACTTCGTATCATTTTTATTATCATCAGCATTGGATTGATTCAGTTTTTGTACCTAAAATTGCACAAGAAAATCAACAATTATCTGATTATCTGACACAAATACTCAAAAATACTACGTTATCATTTTATATTGATAAAAATCAAGTTTTTTTGTTAAATAATGCGATAATTATCACAAAACCAGCCATTTTACAACTTTTAGACCCTCATGCCACAGAATTTGTAGAGGAGGAAGTAACTTTTCTGCAAGAAAATGCAACGGTAGATAATCTCGAAAATCAACTCATGAAAATAGGGAATCGAAAGCGTTATCAACAAGGCGATGATGTAACCTTAGCGGGCTATATTACCGAACAAGGTACGGGCAAACCTGCATCTGGCATCAATATTTTTATCCGAAATCCATTGGTGGGGACAAGTACGAATCTCGAAGGGTTTTTCTCTTTGACGATTCCGAGCGGAAGACACGATTTGTTCATCGAATCGGTCAATATGAAAAATACTCGCCGCAGAATTATGCTGTATTCTGATGGACGTTTGGATGTATCGCTGGCTTCGGAAGTGATGGAATTAGAGTCCGTTACGATTAATGCCGAGCGTGATGAAAACATCAGCAGCGTCAGTATGGGAGTGGCAAAAATTAACCTTGAAAACCTCAAAGTAATGCCTGCCATTTTGGGCGAAAAAGACATTATTAAAGTTTCGACCACCACAGCGGGCGTGCAGTTTTTGGGCGAAGGGGCGGCAGGAATTAATGTGCGAGGCGGCAAAGCCGACCAAAATTTGTTTTTATTGGATGGTTCAACAATTTATAACGCAAATCATTTTTTTGGCTTTTTTTCTATTTTTAATGCCGCATCGCTTTCGGGAATGGATTTATACAAAAGTGCCATTCCTGCCGAATATGGCGGGCGGCTTTCTGCCATTTTTGATGTCCAAACCAAACGCCCAAACGCCGAAAAATTTTCGGCAACAGGCGGAATCAGTCCCGTAACTTCTAACTTAATGCTTGAAACTCCGATAGTTAAGGGCAAAACTTCGGTGATGCTTGGCGGACGCGCCACCTATTCGGATTACGTTTTGAAGCAAATCAAAAATTCACCTCTCAAAAATAATCAGGCTCGTTTTTATGATATTTTTGCCAAAATTCAACATCAAATTGACCAAAAAGACGACCTTTCGGTAACGGCATATTATAGTTTTGATGGTTTTCAGTTATCGTCTGATACTTTATTATCGTACACCAATTTTGAATATACCAATCAACTATTGAGCTTCAATTGGAAGCACATTTTTAACGAAAAATTACAGACCACTTTGCAAGCTGGTTTGAGCAATTATACTTATGAAATCGGCTACGATGTACTTCAGAGTCAGGCATTTCACATCAATTATTTTGTCAAAGAACGCCACGTTACTGCCAAAGTAGATTATATGCCCAACGAAAAATTAAATTATAAATTCGGGACGCAATTCAAATATTTTCAGATAAATCCGGGCGTGAAAGCCCCCACGGAATCATCTTTGGTAGCCGGCGAAACAATTATTACAGAGCAAAGCCATGAAATTGCGCCTTATTTTTCGGTTTTATACACGCCCAACGATAAATTTTCGATAGAATCGGGGGTGCGTTACTCGATTTTTAGTGCCTTTGGCGAAGGGCTGGTCAATGCTTACGACCCCAATTTACCCAGAAGTGAAAATTCGATTATCAGCACAACAACATACGGCAAAGGCGAAAAAATCCAGACGTATCACGGAGCAGAAATACGGCTCTCGTCAAGGTATTCGCTCAACCAAACTAGCTCATTAAAAGCAAGTTACAACCGAACACGACAGAATATTCATTTATTATCCAACTCGGTTTCGGTCGGACCAACCGATATGTGGCGCATATCAAACGCCCACATCAAACCCCAAATTGGCGACCAATTTTCTTTGGGCTATTACAAAAATACGCAAGGCAATAAACCATTTGAGGCTTCGGCAGAATTGTATTATAAAAAGATACAAAGTTTATTAGATTTTAAGGTCGGGGCGGATTTGATTTTTAATCGAGCGGTCGAAACCGATATTTTGCAGGGCAATGGTAAATCTTATGGTTTGGAGCTATCTGCCAAGAAATCTTCGGGTTGGTTTACGGGCTGGCTCAACTATACTTATTCACGTTCATTCATTCAATTAGACGGAAATTTTGCCGAAGAAGTCATCAATCGAGGCGAGTTTTTCCCGACAGGATATGACAAACCGCACTATCTGAATGCCGTAACAAATTACAAATTTACCAGACGATTAACCATGTCAATGAATGTGGTTTATGCCACAGGCGTACCGACCACTTACCCGACAGGAAAATGGATTTATAAGAACTCGGAAAGCATCGCCTATTCTGACCGTAATGCGTATCGAATTCCTGATTATTTTCGGATGGATGTCGGAATTAATTTGGATGGAACACACAAAATCAAGAAGTTAGCACAATCTTTCTGGAGTCTTTCGGTTTATAATGTCTTGGGACGAGATAACATTTATTCGATATTTTTTCGGGTCGAAGATGGCGCAGTAAATGGGTATCGTATGAAGGTTTTTGCGACCCCGATTCCAACGCTTACCTATAATTTTACCTTTTAATAAAAAATGAAATTACTTTATTTTATCCTATTTTTAGTCGTGCTAAATGGCTGTATCGAAACCTTTGAATTTGAGGTCAAAGACAGTGAACAGACTTTGGCGATTGATGCCAGTTTTACGAACGAACGCAAGGCGCACGAAGTGAAATTAGCCTTCACACATCCGCTCAATCAAAGCGAGGAAATTCATGTGAGCGCAGCAAAAGTCTGGATTGAAGATAATGAAGGTCAAATCATTGATTTTCAGGAAGATAAAGACGGAATTTATCGTACTTCGCCCCATATCATGGGCAAAGTGGGCAATACGTATCAACTGCATATTTTGACACCAGAAGGCGAAGAATTTACTTCGACCAAAGAACTTTTGCGCCCTTCGGCAACTATCGAAAAATTGTACGGAACTTATATTGAGCGTCCTTCGACCGAAAATGCAGAAATCGAAAAAGGCATCCAATTTTTTATTTCGACCCAAAATGACCATGAACCTGAATCTTTCTATCGGTTTGATTATCAGGAAGATTACGAACAGCGTGTGCAATTTTCATCAAACTGGCGATGGAATGCCGAACTCGAAACTATTGAGCCTTACGAAATAGGTTTGGACAAATCCTTATGCTACAAAAGAAATCCATCAAATCAGTTTATTTTGGAAACTACCAGCGGACTGATTGCCAATCAACTTCCTGAACAACCCATACTTTTTATCAGCGAAAGCGATGAGCAATTACGTTACAAATATTCCTTAAAGGTACGTCAATATACGATTTCGCCTCAAGCCTATGAATATTACACCAAGCTCAGAGATAATAATCAAACTGGAGGCAGTTTTTTTGACCATCAAAAAGGCACAGTTCGGGGGAATATTAGTAAAACAAACGATTTGAATTATAAAGTTTTAGGGTATTTTGAGGTCGCTGGCGTGGCGGAAGAATACCAATTTTTTCCTCGCTATGTCTTTGTTTCTCAAGGATATATGCCTGATGCAGAGTTCCCATACGATTGCCTTCAAGAGCCATCTCAACTTTATGGACATAGTCGTTTTCGATTCAATATTCGGACTTATGCCCGAAGCTATCCGCATTACGAAATTATTAATTATACACCCGGAGTTGCATTTTTTGATGTGATAGCCAACTCGTGTTCGGATTGTCGAGTACATGGCGGCGAATTGCGAAAACCTGAATTTTGGGATTAAATTTTACTCATGAAATACATTACATTAATACCATTTATTTGTTTGATTTTCAGTTATTTAGAGGCGCAAAATACGCACCAAGAACAAGTGTATTTGCACCTCAATAGTGCCGATGTCATCGTAGGTGAAAATCTACATTTTTCGGCTTTTTCTTACAGCCAAAAAAGTAGAAATTTATCTAAATTAAGCTGTTTGGTTTATGTAGAATTATTGAACCAAAAGGGTTCGCCAGCCATCCAAACCAAAGTCAAGTTGGAAAATGGACGAGGTGCAGGTTCATTTTTTCTGCCTGCCGATTTGCCTACGGGAACGTATCACTTGGTAGCTTATACCCGCTGGATGCGAAATTTTGAGGCGTATTTTCATACACCAATTACAGTAATTAACCCTTACAAAAAACCAAATAAGTCATTGATTACCAATGATTTAAAGGTTAATTTTTATCCCGAAAGTGGTCAAGTTTTGCAAAATACATCCAACCAAATTTTGATTTCGGTTCAAAATTATCAAACCCAAAAGATTCATGGAAAAATTATTAATAATATCAATGATGTGGTTTTATCAAATTTGAACTTCGATGAATTTGGTTTTTGTCGAATTAATTTGAATTATGACTCTGCTGTGAATTATCGACTCATGTTAGATTATCAGCATAATTTTCAATTTTTTGACCTCCCGAAAGCCGAAAAAGCATCTAAAATTACGGTAGTCGAAAAAGAAAATACGTTTGAAATTCAGCTTCAAAATCAAAGTAAAAAAACAACTGGCGAACTCGAACTTTTTGCCTCGAATCAAACGCTAAAAACGCTAAAAACTGACCTGAATGCCACGCATCAAATTTCAAAAAATGACTTGCCAAATGGCTTGCTTGGTGTACGCTTAAACGTTGATAATCAGATAGAAAACGAACGTTTGTTTTGGCATAGCGATTTGGAAACTCATCAAAAAATATTACCAGAAAAATCAAAAACTTCACTTGTCAAGTTCGAGTTAGATATTCCAAAAGATGCAACTATTTCGGTTTCGATAAAGCGTGCTTATGGAAACAATATTGCGCCTTCATGGCAAGATTATTTGTGGCTTTCTGAATTAGAAACAGATTTAAATTTATCCAAAATTCGGAAGTATGATAAAGTGCTTATTGATAATATTTTGATAGCTTCGAGGCATCACAAACGCATTAATACACTTTCTAAGATTAAACATTATCCTGAATATCAATATGGTGTCATTCAGGGACAAATTGTAGCGTGGCAGCCCCACAAACCGACAGCTATTGCCTTGTCTTTCAAGGATATACAAACTGGAATTGTTGCCTCTGCGATTGATTTGAGTGGTCAATTTTATATACGTTACGACCCTGATTTTGCGAGCGAAGAGGCGATAATTTCGGTCATGGATTCCTCAAATTATTCGTCCAGAATCAAAATTGAGCCAGAATTTTATTCCAATTATTCCGATTTACCCAATTTACCTTTATTTTTGGACTCGGTATCCATCATGCAAATCATCGAGCGAAGTACCAATAATCAGATACAAAATGCTTATTATCAGGCAGATAAGATAGAAAAGGGAACTATTTTTTCGGATAAAATTTCAGGATTTACCACCTATTTTTTAGATGATTTTACTCGATTTCCAAGTATTCGAGATACTTTTATTGAATACGTTTTAGAGGTCAGTGTGAGTAAAAACAAACGCAATTTTGATCTCAAAATCAATTCAAAAAATATTGATTACACCGATAAAATTGATGCGCCAGTTTTGCTGTTAATTGATGGAATCTTGACCGATTCGGAACAAATCTTAACGATTCCTTCGGCTTCTGTGAAGCGCATTGATGTACTCAATGAACGTTTTTTTATGGATGGAATCCTTTTTAATGGCATCCTATCGCTGACTACATTCCAGAAAAATGCGCTGAACATCAGACCTTTAGGCGAAACATTAAAATTAACTTCGATTCAGAATCGACTTTCTGAAATAATTGTTACATCAATAAAAAATAAACGCACGCCATGTCGTCAAGATTTGTTATATTGGAATCCGAATATACGGACGCAAACGGATAAAACATTGCTTCAATTTGAAACCTCCGAAGTTGCGGGAAAATACGAAATTCGGGTCGAGGGAACGACCGAAAACGGACAAATTGTCAGTCAATCTTATTGGTTTACCGTAAAATAAAATTTTCCAAAATAATCTATGAAAACACGTTATTCTATTGACGAACTGCAAGATATTTGGCTGTTAGCCAGTAAGTTACATGATGGTCAAAAATATGGGGGACACGCTCAAGACGAACAAATTGAATATGTTAATCATATTGGCAGCGTAGCCTTTGAAATCTTGACCGCTATTCAGGAAACACCCAATATGGATGCTAATTTGGCTCTAAAATGTGCCATTTTGCACGATACGCTCGAAGACACGGGGCAAACTTACACAGAAATCAGCGCACGATTTGGCGAGAAAGTAGCGCAAGGTATATCCGCTTTGACCAAAAATGAAACGCTCGAAGGCAAAAAAAATCAGATGCTCGACAGCCTAAAGCGTATCAAGCAACAACCTCAGGAAATTTGGGCTGTCAAAATGGCAGACAGAATCTGTAATTTGTATGCACCGCCATTTTATTGGACAAATGATAAGATAGTAAATTATCGGCAGGAAGCTATCTTAATTTATGAGGAACTCAAAGACGGAAATTCGTATTTGGCGACTCGTTTGAAGCAGAAAATTGCAGATTATCAGAAATTTATGACATAAAACGTATTTGGTTTGAGCTACTTGTAATAATTTTTTCGAGATTTTATTGTGCTTTTCGTACAAAAAATTTTAATTTTACATGAACTCAAACAAAACAACTGACAAATTATTTGAGTAAGCCCTTATTTTTTAGATGATTTGGTTTTGAGGGCTTGAGAGTCGTTTCGGAAATATC
Source organism: uncultured Cytophagales bacterium (assembly GCA_964577275.1). Classification (GTDB taxonomy): domain Bacteria; phylum Bacteroidota; class Bacteroidia; order Cytophagales; family Thermoflexibacteraceae; genus UBA2561. The sequence goes on along the minus strand of CAZNYR010000010.1, from coordinate 31,518 downwards.
CGAAACGGCTTTTTTTGTTTCCCAAATCGAAAAAAAGCTATCTTCAAACGAAGATAGCTTTTTGTCATTTTTAACCAGCTATAATTTTTATTTTAACATGATACACCCTATTTTTTAATCATTTTGAGTGTTGTAATTTGTCCATCAGTATTTACTTTGAGGACATAAATTCCACTTGCTAATCCCGTGTTATTGAGTCTGAAGGTATGTTCTCCCGCCTCGAAATGTCCTGTTGCGACATGGGTTATTTTTTGTCCCAGCGCATTAAACAAATCTATATTCAGATGAGATGCGCTGGTCAATCGAACTTGAATCGTGCTTCGGTCAGTGGCTGGATTTGGATAAACGGTCAAACTATTATTTAGTAATTTGAACTCGACTCTCCCCGTACACGAGCCGATTGTTTTCCACCAATGTTCGCCACTTCCGGGCGTTACGTTGAACAAGGAATTTACCTGCGATTCGTAAATAATACCGTTATAAATTACTTGGTCGCCTTGATTATAAATGGCTGGATATGTCTGATAATCAGGGATATTTTCACAACTCTCGTTCCCGTCTGTATTGGGTTCAGTCGCCGTAATTGTTATCGAACTGGAAGTTGCGCTGGCATCATCATCATCCGTAGCGACAGCCTCCAAGACGTAATTCATTGGCAAAGTTGGTGTCCAAGAAATGACATACGGAGCGGTATCATCTGTGGCAATCACGTTTCCGTTTGCCTTGAAAACAACGAACGAAATTGCGCCGTCCGTATCTGAAGCTGTGGCAGTCAAAATGATATTGGTATTGATTTCGGTGGAAGTATTAGACGCTGATAATGAAACGGTTGGCACTTCGTTTGTTGGTGTCGAAACTTCCTGAAGAATAGTTACAGAAGTCGAAGCAATAGCCGTTTGGTTGGCATTATCGGTAGCCGTAGCCGTAATTGTGAAATCTCCAAAAGCCGAAGGAATCCATAAAACTGAATAAATACCTTCATTTTCGATGGCTGTTATGTTTTGTCCATCCACATTAAAAATAACATTTGAAATGGCATTATCATCGCTTGCCGAAACCATCAAAGTAACCGCTGAGAGTGTTGCTTGCGTTATGATACTTCCTTCTTGAGCTGGAACAGTAAAATTGATACTTGGTGCATTATCAACTGGAGTAGTTCCGCCCGTAATTGAAATAATATGCGTGGCTGAAGTTCCCGTAGCTCCCTGATTATCAATGGCTCGTACTCGCAACTGGTGGTCGCCCACGGGCAATTCCGTAGCCACAAATTCATAAGGCGCATTGGTAGTTTCGCCTACTTTTTGTCCATCAAGATAAAATTCGATGGCAGCAATCGAACCATCTGAATCAGAGGCAGTTGCAGTAATTGTAATGTCTGTATTTGCCTCAAAACTTGCGCCGTCATTTGGCGAAACAATACTCGAAATCGGAGCATTATTCACAGTTCCTGTATTGCCTTTGGCTTCGTTTAATGCTCTGAAAATGCTGGCGGGATGCTGATAATCCGCATCCATCGACATTTCCCATACAATTACGCCTTGATGTCCAAAATTTTGGCTATATTTCATTTTTGCATCCGCCGCTTTTGGCGTATCATAATAAATATTTCGTCCATTTTCTGTAATATGCCCGCTTAATTGAGCTGGCTCCAAAGGGTCAAAACTGGTCGCAGCATTCGGATAAGTTTCTACGATTTCTCGATACGGCACAAACAAAAAACCATTTCCGCCATCAGGCTTATTTTCGGCAAAATCATAGCCATAAGCAGGCACACCCAAACACAGCTTGGAGCGTGGCACACTAAATCCGCCATCGTGATTCCATGCAGGCTCGGCTAATCCCATCCAATATTCAAGCGCATCCTCTACCGAATACAATGGCTGGTCTGCCGACTGATGGGGATAGGTGTTGGTCGGTAATTTATACAACGCCGAATGTGGACCATAAGGCGATTTATCCCAAGAACCCGAAAAATCATAGGTCATCAAACCCAACCAATCAAGATATTGTACCATTTCATCATCATAATTATTTGCATAATTAGCCGTTCCAAAAACCGCTGCCGACAATAATTTATCGGGCATCTTTTCTCGCAAAGCCTTCGCAAATTTGGTCAATCCAATGCCTGCGGGATGTGCGCCCTCATCCGTGCCACCCCATTTATCACCCCGTACTCGTCCGCCTTGGTCAGTTGTCCCTTGAATGGCGGGGTCAGTCCACCACGCTTCCAAATCCAAGTCAATGCCGTCAATTCCTTTTTCATGGACATAAGCCACCACCAAATCAGCTAATTCATTGATTTTCACATCATTATTATAATATTTCTGCATCAACCACATGAAAGCGAAATCAGTAGCTCCGCCCAAAGCCACCATCACTTTGGTATTTTTGGCGTGTGATTTAGCCAAAATATCCAAATCAAATAACAAAGAATCCACTTTTTGATAGTGAAAAGGGTCGAACGCCAACGAAGCAAAATCAGCACTATTCCAATCATTGTTATTTTGTTTGAATAGCAAAAACGAAATCGTTACGTGCGTTACCGATTCGGGATTGAAAAAGTCATAATTATCTCGCCATGTCGGCAAATACCCAATAATCCGCTGTTCGCCTGTGTAAGCCTCTCCCAAATTACCATCGCCACAAGCCCCCAGCAACTGCCAGCCGCCTTCTCCGGGCGGTGTCGTGGTGTAGTATTTGGCTTCGTAATTTTTGCCTTCATAACTAACCTTCTGTCCCTGCAAATATGGCGCAGAACCCTCATCCCAAGGAGTTTCGCAAGCAGGGAAATCGTACTGTGCAAATGCGCCGAAAGTCATAAAAAATAGTACACTTCCGACAATCCAAGTTTTTTTGAAGCGTGTTAATGTTTTGTTCATCATCATAAAATTTGAGCGTGAGATTTAAAAAAAAGTGTGTTAGTTTTGCCAAAGTTTTAGCAGTGTAAATTTTTGTTTGTTTTCCGAAATGTACGTTAAACTTATCCTCAAGTCAATTTTTTTGAAGTTTACATTTGGGGCTACAAAGGGCTAATTTGAGGGTACAAAATGACGAAAAAGTGAATTTTTAGTGAATTTAAACCTTTTTTTAAGGCAACATTTTGAATTGGTTATTTATCATAACAATATTCATTTTTTGACATCAAAAAAATCAAAACTAATTTTATTCTAAAAATAAATTAATTTCGATTCTGATTTCGATTCTGAAGAATACGATTTTTAGATACAACCATTTCTTAAAATAATCCTTTAATATTCAATTTGAAACCGCCCAAAACTTTAGAAATTACCGAGCCTTCTTTTTGGGCTTTTGAAAAAATTTCGTAGCGATGTTTTTCCAAAATATTAACCGTAACGGACTCTTTTTCAGGCTCAACTGCCCAATATTCTGCCACGCCCGACTTGGCGTACAGTTCCTTTTTTTTCGATTCTTGCATTTTGTTTTTGGAATAAACCTCTACCGCCAAATCGGGTGCGCCTTCGATATAATTTTCTTTGATTTTTGATAAATCGGATACAAAAATCACATCTGGCTGAACAACATTTTTTTCGTCTAATTTAACATCAACAGGTGCAAAAAATAATGTTCCTGAATTATTGGCTTCTACAAACGTATCCATTTCACGAACCAATTTTTTAAGAATACTCTGATGTTTGATGCTTGGCGCAGGCATAAGCTGAATTTTTTGATTGATAATTTCTAATCGACTTTCAGGCGGAAAAACCGCACAAACCTCCTCGTAAGTCCACAATTTATCCACAGGAAAATACGCTAAAATATCCGCTAAGGTACTATTAGCGGCAAATCTAATCTTCTTTTGTTTTACATAATTCATCGACTGAATTAACTCGTAAAATTCAGAAAAATCGTGCGCTTCGTCAATTTGGAGTAATACTTCTGGCATTGCATTTTTTTAAAATAATCCTTTAATATTCAATTTGAAACCTCCTAAAACTTTAGAAATTACCGAGCCTTCTTTTTGGGCTTTTGAAAAAATTTCGTAGCGATGTTTTTCCAAAATATTAACCGTAACGGACTCTTTTTCAGGCTCAACTGCCCAATATTCTGCCACGCCCGACTTGGCGTACAGTTCCTTTTTTTTCGATTCTTGCATTTTGTTTTTGGAATAAACCTCTACCGCCAAATCGGGTGCGCCTTCGATATAATTTTCTTTGATTTTTGATAAATCGGATACAAAAATCACATCTGGCTGAACAACATTTTTTTCGTCTAATTTAACATCAACAGGTGCAAAAAATAATGTTCCTGAATTATTGGCTTCTACAAACGTATCCATTTCACGAACCAATTTTTTAAGAATACTCTGATGTTTGATGCTTGGCGCAGGCATAAGCTGAATTTTTTGATTGATAATTTCTAATCGACTTTCAGGCGGAAAAACCGCACAAACCTCCTCGTAAGTCCACAATTTATCCACAGGAAAATACGCTAAAATATCCGCTAAGGTACTATTAGCGGCAAATCTAATCTTCTTTTGTTTTACATAATTCATCGACTGAATTAACTCGTAAAATTCAGAAAAATCGTGCGCTTCGTCAATTTGGAGTAATACTTCTGGCATCGTATTTTTTGGTTTTTATAAAACTTTATTCCATATAAAATAACTGACTTATTTCCTTGTAAATCAAGGATTTAACTTTGCCAAAGTGTAGAATTTTGACAAAGTTTTGGACATTATTTTGTGATTTTCAGCACCAGCGATTCCAAAGGCGCAAGTTTGACCATTATCTCTCCTACGCCATTTTTGAGGGTCATTTTTGCCGAAAATTGTTGGTAAAGTTGGTCAGTAACTTCATATTCTGCCTTGTCCAGTTTCCATTTTTCGATAATTTCCACAGGAATCACCAGAGGCAAATCATACTGTTTTTCGGCATCAAAATTACTCACAATTATTAGTTTTTCGTCTTGATTCCAACGCACGAAAGAAAATAGCTTTTGGTCATAATTTTTGTTTGCCTGCCGATTTGCCGTATGAATCTCTTGATATTCACCTAATAACGCCTGGCTTGTCGCCGAAAAACGTAACAAATTCACATAAAACTGACGCAAATCTCTTTGATTATCAGTTAGTTGTCCACCATCAAATGTACCGTCATTCATCCATTTTTGGTGTTCGGGTACGCCCCAATAATCAAAAATTGTCGTTCGGGTCGAATCGCCAAATCCTGCTTTTTGATAACCTGCTTCGCCCACTTCTTGCCCAAAATAAATCATGGTTGGCGAACGACTTAATAAGGTCGAAACCACCATCGCAGGCTTCCCTTTTTGGGCATCCCCCGCGAAAGCAGAACTGGCAATACGTTGCTCATCGTGATTTTCCAAAAAGTGAAGCAAATGCTGTTCGATGTCCAACACAGATTCTTGGATTTGTACAATTTTATCGGTTTCAGACTTGCCTTGCATAATCGGTTTTAGGACATCATACAATCCCACTTTATCATACAAATAATCCATTTTTCCAAGTCGGATATAATCTCGATATAAATCTGGATTATATACTTCAGCCATGATAAATGTATCCGAATTTTTAGTTTTTATTGCAGAATTCATATAACTCCAAAACTCGACAGGCACCATTTCTGCCATATCATACCGAAAACCATCCACGCCCATTTCAATCCAATACAAGGCAATATCACGGAATTTTATCCACGAATCAGGTACATCTTTATCTTGCCAAAATGCAAAATGTTCTTCATAATTTTTTTGAGCAAAATCAGGTGGGAGCGTATCAAAATCTTTCGTTCCGTCAGGTTTGATGCCATAATTTACCTTGACTGTTTCGTACCAATCGTGGAAATGTGGCTGGGCTTTTCGTGAGCCATTTCCTGTCCATTTTGCAGGGTTTTCATCAAATTTTCCATCTGCCAAAGGATGTTTTTCTCCGCCCAAAGGTCGGTAATCATTCAAGGATTCAGGGACTTGAAAAGGCTCATTCGGGATGTAATAAAAGTTGTTATTTCGTGCATATTCTACGGTTTTATTGTCATTTTCGCCAAAGTCTTTGATGCCTTGAGGTTTGGAAATGGATATATAATTCCGAGCCACATGATTCGGTACGATGTCAATAATGACTTTCATGCCGTTTTGGTGTGTCCGTTTAATTAATGCCTGAAACTCTTCTAAACGTTTGGCGGGGTCTGTCGCCAAATCGGGATTCACGTTGTAATAATCCTTGACCGCATACGGCGACCCTGCTCGCCCCTTAACTACATCGGGGTCATCGTCAGAAATCCCAAATTTGGTATAATCCCGAATCACGGCATGATGCGGAACACCCGTGTACCAAATGTGCGTAACGCCCAGTCGCTTAATACTTTGCAATGCTGTATCGGTAAAATCATCAAATTTTCCTACGCCGTTTTCTTCCATCGTTCCCCACATTTTATTTGTCGTATTTTTGTTGCCAAAAAGTCGTGTAAATACCTGATACACAACAAGTTTACTTTGATTTGGTGTGGACTCGGAAGAGGTTTCTTCTTCGGTAGTTGTGTTGGATTCGGTTGAATCGCCGGAGCAAGCCCATAGGGTCAGAATCGACAGGCTCAAAAGTCCAAAAGCAAAAAATTTCATACGTTTTGGGTTTATAATCAAATAAGTTTTGGGAAGGAATATAGATAAAAAAATCAAAATTTAGCCATTTATGACGATTTATTTCATGTAGTATATTCCTAAAAAAAGCAATAATATCCTATCATTATTTCGAGTTTTTGCCAAAAAATAGATATGTAATTTGATTCGTTTTTCGGATTTCATCACCAATCAATAGAAACAAAACAGGCATCACAGGCATCAAAAAACGCCCATCCCAATCCACAACCGTTAGGCTGACAATCAGAGCTTGAAGGCTTAAAAAGATAAAGGCAAAACTCCGTACATGAATGGATAGTGTTTGACGAAAAAACACACGAAAAACATAAAAATAGGTCGGAAATAAGACCAATATCGAGAAAAAATTATGTTTCCAAGACCAATAAGGTCGAATATGAACCACGAAATAAAATAATTTTGAAAAAAATAATTTTGAAAAAAAGATAGGATTATGCACCATAAAACTTAATAAACGGTAAATTGGCGTGTAATTTTTGGGCGGAATATAGATATTTTCTGGTGCCTTGAGCATCAGCCATTCAAAGACGGGGCGATATGGCATTCGGGCAGTTGCAAAAATAATTTCGCCCAATTCATAGACTTCGATAAGCCGAAAAGTGGTCAGCATTTTATTAATCAAAATTAAAAATCCTATGCCAAAAAAAATACTGAAAATGTTTTTTAACTTATTGTGAATCAGGTATTTATAAAACCAAAAAAGTAAACTAAACAGACAAGCTCCCGTCAGAGCTACGCTCGAAGGCTTGGTAAAAATAGTCCATAAAAGCGTCATGCCCACCAAAGCATATTGCCAAAAATAAATGCGTTGGGAACGATAAATCCAGACCAATCCATACAAGGAAAAACACATCATCGAACAATAAAAGGACTCACAAAGGATGTAAGAATTCCATGCCATCATGTCAATAAATAAGATATATCCTAATGCGGTCAGCCATGCCGCTTCTTGATTTTGGTGCAAAAGCCAAGAGGCTCGATACAATGCGATGACTGCCCAAGCTCCCAAAAAATATTGCATTAAAATTATAAATAACTCATTATCAGAGAATTGCTGTATCAAAAAGATAAACAAAACATACCCAAAATACCAAATATTGTGTGCATCGACATAAAATTGTGTGTGCAAATGGTGTGCATAATTCAGATAACGAGCCGAATCATTTACATTTTTAACTCCATAAATCCAAAAAATGCCGATGGAAATCAAGGCATAAAGCCCCATCAACCAAAGAGTAGATTTAAAAATTATTGGGCGCATAAAACTTTGAGATTTGAAACTTTGTATAAATTTTAATATTTTGCCTAAGGAAATAACCTAATAATCACGAATCTACTAATTTTTAGTGAGTTACGGTCAAAAGTTCAAGGAATTTCATCAAACTTTGTGTGGTCATTTTCCTGAATGATGCCCCAAACAAAATGCAGTTTTGGGAGAGGCTCATGATTTATGAATTAAAATAATTCCAATTTAACACAACAAAAATCAAACAAGGCTTATGCAAACCTATACACCGCACCTGATACGCCGCAATATTGTTTTGGCGATTTCGGGACTTAGTTTTTGTTTTTTTGCGTACCAACTTTTTGTCATCATAACTCAATCTTGGTCAATTATCGAAGAGGCAAAAATCAAAACGCTCAACGAAGCCAAAGAAGCGGTAAACATTGTTGAGAATCGGTTTCAGAATATGATGAAACTGGCAAATTCGACTGCCCAAGACCTCTCGGATGGGACAATTAAGTACTCACAAATTCAGGAAAAAGTAGGCAATAGAGTACTTGAAAATGCGAAAGGAATGCACAGTGCCAATATCGGACTGACGGTGGCTTTTGAGCCTTATGTGTTTTATGATTCCGCTTTGTATGCGCCTTATTTTCGTGCGCCGAACGAAAAATTAGACTTGATTTATATTAATGATGTGTATGATTATACCCGCACCGACCAGAATATTTATACCGACTGGTATCATTTTCCGCTCAAAAAAGGAGCTTGCTGGACAGAACCCCATTTTGGGCGTGCAGGCAATGCCCTTTTTACGGGGTATCAGTTGCCGTTTTATTATCAGGGACAAGATTCCGTCATCACAAATCGCCTCAAAAAGGATAAAAACGGCAAATGGATGGCGGGCGTAGTTTGTGCCGATTATCGTTTAGACCAAATCTGGCAGGAAGTTTCACGCTTGGGCAGCGGAAAAACCAGTTTTGGATTTCTGATTACGCCGAGCGGAAAAATCGTTTCGCATCCTCGTCAAAAGTATTTGGGCGAAAATATTAAGGATTTGCAACTCACTTCGGAAGAGTCCGAAATGCTGCACAATTTGCCCAAAGATATTGAAAAACATCCCGCCAAACTGGTTGATAATCAATGGGTTTTTTATCAGAAAGTTCCCTCGACAGGCTGGATTTTGGGCATTGTGTATAGCCAAGATGAAATGCTCAAAAAGTTCGATATGAGTATTCGACAGAAAACTATCAGCACCACCGTAGCGGGTGTCCTTGCCTTGATTGGGTTTTTGTATGTTTTATCAGGTGCATACCGAACGGAAGCCTCTTCGGTAATAATCTGGAGCTTTTCGACCTCATTTTCAGTCGTTTGTGCTTTGGGAATGGTGATGATTTGGTATTTGTCTTTGAGCTATACACGCAAGCCCAGTTACGAGGAGGCTATAATTTATGACGAATCAAATATTCATTCGGCGTTAGGCAATTTGGGGGTTTCGGATAATGCTGCCAAATTTATTCCGACAGGATTTTTTGTGCAAACCATTGAGTTTCAAGGGGCTAATAATTTATTGGTCAATGGATATATTTGGCAAAAATTTACCGCCGAAGGCGTAGAAATGCCCGAAGATGAGCCTAATATTTTCTTTCCCGAATCCGAAAGTGCCGAGTATAATTTCATTCAACAAGATTCCATCACCAAGATGTGGGAATTTACGGTGGTCTTGCGCCAACCCTTCAATTATGAAGCCTATCCCTTTGATTCTGAAGATATTTGGCTACGGGTGCGCTCCAAAGGTTTTGATAATCACATTTATTTAGTGCCTGATTTGTCTTCTTATAACGATACATCAGCCGATACCAAACCGGGCGTGGACAGCGATTTAATTTTGGGCGATTGGAAGTGCATGAGTAGTTATTACAGTTACCGAATTGTGAAATACAATTCTAATTTCGGATTTAACCCCAGTAACGTCAATCTCGATTTGCTTAAACTTATTCACGACCAAAAGCGAAGCGTAACCGAACGTTGGGAGCCAGAACTATTCTTTAATTTATCTGTGCAACGAGATTTCATGAGTCCATTTATTGGCGAAGTAGTGCCGATTGTGGTCGTGGCGTTTTTGGTTTTTGCCATTCTAATGACCCAAAGCCGAAACCCTGAAAAAATGGAATTGACGGGTTTTAATTCCTCTTCGGTCTTGGGATATTGCGCCAGTTTGTATTTTGTATTGATTGTTTCGCACGTTTATACGCGCGAAAAACTCGCTTCGGGGCATATCGTCTATATCGAATATTTTTATTTTGTGATGTATTTTATTTTGCTCTGGATTTCGCTGATGTCTTTATTATTTATCTCGGATGATAAACGCCTCGAAATCTGGAATCGAAATGATGGTTTCCTGATGAAAGTATTGTATTGGCCTGTATTTTTTGGCATTATGTTCATCGTTACGGTCATTCAATTTTATTAGAATTTATTAGAAAATTACCCTATTTCATAACTTTAAAACAAAAATTCTTACGTTTCATTTCCATCATCTTGATTCGATGAATTGAGGTGATGGATTTTTTATGGATTTGATATTATTTTTCGTATTCATCTTTTTTAGAAATTAAACCAAAGACATGAATCAAAACGCAAAAATATACATCGCAGGACATCGAGGAATGGTCGGTTCGGCGATACTAAATCATTTAAAATCAAAAGGTTATACGAATTTTGTGTTAAAAACTTCGACCCAATTAGATTTACGAAACCAACAAGCCGTTGCCGATTTTTTTGAACAAGAAAAACCCGAATTTGTCTTTCTGGCGGCAGCCAAAGTCGGCGGAATTGTGGCAAATAATACCTATCGAGCCGAATTTTTATATGATAATTTGCAGATTCAGAATAATATCATACATCAGTCGTATGTCCATAAAGTCAAAAAATTACTTTTTTTGGGTTCATCTTGCATTTATCCCAAGTTTGCGCCCCAACCTTTACAGGAAAATACACTGCTGACAGGACTTTTAGAACCCACCAACGAGCCGTATGCCATCGCCAAAATAGCGGGCATCAAAATGTGTCAAGCCTATCGGACGCAATACGGATGCGCTTTTATTTCGGTGATGCCTACCAATTTATACGGCAATCACGATAATTATGACCTACAAAATTCGCACGTTTTGCCCGCCTTGATTCGTAAATTTTATCTCGGAAAATGTATCGAAAATCAAGACTTTACGAAAATACGAATCAATCTTAAAAAACAACCCATTCATCAAAAATATTACATCAATTTGTCAGATGCCGAAATCATAGATTTACTAAGGAATTATGGCATTATGACTGAAAATCAAACGATAAAAATTGAAATTTGGGGAACAGGAACGCCCAAACGAGAATTTTTGCACGCCGATGACCTTGCCGATGCCTGCGTCTGGCTGATGCAAAATTATGACCAAGCCCAATTTTTGAATATCGGAACTGGCAAAGATTTGAGTATCAAGGAATTAGCCTTGCTCGTTCAAAAAATCATTGGTTTTGAGGGCGATTTGTTTTTTAATACGAGCAAACCAGACGGAACACCTCGTAAATATCTGGATGTCAGTAAGTTACATCAAACAGGCTGGCGACACCGCATCGAACTCGAAGCTGGCATTCGGCAAGTCTATCAAACGACTTTTTTGTCTTAATTTTTTACTCTGTTTCTGCCTTAAAAAAAACACGAAAATCTTTGGCATTCAATCAATTAATGCCTCAAAGCACCTGATTGGTAGAGATTTCGAGGGGTTTTGTCGAAATTCGTTTCACAAACGAACGAAGAAAAATCGGTAGGCGTTTTTGGGTTACATACACGCTAATTTCAGACACTGAAAATGGTTGCCGAAAATAACATTTTCCTTCTTGAGAAAGAGGCTATTTTTTCACTTAATTCCATAAAAAAATATGAAACGGGGTCTTATTTTGAGTTTCTTCTGGGTGATTTTTGTCATGGGAACATTATCAGCCCAAAATATCAAGGTTGATATTCAGGTCAATGCCGATACAGTACGCACGCCAAAATACAAAATCCGAATGGGAGAACCTGACGTGGTTTATTTGCAAATGGCTTACGGAAGTTCCTCATTTCTAAATACTTCTGCGCTCCAACGCCTAAAAGGAAAGGAAATTCAGACCGTCCGATTAATTTATACCGAATATCCCGAAGATGCCGATTTGGATTGGCTGACCAAAAAACGATTGATTTCCCTGTATCTGCTCGACCCAAATATTTATGAACAAACTGCCAAATGGGAATTAGTCGCTCAAAATGGTGCAAGTTCAGCTACACAAGCAGCCCGCTTATTTCATGGTTTTGAAATCGTAACCAAATCCATAGCTTCGCCCACAATTTCGATGGATGACCTTGATGGCGAGGCAGGATATTTGAGCGAAGTGCTGAACGGCACACGAAATCTGGACGATTCGACCGTCATTAATGTCTTGGGACGAAATCCCGACTGGGAAAATATGTTGGTCGTTGCCGATTTGACGGGCAGTATGTCCCCGTATATTGCACAACTTTTGGTTTGGCTCAAATTAAATATGCACGAACGCCCCGCACAACATTTCGTATTTTTTAATGATGGCGACCGAATGCCTAATTTTTTGAAAAAAATCGGCGAAACAGGCGGACTTTATGACACCAAAACCGAATCTTTAGATAGCGTTTTGCACACTGCCTACAAAACCATGATGAACGGATACGGTGGCGACGAACCCGAAAATAATGTCGAAGCGGTTTTGCATGGGATTTCAATATGCCAAAACTGCCGTGATGTCGTGATGATTGCTGATAATTGGGCGACACCGCGCGATTTGGCATTGGTCAAAAAGGTTAAAAAACCCCTCAAAATTATTCTTTGTGGCACGGATAAAGGCGTGAATCCCAAATACTTAACGCTGGCTCGACAAACAGGAGGCTCGGTGCATACGATTGAAGAAGATATTATTAATCTTATTAATGTCAATGAAGGCGAAACCATCGTTATTGGCGATGAAAAATTCCGTATCCATAAAGGCGAATTTACGCAAGTATTGGAATAATTAATCTGCAATTTTGTTATTAACTTATTGATTATCAACCTTTATGGAATCTATGATTTCGTAAAGGTTGTCGTTTCAAATCCATTCCCCAAAAAAAATCTACACGGACGTAATTCATACAATCATTTGAAATTTTCTTTAATTCTGGGTATATTTGGTGTGTTTTTAAACAAACATTACATCAAGAAGAAATATTGGGATAATCTAATCACCTGAAAATCAATCTCTTGTATCAAAATTAAATTTCCTACTACTTTTTGTCAGATACTTAACGTGGAACATCCGAAAAATGGAGGATAATTACAAACACAAAGGTATGCGAAGTCGTCTGATTGACCTGATTGCCTCGAAAAATATCGCCAGCGAGCGGGTTTTGGATGCCATGAGAAGTGTGCCACGCCATTATTTTTTGGATAGTGCTTTCCTCGAACACGCCTACGAGGACAAAGCCTTCCCGATTGCCGAAGGACAAACCATTTCGCAGCCTTCGACTGTGGCTTTCCAAACCGAATTATTGAATATTCAGAAAGGCAATAATGTGTTGGAAATCGGCACGGGTTCGGGCTATCAAACGTGTATTTTATTAGAATTAGGTGGCATTACTACTTCCTTGGAATTCAATAAGTTACTTTACAAAAATGCCAGAATTTTGCTCAAAAAAATTGGCTACAAAAAAGCAAATTGCATCCATGCAGATGGCTCAAAAGGATATGCCGTTTTTGCGCCTTACGATAAAATTTTGGTTACTGCGGGTGCGCCACACGTCCCGATGCCTTTGATTCATCAACTCAAAGTGGGCGGGGTTTTGGTCATTCCTGTTGGCACACCCAACCAACAACAAATGTTGCGCCTGACAAAAACATCAGAAAACAACGATACCACCGTTGAGGCATTCGATAATTTTCGGTTCGTGCCGCTTCGTGGCGAATATGGCTGGCACGAAAAATAAAAATTAGAGCATTCGGAGAATATCCAACGATTTGATGTCATTGAAATTATCCAGATGCAAGGCATAAAATTTGAGGATATAATCCAGAATTTCACTCCGAATGGCGGAAGGCAGGGTCAGAATTTCGCCATATTCTGCCGAAATAAATTGGTTTAGATACATCTTGGTTTTTTCTGGAATGTACAGGATTTTGTGTTCGGCTAATTGCATTTCGGTTTCTTGGGCGGAAGGCATGGATACGCCCAAGAAACGACTCCATTTTATCAAAAATTGTACGTGAAAATTTTCAAAATGGAGGCTTGCCTCGTCCAGAAAATGAATGCTATTTTCCAGAAAATCAAATAATTCTTCAGAATTACCCTCTTCTTCCTGCACAGATTTGGACAAAATTTCGGTCAGAAAAAGACAAATCGTACTCTTGGTCATGTGATATGGAATGGACTGAAAAGGATAATTTACACGCATCTCGGAAATACGATGAAGACTCCTATTTTTGCGATTATAAACCACCAAATCCAAGAGCGTAAAAGGCTGAAAAAGAGCGACTTTAGAGCCTTTTCCTTTCGCCGTTCGGACGCTATTGACGATGTAGGATTTTAACCCAAATTTTTCGGTAAATATCTTAACAATGATGGATGTTTCTCGATATTTTACAAAATTAAGGACGATTCCTTTTGTTTTATAAAGCATGAATTTTTTACCTGTCCCCAAGAAATATAAACTGTAAAAATACATTTTTGCACGTATAATTTTTGGGTTTGCTCTTTTTTTTTGTCCAAAAGCACAAAATTTGATACTTTTACCAAATGCAATCCTACTAATTTTAACGCACCACAAATGGAACAAATGATTCGGGATGAACTTTCGGAGGCACGAAATGTTCTGACACAATTCCTTGAAAATCAGGAACATATCAAACGTATTGAGGCGGGCGCAAATCTGATGGTCAATGCCTTTGGGCAGGAAAAGAAGGTTTTAGCCTGCGGAAATGGTGGCTCGCATTGCGATGCGATGCACTTTGCCGAAGAACTCACAGGACGTTATCGCGAAAATCGACCTGCTCTGCCTGCGATTGCCATTTCGGATGCCTCGCATATTTCCTGCGTATCCAATGATTATGGATATGACTACGTATTTTCGCGCTTCATTGATGGCGTGGGACTGGAGGGTGATATTTTGCTGGGTATCAGCACAAGCGGCAATTCCAAAAATATTTTACAGGCGGTCGAATCTGCCCAAAAAAAACGCATGAAAACCATTCTTCTGCTCGGCAAAGATGGTGGCAAACTCAAAGGCAAAGGCGATGTCGAAATTATTGTGCCACATTTCGGATACGCCGACCGCATCCAAGAAATTCATATCAAAATTATTCATATTTTTATTTTATTAATTGAACAAAAACTATTTTAAACATAAACCCAAAAAAATACGATGAAAAAATTATTGCTTTTTATATTAATCTTTGGCTTGGGACTTACGGCGCAAGCTCAAGATGATGAAGTTCAAAAACAACTTGATGAATTGCAAAAAGTTCTTCAAACATTACAAGAACTCCGCAAGGCGGATAGCTTGACGATTTTGCATTTACAGGATTCGGTCAGGTCATCTTCCAAAGATTTTGAAAAAATTAATCTGGATTTGGAACGGGTCAAAAGTCGAGCCGATGCCCTGACAACCAAAATGGCAATGACCGCCAAAGGTAATTATGATATTATCGAAAATAATATGCTCAATGGGGCGGATTTATTTATCGAACTGAACCGCCGCATCAATACGTTAGATGCTCTAAATCAGGCACAAAGCTATCAATCTGTCATCACACAGCTCAATAATCCTACGGATGCAAGCATGGGTTTTTCGTTTCAGGATAAGGTCAAAGAATTATTAACGCAACACATCAAACCTCGCAAAAGTGCTGATAAAAGCAAGCTATTAAATTATGCCAATGCCTTGCTCCAAAGTCCTATCGTTCAGGGCATTCCAGCCGTTGCGCCTGTGGTCAGTATCGGGACTCAATTAGTAAGTTTCGTGGCTTCGTTCAGCGCAAAAGACAAAAATATTGATTCGGAAGATTTGATTAAGTTCAAAAATGAATTAGGTGGCTATACGATGTATTACACCAAATTGAACGAGGCAAATACGGGATTTCAGGTCAATACGAAAGATTTTAATGTCTTGATTAGTAATCTACAAAATAACCTCAAAGATTTCGTTTTGTTGAATGCCAAGGAAGTCGCATTTGAAACACCCGAACAAAAAGAAGGTGAATCAAGTGGCGATTATCTGAATCGAATTTTCCGAATTTATAACAGCCGAAACATTCAAAGTTATCTCGACCGCCTCAAGACACATCATGCAGGCGTGCGAGGCGTAGATTACGAGAAGATGCTCAGTAACACCAAGTTAGAGATTATGAATAGTCGAATCGAAGACGTAATTTCGATGTACAAAGAATTTTATAATCTTTATACGCGCTATCTGATTATGCTCGAAACACATAACGAGGAAACCGTTAAGGTCATGCAATTAGCGATTCAACTCAAGCTAAGTCAAGATGACAAAAAGGCACAAGACATGATTGATAAGTTAAACAAAAACAGCAAAGAAAGCATCAATCGTATCAAAACCAGTATCAATATTTTTGAATTAGAGGAACTTGCCAAAAGTTTAGTCCGAAAATAAGTCGTAAAATAATTCTCATCCACAAAAAACTACGTTTTATCTGGCACGATGTGGAATTGTTTTGGGGGGTTTGCTTGTTTTCCTTGGAAATAAAGCACAAGAAATCTTCATAATCTTTTGAATATTATAAGATTATTATTTAAATATATAATCAAAACTTACTTGAGTTATATATTTATATTTATAAATAAAAAATGTATTTTAATTACGTAATTGATTAAATCATGAAACATCTACTTTGTATTTTATCTGTATTTTGCATCAGTATTTTGGGAACTTTCGGACAAGCCGACTATAAAAAAATGCCCGAAAAGGAGCGCAAAGCACTCGAAAAAGTGTGGAAAAAAAAGCTCAAAACGATGGATGCACTCGCCTTCAGGGATACCTATCAAAAGTACCAAGAATTATCACGAGCAGGCGCAAAAATGCGTAGTGAAATGAAGGGAATCGCCACTGAACTGGACGACAAAGAAAAAATTGCGATGAATTTACGTCAGCAAATTGATTCGATTACTGACGAACGTTCGGGCAAAAACATGGCAACCGAAGAGAACGAAAAAAGTGCGATGGGAAACGGCGATTTTGATAAAGGATTGGTTTTCAAGGTGCAAGTAGGCGCACTCAAACAAATCAAAAGCGACTTCAAGGAAGGCGACAAAAAGTATGCCGCCGAACAAGACCAAGATGGCACGCTCAAATATACGTTGGGTTATTTTCGAGTTTATGAAGATGCCGATAATTTCAAACGCGTATTGCGTGGCTTAGGACTCAAAGAAGCCAAAGTCGAAGCCTATCAAGACAATAATCGCATCGAACTCAAGGACGCTTTGTATAAACTGCGCGAAGAGGCAGCCCCTGCGACAGGCTATGAGCCTGTGGAAGAGGATTGGTAATAGGCAATTTTTTTGCCAGAATCCTTATCTGTCAATGAGTTTGGTTTGAAATATGCTTTAGCTTTCGATATGTTAAAACAAACCGTTAAGAAAATGAACACTAAAATAGTATATTTCTTGTTATTAGTTTTATTAATATCGAAGCAATCATTCGCACAGGAAAATACGGAGATGGACAAAGCCAAAGAAGAAAAAATTTGGAAACAAAAACTAAAAAAAACACCGCCTCTGGAACTCAAAAAAGTATCGGACGAGTATAGCCAACTCAAACGAGAAGAGGGCAAACTTCATTCGGAAATCAAAGCCATTGCCGCCCAACTGGACATCCAAGATACGCAGGCTCAAAATTTACGAAAACAGATTGATTCTATCAAAGCAGAACGACAAGGAAAAGTCATGGATACGGATGCGAACGAATCGGATATTACCGAGAAAAGTAGCCATTGTCAAGGCATGGTTTTCAAAGTACAAATCGGTGTTACTCAACAGATTAACGGTTCATTTCGTGAGGAAGGCAAAGCCTATCGCCTCGAAGAAGATACTGATGGCAGATTGGTCTATTCGCTGGGTTGTTTTCGGGATAGAGAGCAAGCCTTTATTTTCCATGACCAACTCAAAAATATTAAAGTTTCTGACCTGTATGTGGTGCTTTATAAGGACGGAAAACGTAGCGATGCACAGCAAATACAAGCCGCTTCCGAACAGCCTACCGAATCGGAATCCGATACAGAAGATTCGGGCGATGATTGGTAAAAGTCAAGTGCGTTTGATGTCATTTTATTTGAAAAATACGTTAAAATTTTATTTGTTTAATACATAAAAATCAAAAACCTTATGCGAAATATACTCATGATTTTGACCTTATGTTTTTCCTTCGGGATGCTCGCAAATTTGCAAGCCCAATCCAAGAAAGAGAAAGAAAAACTCAAAAAAGAAGAGAAAAAATGGAAGGCTCGAAAAAAGAAAATGATGGATAAACCCCTCAAATTCAAGGACATGACCGAGGGCATTCAGGCTCTTCCTACTCAAAACGAAGGGCTATCTCGACAACTCGAAAGCCTCAAAGAATCATTAACCTATCGGAACAAACAAAATAAAACGTTACAAGAAGAATTGGATAAATTATTAGCCGACCCCAACGCAGGGACGGAAAATAATTCGGAAAGCACCACCTCCGAAAAGGATGATGGCGACTACAAAAAAGGACGCATTTTTAAGGTACAGGTAAGCTATATGGCTGATGATGTGGATGTTAGCTCTGGAAATTCGGATATGGTAGGGCGAGAAATCGTGGACGGAAAATACAAATATACGTTGGGCTATTTTCGGGATTATTGGGAGGCACAAAACTTCAAAAATCATCTCCGAGAAATGGGCTTAAAAGATGCGTGGATTGTTTCTTATGTCGATAATGTGCGTACTGACATCACCGAGGCACTCACGCCTGAAGAAATCGAACGCCTCCGCAAAGAAGCTGGAGTCGATGATAATTAATCAAAAAATCTGCTTTATTTTAGCAATGAAACAGATTTTTTTGATGGTATGCCTGTCTTTTACAAAAATTTATGGCTCAAATCGGGACTATCTCATTTACATCGCCTATTTTTGTAAATTGCACATTCAAAATGGTTATGTATCAATATTTGAATCATGTAAGTTTTAAAACTTTTATGAACTATTTTTAGGTTAAAAAGCCTTTTAATTCAAATCGCAAAACATTTGGTCGAAAAAATCATTCTTCTCGAAAATATTTCCTTAATTGATTTTTTGGGAGTCGAGAATCAAAATATCAAAGCCGTTGCACACCAATTTCCACAATGCAAAATTGTTTCCCGTGGAAATGAATTGCGCCTGAAGGGAAATTCAACGGAAATCATCAAAATTAACGAAACGGTTAATTTATTAATTGAACATTATCGCCGCTTTGGTAAGTTATCGCTTGATGAAACCGAAGCCTACCTCAATAACGAGGCAAGCATGGTGCAAAATGCCAATAACGATACCATTTTGTATGGCGTTAAAGGATTGATAATCAAGCCTAAAACACCCAATCAGAAACTTCTGGTAGAAGCCGTCCTCAAAAATGATTTAGTTTTTGCGGTCGGACCCGCAGGCACAGGCAAAACCTACATCGCCACGGCAATGGCTGTGCGTGCCTTGAAAAATAAACAAGTTCGCAAAATTATCATCACGCGTCCTGCCGTAGAGGCGGGCGAAAGTTTGGGATTTTTGCCCGGCGATATGCAAGATAAGGTGGATCCTTATTTGCGCCCAATTTATGATGCGTTGGACGACATGATTCCGTCCGAAAAATTGAAATATTATCGCGAAAAAAATATTATCGAAATCGCTCCATTGGCATATATGCGCGGGCGAACCTTGAGTAATGCCTTTATTTTGTTGGATGAAGCACAAAATACGACAGCGATGCAAATGAAAATGATGCTCACACGGCTGGGACAAAACTCCAAAATGATTATCACGGGCGACCAATCGCAGATTGATTTGCCACATCATCAGAAATCAGGCTTGATTCAATCCATTCAGGTCTTAAAAAATATCGAAGGAATTTCCGTCTTGTTTTTGGATGGAAAAGATGTCGTTCGGCACAAACTCGTTAGACAAATTATTTCGGCTTACGAAACGCTCGAAAACTTAGCTCGAGAAAATGAACGTTCTTCGGGAAAATCTTACAAATGACATATAATTCTTAAAAATCATCATTTCGCCCTATTTCATCTAATTTTGAGTAGGGCGATTGGCAATTTTTAGTTCAATCATTCCCAAAACGAATACAATACAAATTTCGGAAATAAAATAATAAAAACCCCAAACTGTCAGTAAATCAGCGTGTTGTATCAATAAACCCACCGTAAGTCCACAATAAAGTAAATTAAGAATTGCAATCGTTTTGAGGTACGGTTTACGGTCAGAAATCGGTAGAAAAAAACACGACAGCGAAAATGAAGAAAATAGCAAGGCAATGCCCGCCAGAAGATACAACATCAGGATAGGCATTCCGATAAGGTGCTGTATTCCGACCAAAACCAAACCCAGCATGACCGCCGAAACTATGGCACCCACTCCATCAATTAAAAATAATTGTTTGAACGTTAATTTATTGATATTCATGGTGTTATGGTTCAAAAATAAAGTTATTTACGTAATTTTTTGCTTCCCAAAATCTACCTTCTGCAATTTGTTGATGCTTGTCGATTTCAAACTCTTCGATAGGCTTTAAGGTTTGGTTTTCAAAAAAATATCCTCGATAATTTAGTTTGAGCAATACCTCAAAGACATCCAAAACCGTTTCCCCGTCAGATAAATGTCGATTTTCACATTCCATAATGATACGTGGTTTACAGATTTCTAACAAATGACTACCTCCCAACAATACATTTTTTTCGTGTCCTTCGACATCAATTTTCAAGAAATTAGGAAAAATTTGTCGGTCAAAAAAATACGTGTCTAAAGAAGTTACTTTTATCATAACTTCTTGATAATCAGATATATCATTTTCCAAAAAATCAATGCGAGCCGCAGGCGAAGTACCTTGTTTTGTGTTAGGAATATAAAATTTGAGCTTGCCATCTTCCGTTGATATGCCTTGATTTTCGAGCGTAACATTTTGATAATTCATTAAAGAAATAGTTTTCTCCAAATACTGAAAAAGTGTACGTTGTGGTTCAAACGCATAAATCTGACCTGTTGCGCCCACACGCTGGCGCATCCAATAGAGATAACCGCCTTTGTGTGCGCCAATGTCGATGGCAATTTCTGACTTATGTAAGTTTTTTGTCAAATAATTAATTTCTGCGCTGTCAATTTTGTGCTTAAACCGATGCGCTCGATACATATATTTTAATTGATGGATTAATTTCATGGGTGTATGTTTTACAGCAAAAACCAAAGATACGATAGTTTCCCTATTTTAAAAATGAAGGTCAGTAAGCTAACTTCCAAGTAATTTTTATGTTTATCTGATTTTTTTTCATTTTTTTTGTTACTTTGAAAATGTAGCAAGTTCCAAATTTCGGGAAATAAACAAAATAAAAAATCATATATTATTGATAATCAGCTATTTATATAAAAAAATTTGAAAATTGTTTGATGCACTAAAAAATCATTTTTTATTAAATAAAATAACCATGAATTACATGAAATATTTAGCCGTCATTTTGGGCATTACGCTTATCAGCGGTATTTTGATTTCGGCAACTCTATCCGAATCTACATCCGAAAGCCCATTAAAAACCCCTGAAAATAAGATAGTTACGTGGCTTACGATTGAACAAGCCTTTGAAAAAAATAAGAAAGAACCACGCAAAATCTTTATTGATGTTTATACAGATTGGTGTGGTTGGTGCAAAAAAATGGATAAAACTACTTTTGAAAACGAAAAAATAGCACAACTCTTGAATGATAAATATTACGCCGTCAAATTAGATGCGGAATACACACAAGATATTGAAATTCAGGGAGATACGTTCAAATTTGTGCCTCAAGGTAACAAGGGCTATCACGAATTGGCGGCGGCACTCCTAAACGGAAAAATGAGCTATCCGACCGTTGTATTTTTGGATGAAAAATTCCAACTTCTTACCCCTGTACCGGGCTATCAGCAACCTCAAGATTTGCACCCCATTCTCGAATTTTTTGGCGATTCGCATTACCAAAATACCGAATGGGAAACCTTTTTAACAAACTATAAATCGCCCTTTTAACTCGAATTTTGTTTGAGTTCGTTTGAATTTGATATTCAAAAAATTAAACAAAATCACTTTTTTTTCATAAAAAAAATAGTTCGTAGAGTTTGGAGTTGGTCTTGTTGATTTTTTAACGTATTTTAGCAGTAACCCAAGACGTTACAAAGCCACAAATATAAGACGGCATTAAACATTAATTATTTTATCAAACATGAATCACGAAACGCCTGATTGTCGCACCTGCTCCACGCGAAAATTATCTCCGTTTGGGCTATGCAACAAAGACCAAGTTCTGGATGTGCAACTCGCCAAGACATGTAATTTTTATAAGAAAGGTCAATTTATTTTCTCCGAAAATTCATTACCAATAGGTTTATTTTGTGTAAGTTCTGGAACTATTAAATTAGTAAAATATGGGAGCGGAGGCAAGGAACAAATCTTACGAATCGCCAAACCCGGTGATTTTGTCGGGTTTCGTTCCCTCATCACCCGAAGGCGTTACAACGCCTCGGCTGTAGCGGCTTCGGATGCATCAGTTTGTTTATTGCCCCGAAAAGATTTCCAGCATCTACTCGAAACAAACCTTGAGTTTTCGATAGAAATCATGCAAAAAGTTTGCGCTCTTGCCGAAGAAACCGAAAATAAGCTCACTGATATTGCTTACAAACCCGCTCGAGGACGCATTGCTGATGCTTTATTGTTGTTAAGTAATGCCGAAAATAGTCGAGATGGTGTGCAACTTAGCAGAGAAGAACTGGCAAGTTTTACGGGAACGGTCAAAGAAACAACGATTCGGATATTGTCCGAATTTAAGAAAAATGAATTGATTGCAATTAACAAACGAAGAATTGAAATATTGAATCCACAAGGATTAGAACAGATGAGTAATCAATTTGATTAAAAATACACTTTTTAACAGTTTTAAGATAAAAACTTTGACAACTTTGCCAAAGTTTTTTGCTTATTTATTTCCAAAAACAATTCTATCCCGATTTTGCATATCTTGGCACAAGGAAATTTGTTTAAAATTGTACTTTTCTAATAATTTAACTACTGATTCCCCAAAGGCTTCATTGATTTCAAAATACAATTTGCCATTTATTTTCAGTTTCTGAGTTGCAATTTGGGCGATGCGTTCATAAAAAAGTAAAGGCGAACCATCAGGAACGAATAATGCCAATTCGGGTTCATAATCAAGAACATTTGCCTGCATCTGCCACTTTTCGGAGAGCCGCACATAAGGCGGATTACTCACAATTATCTCAAAATCAGGGAGTTCATCCAGATTATTTTTCAAGATATTGAACTGATGAAATCGAATATTTGCCTGTAACTTATGTGCATTTTGTTGTGCAATCCGTAGGGCTTTTTCCGAAATGTCTAACGCATGAACCTCTGCCTGTGGCAAATGGTGAAAGAGCGTAATCGGAATACAACCGCTTCCCGTACCAATATCCAAAAGAGTTAAATTTGTATTTTTTTGATTTTGTTTAATAATTAAATCGACTAATTCTTCGGTTTCGGGACGTGGAATCAACACATCCGAACTGACCTCAAAAGCACGCCCATAAAAATAACCTTCGCCCAATACATACTGCACAGGCTCATGATTGAGGAGGCGTTCGAGGTAAGGTTTTAGCCTATTCCAATCGGATTTTGTAAAAGTTCTTTCATTTATAATCAACTGATTACGAGAGAGTTGAAATAATTTTTCAACAACCAAAAAAGCCACTGAGTTGGCTTGCGGTGGCTCATAAATTGTGGTCAGTTGGGAGCGAATTTGCTCAAAAAAAAGTTTGGCAGTCATGTATTTGTATCAAAATTCAGGTTCAAACCCGTATAATTCGGCGGCGATTTGTAAGATTTCAGCCTCCGAATGTCCTGCAATTTCGTAAATACCAAAATAAATCATGCGTCCATCAGGCATTTTTTGAGGGTCTTTTTTGCAAATGCCTTTGTAAGGCTTGCCATCCTGAAAATATGGGGGTTGATACTGGTATAATTCTAATATAAAGTCTTCATTATCAACGTCTTGGAAGACGTGTAATAACTTGCGCTCCGAGGCATCCATTGAACTTAGGGTTTTAGTCAAAAACTAAAATTGCCACTTATGAATACCTAAAACTAAGACAATTACAACTCGATAGACTTATATCTTGATACAAGAAATTGTTAAGTTTGGCATTACTTTTTCATATTATTTTCATGCCAAAATCGTTACTTGAGCCGAATTTGATGTGTTTCAATCTCAATTTTGCCCTGTTTGTAGAGGTTTCCAATCAATTTTTTGAATGTTTTTTTGCTCATCTCAAAATGCTGCTTGATTTCTTCGGGTGAACTTTTATCCGAAAATGGTAATTTTCCGTTATTTTCTTGTAATTTTTGAAGAATATTTTTGGATTCATCTTTGATATGGTCAAAACCCGCCAAACGCAAACTCAAGTCAATTTTATGGTCTTCTCGTATTTTTTGGACATATCCTTCGAGCCGTTCCCCCAACTGTATTTCCTGAAAAATCTCATTTTTGTAAAGCATTCCCGCATATAAATCGTCAATAACGCACATGACTCCAAGCGTGGTCTGTTCATAAGGTAATAGCTTAACCTTCTGATTTTCAGCAAGTTCAATGTTTTCTTTTTCCAAAAAACTTCCGATACGATTCACGCCAATCACGCGTTGCGTTTTGTGGTCTAAACACACTCGGATAATGTATTTTTTGCCGACCTCCATTGGTTTATGTTGTTCACGATACGGCACGAGCAAATCTTTGCTCAAACCCCAATCCATAAATGCTCCGAAAGACGTTAATTCCTTGACTTTCAGGAAACTAAAATTCCCTACGACTGCTAATGGCTTTTCGGTTGTGGCGACAAGTCGGTCTTCGGAATCCGTATAAATAAACACCATTAATTCTGTACCTATTTCCATGGTGTCGGTTCGGTATCGTTTGGGCAGCAGAATTTCACCCTTTTCTGAATCCAAATAAAGCCCTTGTGGTGTTTCTTTGACGATTTCGAGCGTATTATAATTTCCTATTTCAAGCATACATTTTATACATTTTTGTGGTACAAATATCGGATAATAATTAGGATTTTTGGTGTAATTTACTTAAAATGAGGTCAAAAATTTACCTCAAAAATAGATAACATACATGACAACATTTCGTATTTCTAAAATTGTATTATTAGTAGTAGTTTCATTAATTACTACGTGTAAAACGAATCAAAAAATGATTTCGGATTCCTCCGATTCTCTTCCTTCAAAAATAACTTCGACAGATTCTATTTCTGTCATTAAAAATAGTGGTAATCAAGAACTTAATACTAAAATAGACGCTTCAGTTACTGATAAATCTAATTTGAAGGATGCTAAATTTGAGGCAAAAAAAGCACTAAAAGTTGGGGCGGAGCGTTCAGATATTTACTCAGAAAATTTGAAGGATTTAAAGATTGCACTGGTAGTCAATCAAACTTCAGTCGTTGGTCAAGAACATCTTGCCGATTTTTTGTTAAAAAAAGGAATTTTCATCCAAAAAATATTTGCTCCAGAACATGGTTTTCGAGGCAATGCCGATGCCGGTGAACACGTTACGAATGGCAAAGATACCAAAACGGGCTTGCCTTTGATTTCGTTATACGGCAAGCACAAAAAGCCAAAACCCTCTGATTTACAGGATATTGATGCCGTAATTTTTGATATTCAGGATGTAGGCGTTCGATTTTATACGTATATTAGCACCATGCACTATGTAATGGAAGCCTGCGCCGAAAATGGTAAAAAATGTATTGTTTTTGACCGCCCGAACCCTAATGGGCATTACATTGATGGCATGATTCTTGATAGAAAATATGCTTCTTTTGTTGGGATGCACCCCATCCCGATTGTACATGGCTTGACCGTAGGCGAATTGGCTACCATGATAAACGGTGAAGGCTGGCTAAAAGACGGCAAAATCTGTGATTTGGAGGTTGTTCGATGCGAAAATTATACGCACAAAATGCCTTATTCATTGCCCATAAGACCCTCGCCCAATTTGCCTAATGACCGTTCGATATGGCTTTATCCGACACTTTGTTTGTTTGAAGGAACAAAAGTAAGTATCGGACGAGGTACAGAATTTCCCTTTCAGGTGGCGGGAATGCCCGATTTTCCCGATAAGACGTTCAGTTTTAAGCCTGAAAGTCGAGAAGGTGCAAAAAATCCGAAGTACAAGGGTCAGATTTGTTATGGTATGGATTTTCGGACAACTGACAATTTTAAGCACCCTTTTTCCTTGCAACCTTTGATTGAGTTTTATCAAAAATCGCCTCATAAAGCTGATTTTTTCAAGGATTATTTGACACTTTTATATGGTTCGGAACAGCTCCGAAAAGACATCGAAGCAGGCAAAACGGAAGCCGAAATTCGGGATTCGTGGCAAACTGACTTGGAAAAGTACAAAAAAATGCGACAAAAATATTTACTTTATGATGAATAATATCCTTTAGACTTGCCAGTTTTAAAAACTTGGCAAGTTTCATAATTACTACTCTAAACTGGTTTATATTTTTAATTCATTTTATATTTCAAACCCGCCTTACGCAATAAATCAGGCAATTCTCCCGCCAAATTAATTCGCATATTCGATAGTGTCCGGGTTATTTGTTGGGTTTCTGGGTCGAACAAATGTACTCGTAATGGACTTTGCCCCTTATTATTTTGCATCATAAACTGTAAATCAGCCAACATTTTATTATCCAATTTATCCAATTCTAAAAATACTTCTAATTCTTTGGCATATTTTTCTTTGACTTCGGACAAAAGTTCGATACTTTTTGGGCGAAATTCCAACGTATCTTCTTGGTTATAACGAGGCTCTACTTTTCCTTTGACAAAGATGTAATTATTTGTTTCGAGCAGATGTTTTGCCTTCAAATACTCTTCTCCGAACATCGCCAGACTCAAACTTGAATCATAATCCTCAATCGTAAAAAGAGCAAAAGGTTTTCCTGTTTTGGTCTGACGTTCAGATACTTGCGAAATAATTCCGCCAATTTTGATTTCTCGATTTTTATAATTTTCGACCTCGTTCAATCGACAAGTACAAAATCCTTCGATTTCATCCCGATATTGGTCAAGTGGATGTCCTGTAATAAAAAAGCCTACAACTTCTTTTTCATGGGCTAATTTTTCGGGTTCGCTCCATTTATTACATTCTGGAAGTTTGGGTTTGGGCATAACATTCGCGCTTCCGCCACCTCCAAAAAGTGCCACTTGAGAGGAGTTTTTCTCTTCTTGTGCATTATTTCCGTATTTGATTAATTTTTCGATTCCTGTGGTGTTTTCGCCATCAGGTTTATGAAAAAATTGCGCCCGGTGGACATCCTCAAAACAATCAAAAGCCCCTGCATACGCCAGACTTTCAAAGGTTTTTTTATTGACGGTTCGCAAGTTAATTCGCTCCGTAAAATCGTGAATATCAACAAAATGACCATTTTCTCGCTCCTCGATAATCGACTCTACGGCAGCATCGCCTGCGCCTTTAATTGCGCCCAAACCAAACCGAATTTGTTTATCTTTATTGACATCAAAAAACTTGGAAGATTCGTTCACATCAGGACCCAAAACAGGCACGTTAATATTTTTACATTCTTCCATAAAAAACGAAATTTTATCAATATTTCCCATCGAATGTGTCATGACTGCCGCCATGTATTCGGGGGTATAATTTGCTTTGAGATAAGCCGTTTGATATGCCACCACCGAATACGCTGCCGAGTGAGAGCGGTTAAAACCATATGCCGCAAAACCTTCCATGACATCAAAAATTTCTTCGGCTTGGTCTTTGGGAATGCCATGTAATTTTTTTGCACCTTCTACAAAAATTGCACGTTGTTTTTGCATTTCCTCAAATTTCTTTTTCCCCATTGCTCGCCGTAATATATCCGCCCCACCGAGCGAATAACCCGCCAAAATTTGCGCTGTTTGCATGATTTGTTCCTGATAAATCATAATGCCGTAGGTGGGTTCGAGAATTGGACGTAATAATTCGTGTGGATATTCCACTTTTTCCTTACCGTGTTTTCGATTAATGTACATCGGAATATACTGCAAGGGACCGGGACGATACAGCGCATTCATGGCGATAAGGTCTTCAATATCAGTGGGTTTGAGGTCTTTCAGATATTTCCGCATTCCATCAGATTCAAACTGAAATGTGCCGACTGTTTCGCCACGTTGGTAGAGTTCAAAAGTTTTTTGGTCATCCAACGAAATCAAATCTGGGTCAATTTTAACACCATGATTTTTTTCGATTAATTTTATGGCATCCTTAATGATTGTCAGGGTTTTAAGCCCCAAAAAGTCCATTTTAAGCATTCCCGCATCCTCAACGACTCGCCCATCAAATTGCGTAACCCACAAATCAGCATCTTTTGAGGTACAAACGGGAATATATTTCATCAAATCATCGGGCGCAATAATTACTCCTGCTGCATGAATACCCGTGCCACGCACCGAGCCTTCCAATACTTTGGCATTATGCAATACTTTGGCTTGTGGGTCTTTTTCGGGATTTTTGGCATAGATTTTTTTTAAATCTTCGACCTCCTCAAAGGCTTTAGTCAATTTCGTACCCGGCTTATCTGGCACAAATTTCGCCAACATATTTGACTGGTCAAGAGGCAGTTCCAGCACGCGCGCCACATCTTTGATGGACATTTTTGCCGCCATCGTACCATACGTAATAATTTGTGCAACTTGGTTTTGACCATATTTTTTGACCACATAATCAATCGCATTTTGGCGCATCACATCATCAAAATCAATGTCAATATCAGGCATCGAAACCCGTTCAGGATTGAGGAAACGTTCAAATAATAAATTGTACTTTATTGGGTCAATGTTGGTAATTCCCGTACAAAAAGCAACCGCCGAACCCGCCGCCGAACCTCGACCTGGACCCACAGCAACGCCCATTTTCTTAGAAGCATTGATAAAATCCTGTACAATCAAAAAATACCCTGGAAATCCCATATTTTGTATTATTTTGAGTTCACGGTCTAATCGTTCACGAATTTCATCAGTCATGTCGGGATAGCGATTTTTTGCGCCTTCGTAGGTCAAATATCGTAAATAATCGTCCTGCGTATCAAATTCAGGTGGCAGTTCGTAACGAGGCATCAAAATATCCCGTTTCAGCTTCACGGGCGAACATTTATCTATAATTTCTTTGGTATTTTCGAGCGCAGACGGAATATCATAAAAAAGTTCATTCATTTCCTCCTGCGTTTTCATGTAATATTCGTGATTCGGAAAGCCAAAGCGATTTTTTCGTCCCCAACCCACGGGTGTACTTTTGCTACGCCCACCTTTCACACAAAGTAGCGTATCGTGTGCATCGGCATCCGATTTATCAATGTAATAAGCGTTATTTGTTGCTACAATTTTAACATGATATTTATCCGCAAATTTCAATAATACTTGATTAATTCGCTCTTCTTCTTCGAGTCCGTGTCGCATGATTTCGACATAAAAATTATCGCCAAAAATTCCATGCCACCATTTGAATGCTTCTTCGGCTTGGTGTTCGCCTTTGTTCAAAATCAAGTAGGGAATTTCGCCATAAAAATCATCGGTATAATTGAAATATCCACCTGTTAATGCGATTAATCCTTCATGATATTTCTCAATTAAATCCTTTCCGATACGAGGCACACCAAAATAAAATCCTTCGGTATAACCTCTCGAACACATCTCCGCCAGTCGGTGATACGATGCTTGGTCGGTTGCCAATAATACCTGCGAAAATCGAAAATCCCGTTCGGCTTTCGTGAATTTGGTTCGGGTTCGCTCTTCTGCCACATGAAATTCGCACCCCACGATGACTTTTATATTATTTTTTGCCCCTTCGGAAACGGCATTAAAAGCGGCGTGCAAATTCCCGTGGTCGGTAATGGCAACGGCTTCCATGTTGTTTTCTTGGGCTTTGGCAATAATTTTTTTGAGGCTGGCGGTGCTATTCAAAATCGAAAATTGCGAATGCAAATGCAAATGACAAAACGGAAAAACCTCCTCTGGAGCGTGTTTTCGGCGGAAGCGTTCGGGAATTTTTGCGGTTGCGTCATCGGCTTTTTTTCGGAAATTCGCCTCGTCCAGTTGGGGCGGTTCGTAGGTAATATTTTCGGGGAGCGTGCCGTCTTTGGTCGGGACAATTTTCTTGGCAAGAATCCCAAAAAAACAACGTGCAGTCGCCTCGACATCATACGCCGCATCGTGGGCATCATCGAAGCCTTTTCCGAATAATTTTTGGTGTAATTCCGTGAGTGTCGCCCACTTATAGCCCCCCCCTTTGCCTCCGGGAATCGCCACAAAATCGACCGTACTTAATTTGGTACAAAGCGTTTCGGTGTCCCAAAGTTGGCTTTTGACCTCTGTCCGAATGAACTCCGCCCCCATGATATTGAGGTCAAATTCGATGTTATGTCCGATTAATAAATCCGCTTTTTGGATGTCCGTAGCGAACTTTTGTAAGACTTTTTTCAGGTCGTGTCCTTGAGCAAGTGCAATTTCGGTCGAAATTCCGTGTACTTTTTCCGCATTATACGGAATGGTAAATCCTTCGGGCTTAACTATCAGATTATCAGCCGAAAGTAACTTTCCTTTGGAGTCGTGTAATTGCCAAGCAATCTGCACCAAACGAGGCCAATTTTCTAAATCGGTGTGTGGCGCATCAAAATTTTTGGGTAAACCTGTGGTTTCGGTATCGAAAATTAAATACATAAATTTTCCAAGATTTAGACCTGCCAAGTCTTATGGCAGGTCGTCTGAGTCTTTTTTTCCGAAGATAACAGATTCGAGGGAATTTTACAACATCAATTTAAGACGTTTTTACGGGCGGATTAGACCTATTTTCTCAAAAAATATGAAGCTCTTTTCAAAACGCAGATTCAACTGAAAAAATCATATTTTTTCGGAATCATAATATCATTTCGTCAAATTCTTCATCTGTATTCCGTTTTTAAGCCGTTTATTTCTGCTAAAATCCATCTCCTAATTTGAAATTAAAAATATTAAAAGTGATATTAATTATCAAATCATCACATTTGCGCTTATTAATTTTTATTTAGTCAAAAAATACAAATTCGAAAACAAAATATTTTGAATCGTAGTGTTTTAGGGTTATCTTGCAGGATTTGCATATACCTGTTTAATTAACCGAACAAAACTTATGAACTTGAAAAAACTTAGTCTGCTGATTGTGCTTCTGGCATTATCGGTGGGTCTGTATGCCCAGCCTCGCAAGGTGGTATTACAGGTCTTTTGGTGGGATTATTATCATCAAAATTACCCTAATGCGTGGGCAAATTATTTGACCGAGCT
>CAZNYR010000009.1:40060-59271 GCA_964577275.1 uncultured Cytophagales bacterium | reverse complement strand
TTTGGGGAAAAAATTCTGCCACCGCCAAGACCAAAAGTGTCGAAACCAAAGACTGCACCACCAGCACCGCCACTTCAGGAACGGGTGTGGTCAGGAATACATATTTATTCAATAAATTGGCGATGGGAATATCCAATATTTTTGCCATATAAATGCCATAGATGACCATCGCTGTCGTATTTCCTGTGAGCATCGTAGTAATAAAAAGCGATGATTTTTCGACAAAAGCCGATAGAATTGTACCATTTACACGCCCTTTTTTCTTTTGTAAGGCGATATGCAACCGATTTGCCGAAACAAATGCCAGTTCCAAGCTCGAAAAAAACGCCGAAAATAATAAGGAAATAATAATGATAATAACTTCCGTCTTCTGCATGACTTTCGGTTTTTTGGATAATTTAGAACAAAGTTATGAATTTATCTTTCGGATGCGAACAACTCAAGCTGCCTACACAATTTTTCTACCAAAAATTGACTTGGAATATGGTCAGAAAAGTTGTATTTTTGAGAAAAGATTTCCGACATCACCAATGGCAAAAATAAATCCTAAGATTGATTTAGTATTCAAAAAATTATTTGGCTCCGAAGATAATACCGATATTTTATTGTCTTTGGTCAATGCTGTGCTTCCTCATTATCAACAAATTGTGGAATTAACGCTCAAAAATCCATATAATTTATCTGATTATTTACAAGGAAAACTATCCATTTTGGACATCAAAGCCATAGACGAAAATGGACGACATTACGATATTGAAATGCAAATTCAAGGCTCGTCTTTTTATGGCAAACGTACCTTGTATTATTGGGCAAAAATGTTTGGGTCGCAACTTGATATTGCGCCCAGCAAGTTGGAACTAGACGAAAAAGGCAATCCCAAATTAGGTTATTCTGATCTCAAAAAATGTATCGTCATTAGTTTGATGGACTTCAAATTATTTGGGGATGAACGTTATCATCGGTGTTTTACGATAAAAGACAGGGAAACCAACGAAACCCACAAAACATTGGATTACCTGGATTTGTATTTTGTCGAATTATCAAAATTTACAAAAGAATTAGCTTTTGTCAAATCGGCTCTGGAACGCTGGATTACGTTTTTGAATTATGCTTATCAATATTCCTTAAATAGTTTACCAGAAGAATTATCCGAAATTAAAGAAATCCGAAAAGCCAGCAAACGACTCGAAATCATGTATTTAGCCGATGAAGAAAAAGTCCATTACGAATCTCAACAGAAGTTTTGGTTAGATGCACATAGCTTTATGCAAGAAAAATTCCAAGAACTAAAAAAACAAGCGCAACAAGCCGAAAAACAAGCGCAACAAGCCGAAAAACAAGCGCAGGAGTTTGAAGAAGCTAAAAAACAAGCCGAAGAAAAAACGCAACAAGCCGAAAAACAAGTACAAGAACTCAAAAAACAAGCGCAGAAGTTCGAGGAAGCTAAAAAACAAGCCGAAGAAAAAACGCAACAAGCCGAAGAAAAATTTGAACAAATGAAACAAGAGTTAGACCAAATCAAAGAAAAAGAACAGCAACAAGCCGAAAAACTTGCTCAAAAATTAATCGCTGTATATCCTCATAATCAGGAAGTTGCAGAGCTAACAGGACTAACCCCCGAACAAGTACAAAAACTACGCAATAAATGAATAGAGTATTGAAATTTATTCTTTTTCCGTTTGCCGTTTTGTATGATTCAATAACTTCAATACGTAATATTCTATTTGATTATGGTATTTTCCGTAGTATTTCTTTTCAATCTGTCTTGATTACAGTCGGAAATCTGACCGTAGGCGGCACAGGAAAAACGCCTCATATTGAATATCTCATCCGATTAGTACAAAATCAATTTAAAACTGCAACTTTAAGCCGTGGATACGGACGTAAAACACAAGGCGTACTCATTGCTGACCCAACCGCTACGGCTGACAAAATTGCAGATGAACCGATGCAATTTTATTTGAAATACGGCAAAAATATTACCGTAGCCGTAGGCGAAAAACGAACCTTAGCAGTTCCCAAAATTATGCTTCATCAGCCTGATAACGAGATAATTCTGTTGGATGATGCCTTTCAACATCGAAATATTCGGGCAGATTTACAGATTTTATTATCCGATTATCAGCGTCCCTTTTATCAGGATTTTTTATTGCCCGCCGGAAGGCTTCGGGAAAATCGGAAAGGCGCAAAACGAGCTGATATTATCATCGTTTCAAAATGTCCCCCAGATTTAAAAATTGAACAAAAACAAGAAATTAGACAACAAATTCAACGTTATTCGCACCCAAAAACACCTATTTTTTTTACGGCAATTCGTTATTTGAAGCCTATTTCTTTAGAATGTAAGTTTTCCCAGATTTCTAAATCTATTTTGTTGGTTACAGGAATTGCCCAAACCGATACTTTACTCCAAAAATTACGTGCTGATTATCAAATTGTTAAACATCTGAAATATCCAGACCATGCACATTATGATACCAACCGCATTCGGGAAATTCAGATGGTTTATCATAAAAAACGAGTTGAATTTCCAGATTTGACGATTCTGACCACCGAAAAGGATTTTGTCAAACTTAACAACCCCGATTTTGCTGTTTTTGGACAAAAATTCCCTGTTTTTTATTTGCCTATCGAAATTTATTTTCTGGAAAAGAGCGATGACTTTGACCAACTCATTTTGAGAAAAATACATCAAATACAGCGTGAAAAACCATAAAGAAAAATTTTTGCTCAAAATAATACTCAAAAAATCAACTACTTTTTTGGATGTAAACTTGAAAAACACGAATTATTTGTTTATTATTACAGATGAATTTATTAAACCATAAAGCCCATGAGTACTGCGGTTTCGTCGCTCTTTACCGAATACCAAGCCAATTGTAACACCAAATTGACTCAAGAACAGTTCACCACCTTATTGACATTTTTCCCTTCGCTTTTGGTCATTGCAGCCGATGGGGTCATTGAGGATGAAGAGTGGATTTATGTCAAGTACATTTCTCGGTCAATGGCAGAAACTTTTATTGATGACTTTGGCGGAGAAATCAACGTGGCTGAACTCAAACAACTGTATTACAATGACTTAGAATATTTGGTTAGCTCTTTGGGACAATGGGAAGAAAAATTTCTGGTCGTACTTAAAGAGTATTTGCAAGATGCTCCCGATTTGAAAGAAGACATTGTCGATATTATGTATATGTTTGCAGAGGCTTCGGACAATGATTCGGTGGACGAAGAGCGTGTCATTCAGGAAGTTAAAAGACGATTAAACATCGAAGAAATAGACTAACGTATCAATTTATAATTTTCCTTTTTAGCTTTTAACAAGCATTTTATCACATAACCAATCATAATATAAGGCGTTCCCCTTTTGGGATACGCCTTTTTTATAGCTTGTTTTTGTTTATTTTTTACGTTAAAAATTGTATTTTGCCATTGTTTAAATAACTAAACCAATAAACTATACTATCCTATGTTATCGAAACAACAAATTGCACAACGGATTGCACGAGAATTGCAAGATGGATTCTATGTCAATTTGGGTATTGGAATCCCAACTTTGGTTGCCAATTATATTCCTGAAGGAATAGACGTGGTGTTACAATCCGAAAATGGACTGCTCGGAATTGGAGCTTTTCCCACCGAAGAAAATGTCGATGCCGATTTGATAAATGCTGGTAAACAGACAGTTACCATGTTGGAGGGGTCAAGTTTATTCTCTTCGGCAGAGAGTTTTGCCATGATTCGGGGCGGACACATTGACCTCACGATTTTGGGTGCCATGGAAGTATCCGAAACAGGCGACATCGCCAACTGGAAAATTCCAAACAAAATGGTCAAAGGGATGGGCGGAGCTATGGATTTGGTCGCTTCGGCAGAAAATATTATCGTAGCGATGCAACACACCAACCGAAAAGGAGAATCTAAGTTACTGAAAACCTGTTCGTTACCTATTACAGGCGTAAATTGTGTCAAGAAAATTGTTACCAATTTGGCGGTACTTGATGTCTTACCAGAAGGTGGATTTAAGCTCATAGAACGAGCGCCTCATGTTACGGTTCAAGAAATTCGAGAGGCAACCGAAGGTAAATTAATCATCGAAGGCGAAATTCCAGAAATGATATTTTAAGCAATTAAATTGTATAATTACCTGAAAATCAATTTTTTATATCAAAATTAAAATGCCTAAATACTTTTTGTTACACACTTAAACATAAGATTAATTAACATACTTTGTTTTAAAAATTAATCCTCATAGGAAGTATCTCCTATGAGGATTTTTTTATAAAAAATGAAAAAACTTACATTTATCTAATTTCTACATAATCATTTATTTTCCGATGCGAAAACGCAAGCCGCCATAAAATGTCCGTCCAAAAATCGGTGCAAAAACCAAAGACGAATCAAAGTAATCGCCAAAGGGTTCAGATGCCGAAATAATCGGATTTTTTTGTGTGTAATTCAATACGTTTTCCCCGCCAAAGTACAAATCAAGTTTCTGATTAAAACTTTTTGAAATCTGGAAATTTAAGGTCGAAAATGTTGGCGAAAATTCGTCCATTTGGTAATTTTCAGGATTGGTTTTGGTGTTTGGAATGCGTTGCGACCCAAAAATATTATACGTCAAATCGAACAGCCAAGGGCTTTGTTTGGTGCGTGTTGTATAGCCCAAATTCAAGAAGCCTCGATGCTCCGAAGTCAAAGGTTTTGGCAATAAATTTTCGCCGTAAGTCGTCCGAACA
Source organism: uncultured Cytophagales bacterium (assembly GCA_964577275.1). Taxonomy (GTDB): domain Bacteria; phylum Bacteroidota; class Bacteroidia; order Cytophagales; family Thermoflexibacteraceae; genus UBA2561. Next base: position 54,529 of record CAZNYR010000009.1, on the reverse strand, counting down.
TCCAGCCAACGATACGCCATTTTTATATCCACTCTTCGCAAAATTTCGTACTGTATTTCTGCCTGAAAACTGTTGGAATATGATTTGCCATCCAAATTATAAAAGCTGATTTCCTGAGGATTAGAGTCCAAATCAACGACAATTTGATTCTGAAAATCAGTGCGATAAAAATCTAAATTCATTGTGCCTTCTCGATAATCCAACGTAAAGTCTTGCGTCAGATGAAAGCCAAAATTCCAACCAATTTCAGGATTTAAACCGTAAGGATTTTCGGGCGAATTTCCGAAAATATTGACCTTTCGAGAGCTGGCAAAAACCGCCATATTTTCAATAAAAATATTTGCCGTTCGTTGTCCTCGACCTGCCGAAGCGCGCAAAACCGTCCCGTCCATAATTTCATAACGGGCGTGCAATCTTGGCGTTAAAAATAAACCAAAAATAGTATGGTAATCCGCACGAAGTCCCATGATAAAGTTCAATTTTTGTTTATGATTGAAAGTATATTCAATAAAGCCTCCCAAAACCGATTCGGTGCGGTCATAATTTATTTGATTAAATTCTTCTTGATAATTATCTAATAAATAACTCAAACCCGTCTTGAATTTGTGGTCGGTCGTTCCGAAAATAGATTGATAAATCAAATTACCATAAATTGTACTTTGCGAAGCATCGTAAGTATTCAGACCAAAATACGAATTTTGCTGATGCGAAACCGCCGAAAATTGCATTCCCAGACTTTTGTAAGGCGAAAAAACAAAGCCATTTTTGGCAAAAAATTCGGCTCGTTCGGTGTTGATTTCTAAGCCATACACATCGGTTTTTCCCTTATGAATTTCAGGTTCAAAACCCACTTGACCGCCTAATTTTTTATCGTTCAGATACTTGATTCCGAATTGTGCTTCGTGTCCTTTTTTGGCATTTGAATATTTCCACCGATTGACCAAATTGAGTTGCGAAGTCAAAGGAAAATCCAGAAAACTATCTTGATTCACGTCATTTTCAAACGGTCTTCTACTGCCATGCAACAAAAATGCAGTTGCCCATTTTTCGCCTATTTTGGTTCTGAAATCGGCATTTGCCTCCACCCTACCGCCCTGATTTCCATAGAGATTCAAGAAAAATTGGTCGCCTTCTTCGGGCTTTTTCAGTTCTGTATTAATTTGTCCGGCGATGGATTCGTAACCATTCACGACCGACCCCACGCCCTTAGAAACTTGAATCGAAGAAATCCAACTTCCCGGAATAAAAGTCAAGCCAAAATTAGAGGCAAGCCCCCGAATACTGGGCAAATTTTCGGTCGTGATTTGCGTATAAGTTCCTGCCAAACCGAGCATCTGAATTTGGCGAGTTCCCGTAATCGCATCGGTAAAAGCGACATCCACCGAGGCATTGGTTTCAAAACTTTCCGAAAGATTACAGCAGGCGGCTTTGAAGAGTTCTTTTTCGGAAATTAATTGCGCATTTCGAGTGGCTAAATAATCCATCTCCGTGCCTTTACTTTCGTGCGTAATTTCAACGCCCTCAAGCATCTGATTGGACTCCAAAAAAATGGTTAAATTTTGGTCATTTTTTGAGATGTCAAGCGTATCCGATTTAAAGCCTATAAAACTGATTATCAGTTTATTAGATTCCGAATTTCGCCTTAATTTGAAGTATCCATTGGCATCGGTTGCCGTACCAATATTCGTGCCTAACCAATGCACATTTGCACCTGTCAGAGGTGAAAAAGATGCCTCATCGTGGTCGGCATCTGCGGTATGTTGTTCGCCAACAATTCCTGTGATATTTTTTTGTGCAAAAACAGGAAATGAAATTAACCATAAAATTATATATATATATTTTGAGTTCATTTTTTTCGTTTTTTTTATTTTAGAATTGCATAAAACATTATCAGACCTATAAGATTTTTAAAACCTTATAGGTCTGATAATCAATAAATTAGATTGGAATTTTAATGTACTTCAACCTCGCCATTTCGGTATCGGCAACATTCTGGAAGTTGGTCGTAAACTTCGTCCTTAGCCTTGGCTTTCGAGGTGTCGTGTCCGACATGGGCGATACGCTCGTGGAGTTGTTGTTCAGTGATTTTTTTGGTGTTAAAAACCACTTTGAGCGTTTGCGTTTTGCTATTCCATTCGGCAAATTTTATGCCTTTGTAGTCCATTGCGCCTTCAATGCGTTCTTTGCACATTCCGCAAACGCCATTAACTTCAAACTCAATGGTTTGCACTTTTTTAGGCTTTGCACTTTGGGCGTTCATCTCCGAAACAAAAATAAATGAGAAAAAAACGAAAAAATATGCTAAATTTTTCATGTGATTTTAAATTAGATTTTATTTATTAAATAATTAAAAATAGTCTTTTATGCCTCGCAGGTTTTGAAAAATCTATGAGGTCTGGACATCATTATTTAACCATAAAATCTAAAATCACCATGAAGTTTGTAAAGAGGGATACCTCGTGGTTGCGGAATGATATATTTTGGGATTTCCGCCTTTTTTTCGAGGCTTTGCGGTAAAAAACAATGAAAACACTGCTGATTTTGGGTCAGAATAAAGGGCGAAAACTGAAAAAAATCGGTTTTAGCTTGCCAGTCATCTACTTTTTTGATTTCAGTTTGTCCATCACAACAGCCATCATTTTGGTCTTGGCTGTCGTCATTTGGCATTGGGCAAGACTCTTTTTTTGCGTGCGCATCACAACAATTATCCACCTGTACCATTATCGGTAAAGTCGTCAAATCACAGCAACAATGCCCTTTGACCACCACACCAGTAACGGCAAGAAAGTAAACAAAATTAAATAATATGTTTGCCCAGCGTTTCATACTACAAACTTACGGAAAAAATACAATAAAGGATGTTATTGGGCGTATCTGAAATTGCGTTTTCGGAAGACATACAAGTTTGTAATTACGCCGAATTGGACGTAACTTGCGGATTATTTTACGAAGTAAAAACCTCAAAATCAAGAATTTATATGTATAAAATTGCGGATGCACATTGCGATTTATTAGGTCATTTGGAGTTCAAACAAGCGCAAAACGCAACACCTCACGACCCCGAAGCTCGGTGTTCGTTGCCACAACTTCGGGCTGGAAATGTGGGCTTGCAGGTTACTGCCATTTTTACCGTAACCAAATCGGGGAGTTCAAAGCATGGCATTGGGCAATCGGAGTGGTTCAAAAAAATCCTCATGGAAGAACCCAATTTTGTATCTCAATTTCCTGATAATAAGCCATTTAACAAAGATTTTTTTGAAAAAAACAAAACTTTTCTTGTTGCGGCGATTGAAAACGCATCAGGTTTTTGGGCGGAAGACGAAACTTTTGAACAAGGCATCAAAAATTTAACCCAAATCACGGAAAATGTCGGGCAATTATTTTATATCAGCCTGACGCATCATCTCGAAAATCGGTTTGGAGGCGGAAATCAAACCACAGTTGGGCTAAAAAAAGATGGCAAACGGTTTTTGGAATATCTTTCAGACAAAAAAATTGCGTTGGATTTTGCCCATGCCAGCGACCCATTAATCATTGATGCGCTGAATTTTATGGACAAAAATAATTTGGAAATTCCCGTGATTGCCAGTCATTCTAATTTGCGAAAATTGCATTTTCATCCCCGAAACTTACCTACGGAATTGGCACAAGAAATTTTGAAACGAGGCGGAATTATAGGGCTAAATTGGTTGCATAAATATCTCGGAAAAAAAGAAAAAATTGCCAAAAACTTACAAATGCTCATCGAAGATTTTAAGGCAGAAAAACAAGTTTGTTCGGGTGCAGATTTGTTTTCGACAGGCGTAATTGCTTCCGAAGAAATGTTTTTTTATCCCGAATATCAAACGGCTGCGGATTTCCCGAAATTGATGAGCGATTTGGAAAAATTTGGTTTTTCGGAACAACACCTTCGGGATTTTGCACACGGGAATTTAATTCGATTTATTCAGAAATTACGCTCCGAAAAATAGTCAAAAAGTGGGAAATTTCGATGTTTTGCGAAGTTTTCCACATGAATTTTTGGCTAATTTTTAATGATTATTTCACACGCAATTTTTTACCCACTCGTAAGGTAGATTTGCTGCTGATACCATTCAATTTGCACAAATTATAGACCGTTGTTCGGTAGCGGACGGCAATTTTGTAGAGTGATTCGCCACTACGAATCGTGTGCCATACGGTTTGTCTTTGAGTTTGCAAATGTTTAAAATGTGCAGGTTTTAAGTAAAAAAGGTCAGTTTTCATACGTTGGTTTTCAAAATCATAAATTTCGCGTGGGTCGAGTGCATAGCCTCGATATCGGACTTCGTAATGCAAATGTGGTCCCGTGCTTCGTCCTGTGGACCCGCCTTTTCCGATTTCGTCGCCCGCCTTCAAAAACTGCCCGACTTCGACATGAGATTCGCTCAAATGCCCGTACAAAGTTTCTAATCCGTTATAATGTCGCAAGACCACAAAATTACCATAACCACTTGAATTATAACGACTTATGCGAACAATACCGTCAAAAGAAGCATAAACAGGGTCGCCAGTATCGAGGTCTAAGTCGATGCCGTGATGCCAGCGATACCTCCGAAAGCCAAACATCGAAGTAACCCGAATATCCGCCAAAGGCATTGACCAGCCTTGATTTTTGGTGGTATCATAGAGTTGCATCGGAATCGTATCCTTAAAATCCGAAATATTATAACGATAAGGATTAATCTGTTCAGAGTTCCAGACGGCATAGTATTTCGTGAGTGTAACCCACACACAATCAATGGATAACTCTTCGGAAACGGTTACGATATTTTCAAATTCGACATCATACAAATTGGTCGTATCCTCTCGCATCAAAGATTTATGCACCGTGAAATCAACAGGTTGGGCATCCCACTTATCTTGGGCATAAATACGGGCGAAAGTCAAGGAATCTTCCAGACGTTGGTGGGGTTCAAAAGGGATTTCGCTGCCTGCACTACCTGTGCCGAGTGTCGGCGGATTTTCGATTTCAACATCCTGATTATCATATATTTCGTCCGAATAATTTTCATCAAAATTATCCGAATCACTTTCTGAATTATCGTCCGATGGGTCGGAATCTTGAGCCAAATCATGTGAGTTTTCGGGAGATTTTTTTATTGGACTTTCGGAAGTTTTTTGGACTAAAATTTCTTGCATGATTACCAAAGAATCCGCCGCAGGGTCAAAGCTATCTTTTTTGAGAAAAGACGGCGTAAATTTGCCATTTACGAGTCCCATAATCGGTGTCCAAGTTTCTTTTTCTATTCTCATGCGCTGAAAATCGGACTTTTGTTGTGCATGGGCGGACAAGCCAAAAAAACATAAAATAACAATTAGGAATATCAAAAAACGCATCACTTCCTTTGGTATTAGTTGTAAATTAGGATATTTCTTACCTTGAATCTCGTATCAATATTTTTTCAAATTTTGAGGAGAATAAAATTTCAAAATTTGAAATGCGGTACGAAAATTCATTTTTAGATGACAAAGATAAGAATAATTAAGGGAATTTGAATTTTGAATAAAACAAATAAAATCATATTTTTTAATGCTAAAATACAATTTTCATAATTTGACATCAAAAAACGACATATTTTTTGGTATGTCGTTTTGGTATTATATTGTGATAATCAGAAAGATAGCGAATTTGAATTTGCACTACTTTCGTTTTAATGATTTTATACGCAAATTAATGTACGCCAATTTCTGCCAAATATCGTTCGGCATCCAATGCCGCCATACATCCCGTTCCCGCTGCGGTAACTGCCTGCCGATAAATATTATCCTGTGCATCGCCCGAAGCAAACACGCCTTCGATATTGGTTTTGGTACTTCCTTTCATCGTTTGGATATAGCCGCTGGCATCCAAGTTGAGAAATTCTTTAAAAATATCAGTATTGGGTTGATGTCCGATTGCGACAAAGAAACCTTGTACTTTGATTTCGGATTTTTCGCCAGTTTTGGTATTGACGATACGCACGCCCTCTACTTCTTGGTCGCCCAGAATTTCATCGGTGTTTGTATGCCAGAGGATTTCGATATTTTCGGCTTTTCTGACGCGCTCTTGCATGATTTTGGAGGCACGCATTTCATCTCTTCGTACTAATAAATAGACTTTTTTACAAAGTTTAGAGAGATAACTTGCCTCTTCGCAGGCGGTATCTCCTCCCCCAACGACAGCGACATCCAGATTGCGATAAAAGAATCCATCACAGACCGCACACGCCGAAACGCCCTTGCCGTTGAGTCGCTCTTCGGAAGGCAATCCGAGCCATTTTGCGGATGCTCCCGTAGCAATAATGACGGCATTTGCCGTGATGATGTGTTCGTCATCAATGGTTACTTTGTGCGGATAACTCGAAAAATCGACCGCCGTAGCCATGCCCGTTCGGATGTCTGCGCCGAATCGTTGGGCTTGTTGCTGAAACTCCACCATCATTTGAGGTCCTTGCACCCCTTCAGGATAACCGGGATAATTTTCCACGTCATTCGTAATCGTAAGCTGTCCGCCCGGCTGTGTTCCTTGATAAAGTACAGGGGCTAAACCCGCTCGTGAAGCATAAATAGCGGCGGTATAACCCGCTGGTCCTGAACCAATTATCAGGCATTTGGTCGTTTCTTCTGTCATGATTTTCGCTTTATATAAAACTTATGATTCGGAGAATTAAAGTTACAACAAAAATACAGCAATCGTATGATTCTTTTTTGTCTGAATAATTACATTTTCAACCTTTTGAATCTCAAAAAGTTTGCAAAAGTTGTTTTCAGTTGCGTTTTTTTGATAAAAAATAGGATTTTTTGTCTAAAATGATTGGATACGAAAAAAAAGGAAACATTTGCCGTTTCCCTTTTTTGTTTGGTATTTTACCCACGATATTTCATATTCTCTACCTCTGATTAAAAAAATCGTGGGTTTTATTTTCGTACAACATATCGGAAGTAATAAGTACCGATGCAAATTTAGTTTGTATTTTGGTTTGAATGTAATTTATTGATTTTCAAATAATTACATCATCTTGATACTTTATACTAAATACTCAATACTATTTATCATGATTTGAAAACCATTACGTTATAGTCAAATCAAATGATAACCCGAATTACGTTTATGAATTAGCAGCTAAGGCTTTGACCATCGTTTCGCCAATTTCGGCGGGCGAAGCAACTACGTGCAATCCGCATTCCGCCATAATCTTCATTTTGGCTTCGGCAGTGTCTTCTGCGCCGCCGATAATTGCGCCAGCGTGTCCCATTCTTCGTCCCGGAGGTGCGGTTTGTCCTGCAATAAATCCGACAACAGGTTTGGTGCCATTTTCCTTAATCCATCGGGCGGCATCCGCTTCCATACTTCCGCCGATTTCGCCAATCATAATAATTCCTTCGGTGTCGGGGTCGTTCATTAATAATTCAACGGCTTCTTTGGTGGTGGTCCCGATGATGGGGTCGCCACCAATTCCGATGCAGGTTGATTGTCCCAAACCCGCTTTCGTGATTTGGTCAACGGCTTCGTAAGTTAGGGTGCCTGAACGAGATACAATTCCAATTTTACCCGGATTATGAATGAAGCCGGGCATAATGCCGACTTTGGCTTCGCCCGGTGTAATGACTCCCGGACAGTTCGGACCGATGAGGCGAGTTTCTTTGTCTTTCAAAAAATGCTTGACGGCGACCATATCTTTGGTTGGGATGCCTTCAGTAATCGCAATCGCTACTTTGATGCCTGCGGCGGCGGCTTCCATAATGGCATCGGCAGCAAAAGCTGGCGGTACAAAAATAACCGAAACATCCGCTCCCGCTTTTTCGACCGCCTCGGCAACGGTATTAAACACAGGACGCTCCAAGTGCGTTTGTCCGCCTTTGCCCGGCGTTACGCCTCCCACGACATTTGTGCCGTATTCTATCATTTGGCTGGCATGGAATGTACCTTCCGAACCTGTAAAACCTTGAACAATAATTCTTGAGTCCTTATTGACTAATACGCTCATAATCAATTTTATTTGGTGTACCTAATCGGTGATTGTGCAATTTTAAAGCCTAAAGATACAAGTTTTTGACCGATTCTTCTCGTTCCGACCAGAAAATTTTGAGAACCGTAAATTTTATGCCTTTTGGGGCGAGCCTAAATTTGGCAAGTGGCAACGGTTCGACACGTTCTTTTCGTCATATTTCTAAATCATTGATTACGAACCATGAAACACTTATTTATTTTGGTGCTAATTCTGCTGCCGATTTCGGCACTTTTGGCACAAAACGACTCAATACCAACCCATCACCAAGAATTACTCGAAATTCGCCTCAAAGATGGTTCAATTCTGAAGGGAAAAGTCCGAAAAAGTAGTACAAATACCCTGATTCTGGTGCAAGAAACCTTAGGCGAAATCCGCATCCCAAAAACACAAATTGCCGAAATCAAACTCATCTCCAGAGCCACAAAAGACGAAGCCGAACCGTCTATTTTTCCGACACCAAAGCCGATGAGTTATTTTGTCTTTCCGTCTAATTTTCAGCCTGAAACAGGCGAAATTTATTATCATAATCAATACCTATTTTTGAATTCCATTGAGTTTGGGATGCACCCTCGTTTCTCAACCAAAATTGGATTTGAAGTAATTTCCATCTATTCGGGGAATCCTATTTTTTATCTGATGCCCAAATACAGCCTGCCCATCGCCAAAAAATGGCGTGTCGGCACGGCTTTTTTGGGATTATTTATGAGTAATTTCAACAATAATTTTATCTCCGAGAATGCCGTTTTGGGTTTTGGAGCTGGCACAATTTTCCTGACCTACGGCACGCCCGAAACTCATCTGACCGCAGGCATCGGCTATGCTTTTGGCGCAGAAACCGATGTTCGAGTCCCTTTTTATACCTTGAGCGGCACGGCTCGCTTGTCCCGAAAAGTTTGTTTGTTGGTCGAAAATTGGTTTTTGCCTTGGAAAAATGCGTATTTGGGATTGGGTTCGGCGGGCATTCGGATTTTGGGCAAAAAAAATGCCGTTGATATTGGCTTGGCACGACCCAGTAGCCTGCAATCCGAAATCGAAGTATTGGGCATTCCTTATTTGGGATTTACCGTGCAATTTTAAGCTAAAAATGCCTGGTGTTTAGGATTTTACCAAAGCACACGCACCAAAAAAAATATGCTAAATTTGAATAATTTAAGGCTTGATAGTGAATCACTTAACACATTTGCGCCCGAAAAATCATAAATAAAAATGCGTTCGGATTGGTATTTTTAGAAATAAATCGTATTTTTCAATCTAAAATTTAGACCTGAACAACTAAAATAAGGTAAATATATGAGTGCATTAGCCGCCCGAAATGAGTTCAAATTGCAAACTGGCTCCGAAGCTGGTCGCAATGTTTATACGGTTGTGTTTCCGAAAGCCAGTGGCAGTGGCGAGATGAAAGTCGTCCTCAAAGACAATGTCAATAGCCGATATTGTGTCTATAAAGATGGCGTTTCTTATGTCGGAAATTCCAAAGTAACCAATGTCCCGTTGCAAGTCTTTCAGCGTGTGGGCTTGACCGATGCACAGGCAAAAGCCCTGAAAAAAGTATCCAGCCACGAAGGCAATCTGGATTCGGTCAATAGTTATGACAAAGCTATTTTTTCGTGGGGATTTATCCAATTTGCTGGCGGTGCTGGCGGTAGTTTGGGTCCTTTGTTGGTCAATATCAAAAAGGCTTCGCCCAAAGTTTTTCATCTGATGTTCGGCAAATATGGCATTGACGTTACGCCCTCTGGCAATAAAGGCATTGTCCGTGTCATGCGTGCCAACGGAACATGGGCGGAAGGCGATGCAGGCTGGACGGAAATCAAAAATGATAAACGATTAACGGCGGCTTTCATTCGAGCGGGATACCACCCCACCATTATCGTCAAACAAATCGAGCAATCTGCCACTGGCTATGCAATTCCTGCCCTCAAAAAAATCAAAATTAATTTGAATGTAGGCGGACAGCAGGTGGTCGTGAATCCGATTACAACTATTATGCGCTCCGAAGCTGCCAGCACTTCCCTCATTGATTTGACTGTAAATCAGTGGATTGTCAAAACGGGAAACTACTACAAAGCTGCCATCGAGAAGGTCGCCGCACGACAAGGATTACGCACCTTAGACCAACTCAAAAATATTGACGAACGTCAAGTCCTGACGCAAATCGTAACGGATGCCACAGACCCGCGCGTCAAGCAACGCACCAAATCCGTTTTGGACAGCAACGCCAGTTTTTCTAAAGCATAACTAATTTAGTATCAATATATTAAGCGATAGACATTCAACCGTTTATCGCTTTTTTTGTGCGTCATCAATTCTGTTGATAAAGCTATCAAAAATAACAATATAAAATTAACTATTAATTTACTAACAATTTCTACGCAGATTCGTTTTCATAACTATCAAATCAAATTCAAAATCAGAATAACACATTAATAATGAACAATTTAAATGCCATCGGTTTGGATACCGAAAAAAGCCTCCAATTAGCCACCTCACTCAACAATTTATTAGCCAATTATTCTGTCTTTTATCAAAATGTACGGGGCTATCATTGGAACATTCAAGGACAAAAGTTCTTTGAATTACATCTCAAATTTGAAGAATTATACAACGATTTATTTATCAAAATTGATGATATCGCCGAGCGCATTCTCACACTCGGAAGCGTGCCACAGCATCAATATTCGGAGTATCTCAAAAATTCGGAAATCCCTGAAAGTCAGGAAGTAACAAACGGCGAGCGTGCCGTTCAAGACATCTTGGAAGCCTTCAAAATTTTGTTGCTCAAACAACGACAAATCTTGGCATTATCCGCCGAAATTGATGACGAAGGAACAAATGCACAGATGAGCGATAATATTCGTGAACAAGAAAAATTGGTCTGGATGTATTCTGCCTTCTTAAATCGATAAAAATACCGAAAATTTTATGCGCCTTCATAGCTCCAAATACTATGAAGGCTAAACAACTAAACCTTTCATTATCAGCGATTTATCAATCGGAAAGATTTTTAATTTATTTCAGGATAATGTCTATTCCTCCTCCCGAAAATACAATTTATAATAGTGTAATCCTTTTTCTTGGTCGTATCCTTTTTCGAGCCGTTCGGTATTCCCATCAACATGAATCCGAAAATTTTTATCCAATTTAATGCTATTTTTAAATTGTTTTTTGGCGTTTTTGACCGCTTTGGGCGCAATATCAAACTCATCAAACGTTTTAATCTGGTGCGTATCCACGTATTGCGCTTTGTATTCTCGGAAGGCTTCCGAAACATCGGGGTCTTCAAAAATAGTATTTTCAAACTTTTGGGCTTCAAAAACACCCTCCTCCTCAAAAAACTCAACGGCTTTTTTTTGTAAGGCTAATTGTTGAGGCTTCTCGACCGCATTTTTGTTGTTATAGACCTCATCAATAAAACCCTTGCAAATATTCAAATGTGTTTGGGTATGATAAAAATTATCTTCTCGAAGTTTGATGCCCAAGAAATCATCCTTCCAATACAACGCCTCTTCGCCCTTGCCCGTTTTGTCGATGATGCAAACTTTGTAGCCCAAATCTGATTCGGTATTAAAAATCAAACAGCCTTTGTCTAACTTCTTGATATTGATGCCATTCTCATACAAAACTTCAAAATCTTTTTCGTTCTCTTCCCGAAAAACCCGCAGATAAGTTTCTTTCGTTTCAGATTTGAACAGCCCGATGCCATCCATAATTTCGCCATCAACCACGCAATCTTTAAGGTAAACGATATAAAATTCGCCCCCCTTGATATTGGGGTGATGGGTCGCATCATAAAGCAATTCGGCTAAATACACCGATTTTTGGTACAGAACACCCTGATTTTCAAAGATTTCGTGAGCCGTTTTATACACCTGATTTTGCATCAAATCGGTTTCGTGCCTAAAGTTCCAGAACGCTCCATCCCGAAAAGGATGCAGAAAATATTTGAAAAGTAATTCTTGCATCATCTCATCGGGCATCGCCACGGGATTATCCGAAAACAATAATTCTTCGTCTTGGATGTGATTGCCGACTTGGTGAATGATAATATTTTCAATCGTAACCGTAGAAAAATCGAACATAAACTTTTGGGATTTCTTTTTTTTGTAAAATTACGACTTTGACTTCATTTTTTGTCTGATTTCTGGATACTATTTTTGAGTCATTACGTCAAGATTCAAATTTAGTATACCCTTTAATTTTAATATAACTCAATGATTTTCAAGCTATTATGCCGTTTTGATACGAAAAACTCCTGACGGCTTCATTCACAAAATAACCCATAAACAATGCGTAATTATCACAAACCCATCCAGATTCGGACGGCGGTCGGCGAGCCAGCCGATACGTCCATTTTCGTCATTTATACGGGCGGGACTATCGGCATGGACTACGACCCAACAGGCTCGTTTTTAGTACCTTTTGATTTTGGACAAATCATGGAGCAAGTCCCCGAATTGGGACGTTTCGATTTCCAACTTACTGTTTTACAGCTCATTAACCCCATAGACTCGTCCGATATTTGTCCTGAACATTGGGTCGAATTGGCACAAATTATCGAAGAGTTTTATGCCCATTATGATGGCTTTGTCATTTTGCATGGCACTGACACGATGGCATATTCGGCGAGTGCCTTGAGTTTTCTGCTCGAAAATTTGGGGAAGCCAGTCATTTTTACGGGGTCTCAACTCCCGATTTCGCACGCTCGCACCGATGGACGGGAAAATTTTATTTCGGCATTAGAAATTGCTGCGACAAAAAAAGTATGTATCCCCGAAGTTTGTATTTTTTTTGATAACTTGCTTTTAAGGGCAAATCGTACTCGAAAAGTACAAAGTAGTAAATTTACCGCTTTTAAATCTGAAAATTATCCACCCTTAGCCCTTGCGGGTATTACGATAGACTATAACGAAAGTGCGATTTTGCCGATGCCTAATAAACCGCTCAAAGTGCATCAAACTTTTGATTCCCGTGTATTTTTCGTCAAAATTTTTCCGGGTATTCATCGAAATTATTTGGCAAAAATTTTAGAACTACCTGATATTAAGTCGATTGTAATGGAAAGTTATGGTTCTGGCAATGTGCCTACGGATGATGAATTTTTAGAAATTTTGCAGGAAACCATCCAAAAAGGCAAAATAATTTATAATATATCACAATGCAATGGCGGTCGCGTCAAGCAGGATATGTATGGCGCAGGCTATCGCCTGAATCAAATTGGAGTGATTGAAGGTGCTGATATTACGCCAGAATCTGCTGTTACAAAACTTATGTTTTTGACAAGTTTTGAACAAAATATACAAAAAATTACCAAATTATTACAAATATCCTTACGCGGAGAGATGACACTAAAATAGAAATCCCTCGTTGTTTTTTGGCGTATGATAGAAAAGGTTTTTTCCTAAAAAAATCATGGGCTTTGCATTCTTATAAAGTTTTGTGTATGTTTGCCTTCAATGATTGCCTCGAATATATTCTTTTGAGGGAATTCGTAAAATTTTGCAACGCTTTGTCGTCTAACGGAGTCTTGTCCTTGAGGGGAGATTTACTTAGATAAGAAACAAAGTTTTTGGCATCATTTTAAAGGATTTTGAAGAACAGAAACAAAGTTTCTTGTCATAAGTCAAATATACCTGTGTCAAATTCGGCAGTTTTCAAATAGAAAATTGTTAGATTTGTCTTTCTTTTTTGAGGTACATTTGTGTTTAATCTTTACTTTTGTATAAACTAAACTATTTTAAGAATAATCAGAAAACTTACAATCCATGAAAAAAGGTTTGAAAAAATTCGGCAATGCCTTGACTTCAGGTCAGTTTTGGGCGGCATTAGCTTTGGCTTGTGTTTTAGGTTTCGTGAATCCACTTCAGGCGCAAGATGACGCTGAAGGTGGTGCTGACGAGGTTGAGGCTAAATCTGGCGAGAAAAAGCCTTCTAAAATCTTGTTGGGTGTGCGTTCAGGCATGACCTTCGGCGAGTTTCAATTTGCGGGCGAATACAACCGCACCAACTTGAAAGAAGGTTTTACGGCGGGTGCTTTCTTCACGTATAACATCACGAATTGGGTGGGTGTTTCTTTGGAAGCCGCTTATAATTTGCAAGGTGCTAAAAACTTGTTTGCCTATGACGGCAACACACGACACTCGTTTGGTTTCCACGGCGTGCAGGGCAACTTATTGGGTTACTTCAAATTACCTATCTTATCAGTTTATGAGCCACGATTGATTATCGGTCCATCACTGAACTACAATATGCACGTAAACGCTCTGACTGAGCGACCTAGTGGCATGACAGACATCAAAACTTATTATGATGGTACTGAATTATTTACGGAAATGGACTTGGGCATGATCATAGGTTTAGGTCTTGATTTTGACTTGAAATTTGCAAAATTATTGCTTGATGGTCGATACCGACACGGTTTCTCGGATTTGAACACCACCAATGCTGCCCGAAACGGTGC
>CAZNYR010000009.1:38228-40050 GCA_964577275.1 uncultured Cytophagales bacterium | reverse complement strand
GTGCGTTCCACCGATATAGCCAAACTCACCCAGGTACTACTTTGGGCAATAGCTCTGTAAAAACTTCTGCTTGGTCATTCAACGTAGGATTAGGTTTTGCATTGTAATTTCTAATTGAAATATAGATTAGAAGGCAAAAGAATTTAAATTCTTTTGCCTTTTTTTATTTTTGATATATGAAACAAATTAAAGCAATTATTACGGATGTGGATGGTGTGCTGACCGATGGCGGAATTTATTATGATTCGGCAGGCAACGAAATCAAAAAGTTTAATGCCAAAGATGGCATGGCAATCGGGATGCTCCACAAAGCCAATATGAAAGTCGGATTGATTACGGGCAGGCATTCTGAAATGGTCATTCGGCGTGCAAAAGAATTAGGCTTTGATTTTCATGTGCATGGTATCAAGAATAAACTTATTCATTTTCAGAAGTTTAAAGATCAATTTCAATTACAAAATACTGAAATTGCTTATATTGGTGATGACATTAACGATTTGCCTGTGATGTCTTTGTGCGGACTCAAAGCCTGTCCATCAGATGCGCCAGAATATATCAAAAAGCAAGTCGATTACATTACCCAAAAACGAGGCGGCGAAGGTGCATTTCGAGAATTTTCGGATTGGATACTTCAAGAAAAAGGCATATTAAACCAGATTATTCAGGATAAAATGATTATCAAACAATAATAAACTCAAGCAATTTTGATGAATAATTTATACCAAAAATTACAACATGAGCAGTTTTTGATTTCGGGTCCTTGCGTCATTGAAAGCGAAGAAATGGTGCTGGATTTGGCTTCCGAACTCAAGAAAATAACCGAAAAAACAGGATTCACTTATATTTTTAAAGCCTCTTTCGATAAAGCTAACCGCACTTCGATAGATTCTTTTCGGGGATTGGGTTTGGAAAAAGGCTTGGAAATTTTAGAAAAAGTCAAAACGGAAATTGGCGTACCTATATTGACCGATATTCACGAGGCATGGCAAGCCGAACCCGTAGCGCAAGTAGCGGATATTCTGCAAATTCCAGCTTTTTTGTGTCGGCAAACCGATTTGTTATTGGCTTCTGCAAAGACGCAGGCGATTGTCAATATCAAAAAAGCCCAGTTTTTGTCAGGAAAAGACATGATTTATACGACCAAAAAAGTACAGGCGGGCGGTAATCAAAAAATTATCTTGACAGAACGTGGAAATATTTTCGGAAATAACGATTTGGTGGTAGATTTCCGAAATATTTTAGAAATGCAAAAATTTGGATTCCCCGTTGTGATGGACGTTACGCATTCTATCCAAAAACCCGGTGGCGAAGGCGCAAAAAGTGGCGGAAATCGAGCCTATGCCCCCGCCATGGCGTATGCTGCGGCAGCACTTGGCGTAAAAGGTTTTTTTGTAGAAACGCATCGAAACCCCGAAAAAGCACTTTCTGACGGCGCAAATATGATTCCTTTAGACAACATGAACGAATTTTTAATGCAATTAAACCAACACATAAAATGATGAAAAAATTAATCTTAGCCCTTTTTCTGGTAACGGTTATGGCGTGTTCCGAACAAAAAACACAACAAACGGAAGAAATTACCGAAGAAGCAAATGTGGAAATCACGGAACAAAAGCATGACCACAAACATCACGAACACGCCTCGAAAAGCACCGAGTGGAAGGAAATGGACGATTATCATATGCTGATGGCAGAAACTTTCCATCCCGCCGAAGAGAAAGATTTTGAGCCTATCAAAACCAAAGCCGAAGAGCTGGCGCAAAGTGCCGAAACTTGGAAAAATGCCACGCCACCTCAAGCCTTTGACAAACCCGAAATCAAA
>CAZNYR010000009.1:6597-38218 GCA_964577275.1 uncultured Cytophagales bacterium | reverse complement strand
AAATTGACCTTACTCGCTGCCGAATCCCGTGAGTTAGCCGATTTTGTTAAGACTTCCCCATCGGATGAAACTCTGTTTGACAAATTAAATGCCTTGCACGACCGATTTCATGAAGTCATGGGCGCTTGCAAACACGAACATTAAGCCCAAAAATAACAAAAAAAGCATGATTCGCCTCCTGTTTCGGATTTTTAGAATCATGCTCTTTAACACCACCGAAAAAATCTGCAAAACTTATTTTGCACTTTTTTGTTCACTTTTTTCAAACAAATAAATCATTGATTTACAATCAATTATACTTATATTTTTAGTATTGCTCCAATAAAAATCGAATAATATCCGTTGTCGTTACGATGCCCACCAACTCCTTTCCTTCCAAAACTGGCAACGCATGAAATTCCTCATCGGCTAAAATCTGCGCCACATCCTGAATCGATGTAGAAACATCCACAGTACGGGGCTTGTGCGTCATCACTTGCGGAATGCTCAACATATCAAAAATCGCTGCATCAGCACTCATTTGAGATTCGCCAAATACATGACCAAAACTCAAGCGCAAAACATCGGTTCGGCTCAAAATCCCAACCAATTTATTGCCATCCACCACAGGCAAATGACGTACTTTTTCTTTCTTGAGAATGCGTTGCACGGTAGAAAGACTCTCATTTACATTCACGGTAACGACCGCTTGGGTCATAATATCAGAAACAGGTTGTCGCTTTTTCATGGGGTGATTGGTTTATTTTTTTTCGGTTTACTGATTTGGTACACAAAAATAGTTGGCACATCAGCCCAAAAAAATGACCTGTATCACTCTTTTAAAAAAATTTGCACGGATTTATTCCTTCAAAATAACCCTAATTTCATCCAAAAATAACCAAGTTCGTTCGCCAGCGTTTGGATGTTTCGCAGGGCATTTGCCTAATTGTTCAGCTCTCAAACGGATGTACTGAATCTGCCGAGATTTCACATCAATTTCTTCGGTAAATTCCTTAATCGAAATGTCCGAAGTCAATTTTGCGGAATTATCATTGACATAGTCATAGACTTTTTCAAAATTTTTGCCATCTTCCGAAACTTCCATTACCAATTTTGAGGGCGCAAAAGCCTTTAATTTTTGATTTTCCAAGAACCGAAAACGCAGCTTTTTCAGTGCGCCAGCCTTCGCCAATTTTACTGTGATTTCCGCATTTTTTTCCGCAAAACCCAGCCAACCATCTTTCGTATTTAATGGATTCCCAAATTTTCCATCCATCAAAATAAAAGGCGCATTTGCATCCTCATCGGGATAATTTTCGTAGTCGATTTGCTCGGCATTGACAAAATGAAATTTGTGTTCAACGATATAACTTCCGATGGATTTTTTCTTGAAAGCCCGCATTTTTAGCGTGGTCGTTTCGGTCAGTGCGATGGGTTTTCCGTCATACAAATTTGACTTTTTGGTCGGCTCTTCACCATCCAACGTATAACGTATTTCTGCCTGATTATCAGAAGATTGTAACGTAATTTGCATCGGTTTATTAAACACTTTTTCCGATGCCACAAAACTTGGCGGCGATAAAAATTCGGTCGGAAATTGCACTAATTTTTCGTAGGCAAAATCCTGCGGGTCTGTCTCTTTTTTCCCTTTTTTGGGTTCGGCTTTTTCAAACTCAAATGGCTTCAATCGCAACGTAAATTCGGTGGGTTTTGCCTCCACAAAATGTTCTATTCGATTGCCCAAACCCGCCATCTGATAATCCAGATTAAACGTGGTGTAATCCTGAATCGCCAAATCTTTGCGGTGCGTTTTTTCGGCAATTTGCACGGGGTCAAACTGATACGCCGAAATATGCACAGGAAAATTATTTCCCTCGACAAAAAGCCCAAAATTATTGCCCGAAATGACCGCCCAACGCACCTCCGAACGATTGGCATTTTCTTGTGGAATAACCTGATTTTCAAATAGTTCACGTATATTTTTGGAATAATATCCCACTCTGGCAGCCGCATTTCTATCCGAGTACGTGGCGTGTTCGCCCAAGCCATACCATTCCAATTTCTGAAAGGCTTTATCAAGTTTGAATTGATAGCCAATTTTGGCAAAATTTCGCAACCCAGCATCAGGTAAATATTTGGTATTCAATAAAATATCACCCGTTCCGTACACAGTATAAATTTGCTGAAATTCGATTAAGATTTGATTTTTTTCGCCCAAAATTTCGCCCGAAATCGTTACTCGTCCGACTTCTGGTTTTATTTTTTCGGCTTGCACTTCGAGGATTTTTGTCTGAATTTTTTGCGGATGAAAAACGTCCCAACTTTCCGCACCATAAATATTTTGCCAGTCCGAATCGGTCGGAGGTCGCCAAAAATTCAGCGTATTTCCGTCCTCCAAAAATGC
Organism: uncultured Cytophagales bacterium; assembly: GCA_964577275.1. Lineage (GTDB taxonomy): Bacteria > Bacteroidota > Bacteroidia > Cytophagales > Thermoflexibacteraceae > UBA2561. The sequence goes on along the minus strand of CAZNYR010000009.1, from coordinate 35,835 downwards.
CTGATTTCCCAGCATTAAATTGCTAATTTTTCCCGTTTTTTTATCGATTTCTAAAGTCATTTTTTCAGTCGAAATCTTGACTTGATTCGGCAAATTTCGCATCGAAATTTCGGGCATATTTTGTACCAAATTTCGCTCGATTTTTCGCCCCGAAAACAATGGAAATTGCGCCTCCGAAATGTGCGTTTTGTAGGCAAAAATTTCATCTGGTTTTAAAACCTCAAACTGCACATTCAAAAAATATTCGTGATGAGGTTTGGGCTTAAAAAGTTCGGTAAATCGGCGCAACGTAACCGCTTTTGATTGCCCTGCTCCGATGCCATACGTTCGGGGGTCGTTATACGAATTTACGCCCGCCATTGGCTTTCCATTTTCCAAAATTTCCCACGTCAATCTGAATTTTTCCAAATTTGTGTGCGTGAAATTATTGGTAATTTTTAGGATGCCTAATTCGGGATTAACTAACTCAAAATCAATAGGTTGAAATAATTTTTCAAGTGTTTTTAATTCGGTTTGCGGTTGCCAATCTGGAAAGAAAATTCCGCTCAAAGACGCATTCAAATCGTGCGGCACGGAGTCATTTCCAAAGGCTTCGCCAGTGGCAAAATACTCTTTTCCAGGCTTGTCTTTGGCGGTCAAAGTTCGGTCTTTCCAGCCCTCCAAAAAGATGCCCCCAAAATTCGGATTTGTCAAGCCGAATTCCCATATTTTTTGCAATCCGCCCAAGCCCGTTCCTTGTGTGGTTTTCCATTTACCAATCAAGATTGGGCGGTTCGTGGTTCGGAAAAATTCTTCGAGATATTCCACGCTTGGCGAGTCAGGAAAAACCACATCCGTAAACCGTGAACGCCCCGCACTTTCGCAGAGCAGAAGCCGGTCAAAAGTTTGGCGTTTCAAATCCTGAAAAATGGCTTCATAATTTTTGCCAAAACCTGCCTGATTTCCCAACGACCAAAAGACCACCGAAGCATGATTTTTGTCCCGTTGCATCATGCGATGGATGCGGTCAAAATAGGCATTTTTCCAAGTCGCCTGATTTGCCAATGTTTGGTGGGGTTCTTGGCTGATTTGCGTGGTCAAATTGGCTTGGTCAATGACATAAATTCCGTATTCATCGCACAATTCGTACCAACGCGGATGGTGTGGCGCATCCAAACGAACAGCGTTGATGTGATGCCGTTTCATCAATTTGATGTCCCTAATCATGGATTCTTCAGAAATGACGTGTCCCGTTTTGGGGTCGTGAACGTGATAATTTACGCCTTTCAAAAGCACTTTTCGTTGATTAATCGAGAGCATTCCGCCCGCCAAAGCCAGCGTTCTATAACCCATTCGACAACCGACCGCATCAATAATTTTTGACCCTTTTTTCAATAAAATAACTAATTTATACAAATTGGGGTCTTCGGCAGACCATAATTTGATATTTGGCGTATATTTTCGGAAAGTGAGGGTCGTTTCTCGGTCTGGATAAATCAAAGATTTCTCTTCGAGTTCATCCACCAAATGATCATGTTCATCATAAATCATGGTTTTGAGCGTGTATTCTCCGCCTTGTTTGGAGCCGTCTTCAAGCTGAATTTCAAGGTTTAAAATCCCATTATTTCGGCGCACTTCGGATTTGGCTTGGGCATAAAAATCACGTATCCGAACTTGGGGCGTGGAGAACAAAAAAACATCACGTTCGATGCCAGCAAACTGCCATTTATTTTTGGTTTCCAAATAACTTCCGTCCGAATATTTGAAAACCTGAACTGCCAACGTATTAGGCTGATTATCAGAGCGTAAATAGTTTGTAATTTCAAATTCGGCAGGTGTATTACTGCCCTGACTATAACCGACTTTTTGCCCATTGACCCACAAATACATCGCAGACCGAACGCCGCCAAAATGAATAAAAGTACGGCGATTTTTCCAATTTTCGGGCGTGATAAACTCGTGCCGATACGAACCCACTGCATTCATTTTTTGGGGAATATTCGGCGGATTGAGTTCAAAAAGTGGCGTGTTATCCAAAAAAGTCGTTGTTCCGTAGCCTTGTAGCTCCCAATTTGAGGGAACAGGAATCGAATCCCATTTTTCGATATTGAAGGTATCTTCATAAAATTTTTCGGGTCGTGCATCGGGATTTTGGGCAAAATTAAACTTCCAATTTCCGTTGAGCGATTGGTAAAATTCAGAACTTTTCGGGTCGATTTTTCGGGCATCCGAATTGTCTTTGTGATGCACAAAATTGGAGCGTGGAACTTGCCGATTTTGTTGAATCATTTGCGGATTTTCCCAATCATTTTGGGCAAAAATCAGGGGCGAAAATCCCAGCAAAAAAATAGCGATACGTGTAATTTTTTGAATCTTTGAGATGCTCATAAATGAAGATTATGTTTTAGAAATATGAACCGTGTTAGACGAAACAAAATTCAGATTTATAACGTATTTTTCCCGAATTAGGGTTGGCTAAATTTCTTTTCGGAAAAAAAAGACACCTTTGTAGGGTGTCTGAAAATCAAGAGGTTATCTTCTTCTCAAAATATTATCATTTCGTTTGGGGGCATAAAAAATTTGTCGAAACGAATGCCCCGTTATTGCGCTTAATCCGCCGATAAACGCCCCGATTCCTGCCGTCAGCACAGTCAAAATCGTTGGATTTCCGCCTGTCAAAATGTCAAATAATTGTGCCACTTTTGGGACTAATGCGCCCACTTCTTGGGTTTGGATATAATAGGCATATCCCGCCCAAACTCCGCCAACCGCTATGACTGCCGCCATAAATTTGGAAAAGCCATGTCCTGCAAATATAACGCCCGTCAGGACGGCAAAAGGAGCAAAACTCCACCAGGGTAGTGCGTAATATCCCAAAAAAAATGTGATGCTCGCCAATACGATGATGTGTCCTAAAAACTGCTTCATTACTTTGTAAATTTTTGTGTCAGAAGAATTTTTTGTGTCTTGTCTTGTTTGGAACTCATAAACCACAAAGGTCTGTAATCACCTGATTCCCAAATAGTTGCCAGATTCAAATAAAATGGACTTCCCGGATTTCCTGACTGCCCACCGGGATAAATACCCCATGCTTTCACGCCTTTTTTGTCCATTTCTACGACCATGCGCCACGAAGGTCCATGCCCCGCTGATATGGCATTGATGGCATTTTTATCGCCTCCATTTTGCATCACTTCGCTGGCAAAAGCCGTCAGTGTCGGAATTAAATGGCGCAGACGAGTATTTTTATAATTATCCCATTTATCCGAAAGATTATGCCCACGATTTTTTTTCCAGTGTGCGATGCTATCGGTGGTCATTTTGAAGGCTAATTGAATCAAATCATCGGCGACTTCTCGTTTGTCTTTGGTGGCAGTAATATCCATAAATGCAAAATCAGGATTTGTACGCAGAAGTTGGATTGAATTTGCTACGCTGGGTAATTTTAGGGCATAATTTTTGACAGGGGATTCTGTCCACTCATCCCAAAGTAATTGTTGGTGTATAATTGACACCCATGTACTAAAATAAGAGGGCGCAGATTTTTTAGGGTCGTTATAAAAGTCCCATTGGGCTAATTTTTCAAAAATGCGTTGTTCTTTTTCGTTCAGTGATGCGGTATCCAATTTGGAGAGCAAAAACTCCAAGTTTTCGGCTGCCTGAAGATTAAAATTATTATTTTGCATCTTCATCATATCTCGATACGTGATTTCGTCCGCACTATCCAAAAGAGCGACAATTTGTCTATCCCGATAATATTTGTAGTGATGCGAAAACGTATAATAGGGATAAGACGAATCGGCGGGACGTTGATTGGCAGAAAAGACATAGCCATTTTCGGGATTCACCGACTCAATCGCATGATTTTGAGGGATATAGCCTTTCCAACGGTTTTCTGAATGTGTGCCATCCATAATAAACTTGCCTTGTTCCTTCCATTTGAGTGGAAAATTACCCTGCACCCGCATCATAATATCGCCATCGCTGGCAGCAAAGGCAAAATTTTGGGCAGGACACCCGAAATTCTGGATGGCAGTCGTAAATTCCGCTCGATTTTTTGCCCGATTAATGGCATACAAACTCCCGACCTCATCCGAAATATCGTGGGCTGTCCAGCGCAATGCCAAATGATTTTTTTCGGTATAATTGGATTTGAAATTTTGGTCATAAACTACTGTACCCCAGACAGTTTCTTTGATTTCTTCCTCAAAAACCGAACTTTTATTATAGAATTTATAAACCTCTTTGGTGGTCTTGATTTTTTCCCATTGATTATCCAATTTGTATTCGGTTTGTGTCGAATCTTTGTATTCAATTCTGTACCAATCCACCACATCGCGCAGGGCGTTGGTCATGCCCCACGAAATCGAATCATTAAATCCAATAATCACAAAAGGCACACCGGGCAGGCTCACGCCATAGACATTGTGTTCGGGCGTTTTGAGCTGAATCTGATACCAAATCGAAGGCAAATTTAAGCCTAAATGAGGGTCTGAACACAAAATCGGGTTTCCGTTGGCGGTTTTTGAGCCAGCCACGACCCAATTATTACTTCCGTTATCGGGGTCTGGGCGGTCAATCGGCTCGATTTGTAAGGTATCAATTATGGCGGCAGAATCCACAGGCATTTGCACGGCAAGCGGCTCAAAATCCCATGCGCCATTTTTTTCGACAATCGGTTTTTCGATGGGCAAGGTTTCGGGATAAAAAATATCGAAATAATTGCGCCCGAAAAATTTTAAGGCATTCGTATATTCCAAATCGGCATCCGTAAAACTAAGATTTTCAGCCATTTGCTTGAGAACAAGAGCCGATTTGAGCGGAGTCCATTCTTCGGGTTTATAATTAAAAAGTTTGTATTCGATAGGCAAATCTTCATCTGCCAACGTTTTGATATAAGCGTTAATTCCTTTGGAATAGGCTTCCAAAATAATTTTTTGTTGCGGTTCATTTTTTTGGACATGCGCCCAAAGTTTTTCGGCAGCCATTTTAAGACCGATGCGTCTTTTGCGGCGGTCAATATCCAGAATGCTTATATTTCCGATTTTTTCGCCCGTGATTTCGGTCAGTCGCCCGGCGGCGGCGTGCGTCTGAAATTCCATCTGCCATAACCGATGTTGTGCCGTAATGTAGCCTTGCAAAAAATACAAATCTTGGTCATTTTCGGCAAAAATATGCGGAATCATATCTTTATCATAAATCACTTCGGCGGGCGCAAGTAATTCATTTACAGTGATTTGTGGAATAATTTTGCCTTGTACCGAAAGTTCGGCATTTGCCCAAAACCCAACAAAAGGATTCAAAAACTTACCCAAAGGCGGTAACATCATGCCGACATCCCACCGCACATTCAGCATAAAAATTAGGGAAGAAGTCAGTATTGCCAGAAATAAAAATTTAGTTATTCTCATATATTTGATTGATTATCAGATTTTTATATCGCATTGTGTTTTCAGCAGGAAAAAGAAATGAATCGAATTTATTTTTTACGGAAATATATCCGAATGGGTACACCCTCAAAATTAAAAGCCTGACGCAGCTTATTTTCCAAATAGCGTTGATACGGCTCTTTGATGTGCGTAGGATAATTACAGAAAAATAAAAATGTAGGCACTTTACCATTAATTTGTGTAATATATTTGATACGAATATCCTTGCCCCGATAAGCTGGCGGTGGATACTTGGCAATCGCCTCCAGCATCACCTCATTGAGTTTGGAAGTAGCAATTTGTTTGGTCATGTTTTCATATACCTGTACACAAGTTTCGACTGCCTTATACACGCGCTGTTTTTCTAATGCTGATATAAAAATAATCGGCGGATAATCGTGCGGTTTGAGTTTTTCGACCATTTCTTGGCGATATTGCTCGGCAGTATTGGTATCTTTCTGAATCAAATCCCATTTATTCACCAAAATAATGACACCTTTATTATTTTTGTGTGCCAAGTGCAATAAATTCATATCCTGCGATTCGAGTCCTCGTTCGGCATCCAGCACCAAAATACAGACATCCGAATTTTCAAGGGCATTGAGCGCACGCATCACCGAATAAAATTCGATATTTTCCTTGACTTTGGCTTTGCGGCGCACCCCTGCGGTATCCGTCAGGATAAAATCATGCCCAAAAGCCTTGTATCGAGTATTGATAGCATCCCGTGTCGTGCCTGCAATGTCGGTTACGATGCTTCGTTCTTTGCCCAAAAGCGCATTCAAAAACGAAGATTTACCGACATTGGGTCGCCCCAGAATCGAAAAACGAGGCAAATCCTCTTCGGGTGGTTCTTGGTCTTCTAATAATTTGACCAGTTCATCCAATAATTCGCCAGTTCCTGTGCCTGACTGCGAAGAAATCGGAAATATGGGGGCTTCAAAACCCAATTCATAAAATTCGATATGATTTTCGGTATCCTTGAGGTTATCGGCTTTGTTGGCGATAATCAAAACGGGCTTTTGAGAACGCCTCAACACATGAGCAAACTCACGGTCTAAATCGGTCAGTCCTGTTTGGCAATCCATCATCAACAAAATCACGGAAGCCTCCTCCATCGCCAGTTCGACTTGCTCCCGAATTGATGCCTCGAAAATATCTTCGGAGCCATGCACATATCCCCCCGTATCAATGACGGTGAATGTTTTGCCGTTCCATTCCGATTTGCCGTAATGTCTATCACGAGTAACGCCACTTTCGTTGTCCGTAATTGCCTGACGCTGTTCAACTAAGCGATTAAATAAGGTGGATTTACCGACATTGGGTCGCCCCGTTATTGCTACAATATTTGCCATGTTTGCTCTGATTCAGTCTTTTGGAAATGCAAAAATACAGGGGTTTTTGGAAAAGCCATCATTTTGGGATAATAAAGATAGAATATCTTGAATATTGAGGGTATCAAGTATTGAATTAATACTTTGATATTCAGGCAATTATATCATTTCAATCCTTGATACCGTGTACTATCTAAAACCCTTTTTTGAGATTACAAATTACGTCTTCAGGTACATTTTTGAAATCCAAGAGCATTAATCCATCCAGCGCATTACTGAATTTTGGGTCCACATTAAAACCGATGATTTGTGCGTTGAGGCTCAAATATTTTTTGAACAAAACAGGCACTTTAAAGTGTTCAGGCTCAATATCTTCGATAATTTTATCTAATAATTTCAGATTTTTTTCGGTGCTATCGAGCAGGGCTTCGGTTTCGGCTAAGGTTTTGATATTTGCCTTAAATTTTTTGCGTGGCACAATATATTTGGCTAAATCGGGATTATAGCAATTTTCCAACATAAATTGGACTAACAAATCCTTTGAAATTTTAGAATATGAATTGCTAATGCTCACAGGACCAATCAGATAACGATATTCTTTGTGAGTCATCAGAAAACTCAAAATTCCCTGCCAAAGCATATAAAGAGGCAGGCGTTTGCGCTGATATTCGGGCAGGACAAAAGAGCGTCCCAGTTCGGCACTCTGCCCCAAAATCGAAGCAAACTCGTCTTTAATCCTGAAAAGACTATGAATATAAAACCCCTGTTTGCCGTATCGCTCCAGAATATCCTTGCCTCGCCCCAATCGATATGCGCCACAAATTTGACGGGTGGTCTTGTCCCACAAAAATAAATGATGGTAATACAAGTCGTATTCGTCCAAGTCCGAAGCATTATTTGTGCCTTCGCCTACGGCCCGAAAGGTCAATTCTCGTAATCGTCCGATTTCAGCCAATACATGAGGAATTTCTGTGGCGGGGGCTAAAAACAACTCAAAATTTTGTATTTCATTGATAATTTTGCCCGAATGCCGTAAATTTTGGATGTCATTTTCCAATAAATCCGTGGCAGTTGGCGCAACAATCAATGCCGATTTTTTGGCAAAAGTCAAGGCGGGCTTTCCAAAAAAATTTTTGACCTCCAATCCCGAACCCTGTGCATAGGTCTTGGCGCGCAAAAACCGCCCGTAACGTTTCAGGTCAGTAAATTTTTGTTGTTCTTTCACCGAAATTGGTTTGCCAATACGAATTTTGATTTCGTGTTTTTTGTTAAACATTTCGGCAGGCAAACGGGCAGTGCGTAACATGGGATGAATCATGCCCATCAAATGAAAAATTGTACTATTTTTGCCCTGAAAGTACATCGGCACCACAGGCACTTCTGCTTTTTGGATGAGTTTGAGAGCGGGCTTCTGCCATTCACGGTCGGCAATGCCTTTGATTTCGGTCTGGAAAGCCGATACTTCGCCCGCAGGAAAAATACCCACAGGCTGTCCCGAAGCCAGTGCCGTAAGCGCACTTTTCATGCCTCTTAGGCTCGAAACACGCTGATTCTCAAACGGATTCACGGGAATAACAAATTCCTTGACATTATCTACGTGCGCCAATAAAAAATTTGCCATGACCCGAAAATCAGGACGTACTGCCGCCAGAATTTTCATCATCAAAATCCCGTCCACCACACCAAACGGATGATTAGCCACCACCACAAACGCCCCTGTTTTGGGAATTTGTTGTAGTTCATGCTCATCAAACGAAAACTTTACACCCAAATAATCAATAAGTGCATCAACAAACTCAATACCTTGATAACCAGATATTTCGTCAAACATTTTATTGACTCGATTGATGCCCGTCAGTTGCATAATCGCAGGCGCAATTCCCGATAAATGATATTTTTCGAGATTAGTTGCCTTGATAAAATCGGTTTTTTGGATTAATGTATTCATGGTAGTTGCCTTTAATTCGGTAATACTACGCACCAAACATGAATTGGGAATGATATTAAAACGAAGATTTGATGAAACTCAAAACCACGCTCCCCCAAAATTCAAATTTTGATATATTTTGGCGAAATTGATGGAATCGAAAATAGTATTAATACCAGTTCATATATCATTTATTTAAGTTATCTCGAAAGATAGTGTAGTATTTTAAAGGGGTTCAGATGGGGTAATATGACATGAAAAACCTACAAATTGATGCTACGAAATGATTTTAAAGCATTGATAATCAGAATATTATTTTTTATTAGGCTAAAAAATCATTGCCTGTTTTTTCATCAACATTACAAAATTATTAAGTTATTTCGGAAATGTTACCGAATAGGGATTTGACCATCTGGCAGAAAGGTTATTTTTTGCTAAAAAACGAGGGATTTGGTTTCAGAAAGACATTAAATCCACATTTTCTGTAATTTTGCACGCCTAATTCAAAATTGGTTTCACAAAATTGCAATACAATCATGAAAAAATATCTTTTCTTAGGATATATCGTCTCGTTTTCATTCTTGGGATGTTCTGATAATCAGGCAGATACAAAAAAAACAACGGCTTCAGATTCCACACAAACGGCAGAAGTTTTTGAAATAAAATTCCATGAAGACAAGCCGGGAAAAAATGCTGAAGCGAATGTTTATGTCCGTTTTCATTATAATTTGACCGATGAAACAGGCGATACGATTGCCAGCACTTATATCCGAAATAGTCCTTTTGAATTTTTGTTAGAGCCTCTTAATGAGCAAGATATGACATTCAAATTACTAACTCAAATGTCCGAAGGAGATAGCGCATCTTTCCTTACGAATGCCCAAACGTATTACAAGTCCGAGGGGCTGAAATTGCCCGACAGCATCAGGGCGGATACAAAATATGAATTTCGGGCTAAAGTTCTGAGTATCCAAACGATACAAGAGAAAGTACAGGAAAAAAAGGAACAAGAAGATAAGATTTTGTTTAACTATGTGCGTCAAAATTATAAAGACGGATTTCGTGATGACAAATCGGGAATGTATTTGGTTTATGAAACACGAGGGGAAGGCAAACCTGCCCGCCCCGGCGATAGTGTGCGCTTCAAATATACTGTTAAACACTTGGATGACAGGGTTTTAGACTCATCTGATGAGCAAGAAGTGGGCTTGGCTCTTATCCCAGACAAAGTATTGGCTGGCTGGTATTTGGCATTTACAAAATATATGAATATTGGCACAAAAGTTACATTATTTTTGCCTTCACATTTAGCCTTTGGTACGAAGGCTACGACACTTACTTATAAAAACAAAACCACTTCATTAAGTGCATTTAATATTCTAAAATGTGAATTAGAATTGACCAATATTTATCGGCGTAAACCCTAATTTATTTTTGTAAAGCTCGGTAAATCAGATAGTTTTCCGAGCTATTTTTTTTGTCAATCATGAAATTACAACACGGAAAAAGTATTTATTTTGCTTCGGATTTTCATTTGGGTGCGCCCTCCTGGACAGCAAGCCGAAAACGGGAGCAAAAAATCGTGGCATGGCTGGAATTTATCCGCCCGACAGCACAGCATATTTTTTTGATGGGTGATTTATTTGACTTTTGGTTTGAGTATAAAACCGTGATTCCCAAAGGGTTTATTCGTTTTCAAGGAAAATTAGCAGAATTAACAGATGCAAATATTCCGATAACAATTTTTACGGGAAATCATGATATTTGGATGTTTGGTTATTTTACCAAAGAATTGGGTATTCCCGTGTATCGAAATCCTCAAAGCATTGAAATTCAGGGCAAAAAGTTTTATATCGGGCATGGCGATGGCTTGGGACCCGGCGACAAAATCTATAAAATCCTGAAAAAAGTTTTTGAAAATAAATTTGGTCAATTTTTGTTTGAAAAGGTACATCCAAATTTGGGAATTAGTATGGCAACGGCATGGTCAAACAAAAGTCGGAAAAAAAATCACACCCAAACACTCCATCAATTTTTGGGTGATGACGAGTGGCTCTGGCAATATTGCAAGGAAATTCATCAGCAAACACCTCATGATTATTATATTTTTGGACATCGACATCTGCCACTCGACCTCAAGATAGGCGAAAATGGGCAATACATCAATCTGGGTGAATGGATAAATTACAATACCTACGCCCAATATGATGGCACACATTTACTGTTAAAAACCTATGAAACAGCATCAAAAGAATGATTTTTGAGTGGATTTAGCCAAACCATACTGTTAAGTCAGGTATAAAGTGATTTTTCATATTTAAAAAGTACTATTTTTTCTACTAATTATTACATGATATTTTTTATTTCGCTCTCTTTCTCTAAATTTTTACTAAAAAAAATACACAAGTTTGGATTCGCCAAAAAACTTATTGTTCTTGATAAAAATAGATTCATTCGGATTTACTATTGACTTTTTTGAAGAATAATTCGTATTTTTCGGAGTTCAAATCGTAAAAATTGTTTGACAAAACATAAATATTGTACGAAGTAAAAAAAATTATTACATTTGTTTTACATTACTTCTGATGGTTGCCTTCCATCGCTTGCAACCATTATGTTATAATTGCAAAAAAATTAGGGTAAATTGCCCCAAATGACAAGCAACATTTAGAGGCATATCAGAAATAGTAAACTGATATATTCAAGGTATTTTATTTGACTTCACAACTTATTATTTTTGTAGCATCTTACAAGGTCTCATGGCAAAAATTAAATACTATTACGACACTGAAACGTGTCAGTATGAACGCGTTAAGACAGGAACAGCCGATACTCTTTTTATTGTTTTGGTATTTTTGATTGCTTCCTTTACGATGGCAGTGGGTTTAGCCGTTTTGTACAACGCAGTTTTTCCTTCCGATGATTATTTGGTCGTAAAAGCAGAAAAGAAAAAATTAGAAAAACAGTACCAGAAATTTGAAAGTGATATTGCCTTCATGCACAAGGTTTTGAATGTGCTTCAGGAACGAGACGATTATCTATACCGTGGGTATTTTGATAGCGAGCCACTTCCTGCCGAAGTCCGACAGGGCGGCACAGGTGGCACGGACAAATACAAAAGCCTTCCCAATATGCAACTCATCCGAACGACTGCCAAGAAACTGGACGAACTCAAACGGCGAATGTATATTCAAGCCAAATCTTACGATGAAATTGTTAAATTAGCTCGTACTAATGCCGAACGAGCCGCCTCAATTCCGGGAATTGTGCCTATTTTGGAAGGCAAAAGAAGATTAACTTCGGGGTTTGGGTATCGAATGCACCCCATTTATAAAATTTTCAAAATGCACACGGGCATTGATTTTAGCGCACCGACAGGCACGCCAATTTATGCCAGTGGCGATGGTGTGGTGATTGCCGCAAAACGCCAAAGTGGATACGGAAATCAAATCGAAATTGACCACGGATTTGGCTTTATTAGCAAATACGCTCACCTTTCTAAATTTGAATGCCAAGAAGGGCAAAAAGTAAAACGAGGACAAGTCATCGGAAAAGTTGGGAGTACAGGCGTTTCTGTTGCGCCACATTTGCATTACGAAATTATCAAGGATGGTAATAAAGTTAATCCAATACACTATTTTCATTATAATCTAAATTCTAAAGAATATGAAGAACTGGTTGATGTTGCTTCTCGAAGCCGACCTTCGATGGGCGAATAGAAATTAGGTGGCAAAACAAACGGAACTTTATTTTGGTACGGAACATCATTAAAATCACGCAATTTTGATGGTGTTCTTAAATCATACTTTAAAGACTCGGATATTTATTTTTTAGATACTCAAAATATTTTGGAAAATCTGAATTAAACTTGTTTTTGAACTCTTCCTCAAACTGATTTCGGCGTTCATTGTAGCGTGCATAGCCTGCAAAAAAAGTATTATTTAGCTCAAAATCATCAAAATAGCGGCAATAATTTGGGTTGATAAAATGGCAGGTATCTATCGAATGAATTATTTTTTGGAGATGATGCTTTTTGAGGCTCTCTTTCTGGAAATCACTTAGTTTTGAATCAAAACTTTGATATAAACTGTCCAGACTTTTGCCTGCCTTCAGGACAAAATTTGTGAACGCATCATTATCCATTTTGTAGGCTTCGTAGGCTCGTAATTCGTCCGAATATTTACCATATTTATAATTTAAAAATCGAATTGCGCCAATATCTCCTACAAAATTTGCTAAATTTTCGTTATAAGTTACATTGTCTTTGACATATAATGTGCCGTGCGTGAGTTCGTGAATGACCAAATTGGTTAGCTTTCCGACTGGTCTTTGCAACATTTCTGACAAAATAGGGTCATTCAAATATCCCAAGGTAGACCATGCACTTACTTCGCTAATTCTGGCATCAAATCCCTGATTTACAAGGTGTTGTTTTTCTTTTTTGGCTTCAGAATATTCAAAAAAACCTTTATAAGAAAATGTTCCTATTATCGGAAATTTCCACTCATACGCCCGCAAAGAATACGGTGGACAGGCGGTTACAATCCACAAAATTGGCAGTCCTTTTTGGTCAAATATTTTTTCATAACTTCCTGATGGATTGATGTTTAGGGAGTCAATCGCAAATTTTTTGATTTCGGCAATAAGATGAATTTTTTGCTTTAAGGAGTCTGGATAATTGGGATTATTTAGAAACTCCGATTTGGGACGTGCTTCCCACAAAATACGAATTTGTCCTTTGGCTTGTTGAATGCCATAATGTATTGATTGGTAATGATAGACCAAAAAAAATGTCAGCATAACGAGCAATCCTAACTTGATTTTTCTAATGTTAGTTTTTAACCAAAATTGACGCATAATTTTTATGATGAAGTCTTCAAATATTTTCGTTCTTTGAGAAAAGTAATTCCCAAAAATAGTCCAATTAAAATGGTATGAAAAGCAAAATTCAGGAATGGTGACTCAAATTTTTGGAAAAAACTTAGCCCCACAAAGCCAGAAGCTAAACTGATATAAAAAAGTGCAGATTTTAAGTCATAAGGTACAGGAAAATGTTTTTGTCCAAAAATATAAGAAATAACCGCCATCGAAAAATAGCACGCCAAAGTAGCGATAGCACTTCCGAAATAACCCCAAATTGGGATGAGTAAAACATTCAGTATCAAGGTAATTCCCGCACCAATTAAGCCGATAAACGTCCCAAAGTAAGTTTTATCCGTGATTTTGAACCAGATTGCCAGATTATAATAAATGCCTAAAAATACATTTGCCATCAAAAGAAACGGAACGATAAACAAGCCTTCCCGATAAGTTGCTTTGCGTAACAAAAATTGTAATATATCAAGATTTACGCTAACTGCTAAAAACATAAATACACAAACAATAACAAAGTATTTCATCACTTTGGCAAAGAGTTCAGGTGATTTTTTATCGCGTGCTTTTTGGAAAAAAAACGGTTCGGCAGCATACTTAAAAGCCTGCACTGCGAGGGAAATAAAAATGGCTAATTTGTAGCATCCAGAATAAATCCCGACCGCATCGGTTGAGGTCTTGGCATTATAAAAATTAGCAGGTAAAAGCCACTCCAATAAGTTACGGTCTGCCACCTCGTTGATGTTAGCGGCGATGCCCGTAAACAAAATCGGATAGGCATAGATGAGCATTGGTCTAAGTTTTTGGATACTAAATATTGGGCGAAATTGTTTCCATTCTTTCCACAAAATTGGGGCAGTTAAAATGTTGGCAATCAGATTACTAAAAAATACATAACCCACACCCAGTTCAGGATTATAAATATCTTGCGCCAGATTCTGAAACGAATTTAAGAATGCTCCTTCGGCAATTTTTCGACAGAGATAAAGGAAAAAAATATTGAGAAAAATATTGAGAAAAATATTGGTCAATTTGGTAAAAGCAAACTTTTTTGCCTTGCCTTCGAGCCGTAATTTGGCGAAAGGAATTGCCATGATTGCATCAATCGCTAAGATGCCTGCGAACCAAAAAATATAGGTCTGAGCATTCGGAAAACTCAAAAAATTTGTCAGCCATGAAGAAGAGAAAATGAGCAATCCCGAAAGCAAAAAACTGCTTATCAAAATAGAAGTCAAAGAAAGTTTATATACTTCATCAACATTGTACTTTTTATCAGTGGCAAATCGAAAGAATGCGGTTTCCATGCCATAGGTGTAAACTACGTTCAACAAAGCTGCATTGGCATAAAAAATGGAAACAACGCCATAACCATCCGTTTCAAAAATGTAAGTATGAAACGGAAAAAGCAAAAAATTAAGCAATCTGCCCAATAAACTACCGATACCATACACGGCGGTATCCGAAGCTAATTTCTTGAGAATATTCAATTTTCTATGGGTTTGGTTTGGGGTTTGCCTCTCAATTTTGAGATGAATTTTGGTATTGAACTTTGTTGTATCTATGGTCTTTTATTCTCGGAAAGTATCCGAAAGTTCAAGACTTTTAGAACCCTTCCGAGAAGTTATTTTATTGATTATCAGTTTGATAGATTTGTGTGGTGGTGCTACAAATAATCTTCGGAAATATCATATTTTTAATGGATTATATTTTGTGTACTTCCGTTTTTGTGTTCGGGTGATTGTTCGATAAGTTGTCCGATAATTTGTTGAATTTCAGGGACAGAATATTGGTCATCAAATCGGACGGGTTCTTTGAATCGGATAACCAATTCGGTGCCTCGCTGTTTGTTTTTCAAGCCTTTTTTGTCAAAAGCTGTTCCAAATCCATCAATAACCACTGGCACGACAATCGGGTTGTAAGACTTTATAATCGCTGCTGCGCCTTTTCGGATGGGGGCATAGGGGGTGGTAGTACCTTGCGGAAATGTAACAACCCAGCCATATTCTAAGGCTTTTTTGATTTTTTCTGGCGCACGTATATCGGCGGCTCTATCGACCGATTGCCCTTTTTCTCGCCATGACCTTCGGACAGTAATTGCGCCCGTATAAGATAAAATTTTGGGATATAAGCCACTTTTTTTCATGGTTTCTTCGGCGGCGATGTAATACGAATTGACGCGGGGAGCAAACATATAAATCGGCAGGCGCGGCTTGGTCATTTGCCATTTCATGCTGGAAAAGACATGATACATCGCCATTACGTCCGCATAATAGGTTTGATGATTGGAAATAAACAAGACGTTTTGTTGAGGCAATTTTTTGATATGTTCCTCTCCTTCGAGCCTTAGTTTGTTAATAACCCTAAATTTGGCGAAGGTAGCAGCTCCCAAAATACCGATTAAGGCTCGTTTTACGAATAAAATATTACCAAAAGGGTCAATCCGCAACAGGGGCGGTATCCGAAGTTTGCGTTTGTTTTTGCCTGATTCCGTTAAGGTAATTTCGGATAAACTGGGGATGGTTGATGATGTATTATGTTGCGCTTTATTTTTCATATTTCATGGTGCTTGTTTATGACGGATTATTTTGTTTGCTCATTGTATATTGTTTTTGATGAATGAATCATATCAAGCCAAAATAGCGATTTAGACAATTTAATAATCTGATAATCACTAAGTTATGCCTAAATTAAACAAACAAACCAATAGTATCCTGACCCATCACTTGAAGGAATGAAGTTCAAGTTTGTTTCTTGGCTTATTCCAAATAATTGTCAGGATAATTTAGTCCTTTAAGGATTAAAACCTCGATGAATTATGTTGATATGAAACAAGGTCTTGACGGGATAAAAATACAAAACTTTGGATAGATTTCCGATACGTTGGCACTGAGAAAGGATAAAGTCCTTCAAATTTAACGTTTTTTAGGGCAAAGTATTGATTTTGGGAAGCCCTAAAAGGTATTAAAAAGGCAGATTCGTAAGCCGAATTCTGTTCTTGACCGTGTAGCCAAGTCTTATCATTTATCTGGGATGCTTGTCGCCAATCACCTCGAACGACCCACCCATCGGCATCGAGCGAGCCACTCTACATACGCCGACCTATTTGGTCTTTCAACTCGTAAGGTTTACCAAGCTAACCCAATCACTTAGGCTACTGGTAGGCTCTTACCCCACCTTTTCACCCTTACCCTCTTGCGAGGGCGGTATTTTTTCTGTGGCACTTTCTGTAATTTTGCCTGTCATCGGATGACAAGCAAAACCCCTTCCCGTTAGGAAGTACGATGCTCTGTGTTGTTCGGACTTTCCTCCCTGAACCAAAAAAGATTCAGAGCGATAAGAAAATCTGCCTTTTAATGCGCGAAATTACAATTTTTTTTCAGAAATCGCCGAATCACGATAATTTATTTTGGGCGGCTCTGCGAAGAGGCAAGCAACAGCGAGCCAACCGTATTTTTTGAGCTAAGTAGTATTTAGTACAAAGTATCAAGATGATGTAATTATTTGAAAATCAATAAATTACATTCAAACCAAAATACAAACTAAATTTGCATCGGTACTTATAGAAATTTATCGTAAATTAAGGTTTAGTTCGCAAAAATTATAAAATATTGTATTTGAAGGATAATCCTTACATTTGAGGTCATATACTCAAAATCTTAACGCAAAACAACAATTTTATGAAAACTATTTATCCAGATGCGGTTTCGGTTGCCGAGTTTCACGGCTTGATGCTTGGGGCGATTGCGCCTCGTCCGATTGCCTTTGTCAGTTCGGTGGATGCCGAAGGACGTGTAAATTTGAGTCCGTATAGTTTTTTTAATGCCTTTAGTGCTAATCCGCCGACCTTGATTTTTTCGCCCGCCCGCCGAGTGCGCGATAACACCACCAAACATACTTTTGAGAATGCCAAAGCCACAGGCGAAGTGGTTGTGAATGTGGTAGATTATTCGATAGTCGAACAAATGTCCTTGTCCAGCACCGAATATGAGGCAGGCATCAATGAGTTTATCAAAGCGGGATTAACCGAAATTCCTTCGGAAAAGGTGAAGCCTCCGCGTGTGCAGGAGTCGCCTGTAAGTTTTGAGTGTAAAGTCAAAAATATTATCGAACTCGGCAAGGAAGGTGGGGCGGGTAATTTGATTATTTGTGAAATCGTAGCGGGTCATTTTCATGACCATATTTTCGATGAATATGGTAAAATAGACCCATTTAGGATTGATTTGGTGGCACGAGCAGGCGGAAATTGGTATTGCCGAGCCAATGGCGATAGTTTGTTTGAGATTGAAAAACCTCTTCGGACGAAAGGCATCGGGATTGACCAACTGCCAGAATCTATCCGAAATAGTACGATTTTGACGGGTAATAATTTGGCTCAATTAGCCAATATTCACCAAATTCCGACACCTGAACAGATGCAAAATAGTCATTTTGAAACGGCAACACAAGATTTTGAAACGACACATCATCATGCCAAATTTTATTTGGATAATCGGTCAGAAAATGCCGTGCTGAAGGCATGGAAAATTTTGCTTTCATCCTAAGTGCCGATGCAAATTTAGTTTGTATTTTGGTTTGAATGTAATTTATTGATTTTCAAATAATTACATCATCTTGATACTTTGTACTAAATACTCAATACTACTTAAATGCTGATTGGGCTGTGTACTCACAGCCTACGGCGTTTTTTTATCTTTTTCAGAACAATTTGGTTAGACAATGTATTTTCGGTAAGTTTCGTGGGTTTAAATCTCGATTTTTCGTGGCGGGAACGGAATACATCCATTCGGCAAAGATTTATGATAAATTTAAGAATAAACAGGATTTTTTGTTGCGTGTAAATCTTATACATATTAGTTAAGCGATGGTTGCATTTTAAAGCAGATATTTTATACTTTTGCAGAGAAAAAAGAAGTTCAGACTTATCCATAAATAATATGTCCGTTATCAAACTAAAGAAAGGTTTTGATATAAATTTGTTGGGCAAAGCGGAAACGAAGACAGGGAAATTAGGCTTGTCTAAGACGTTTGCGATAAAGCCAACCGATTTTATCGGAATGTATCGCCCGAAGTTATTGGTGCAGCAAGGAGATGTGGTCAAAGCGGGTACCCCCCTTTTTTATGATAAAAAAATGGCTGGGGTGATGTATGTTTCTCCCGTAAGTGGCGAAATTGTCGAAATCAAACGAGGCGCAAAACGCAAACTGCTCGAAGTCATTATTTTGGCAGATTCCGTCATTGAGTACGAGCCGTACAATAAATACACGGTTTCGGAACTTTCAGGGTTGAAAAAAGAGGACATTTTGCCTGTATTGCTCCAAAGTGGCATTTGGCCTCAAATTATTCAGCGTCCCTTTGGGATTGTGGCAGACCCAGCAATCCAACCCAAGAGCATTTTTATTTCTACATTCGATACACATCCCCTCGCCCCAGATTATAATTATATTTTCAAGGGAGGAGAGCAGGCATTTCAGGTGGGCATCGACCTCCTGAAAAAAGTAGCGGGCTGCCCGATTCATTTGGGCGTGAGTGCGAATGCGGAGGTTTCTAAGGTATTTTCTCCAAAAAATGTGGAAATAACCAAATTTTCGGGCAAGCATCCTGCGGGCAATGTGGGCGTACAAATCCATCACGTAAGTCCTTTGAATAAAGGCGAAACAGTTTGGACACTGAACCCTTATGGCGTTATCCAAATCGGTAAATTATTTTTGGAAGGAAAATACGATGCCAGCAAATTGATTGCCGTGGTGGGTTCGGAAGTATCTGAACCTCAATACTATCAGACCTATATTGGTGCGTGCATTGATAAATTTGTGGAAGGCAATTTGGTATCTGACCATGTTCGTTATATTTCAGGGAATGTTTTGACGGGCGAAAAAATTGAAAGTAAAGGTTATTTAGGTTTTTATGACCACCAAGTTACGGTCTTGCCAGAGGGTGATAAGCCTCGTTTTTTCTTGACCGAAGGGTGGTTAGCTCCCGTTGCCAATCGACTCAGTTTTCATCGGGCTTTGGGCTTGCTTTCGTTCCTGAATCCTAAGAAAGCCTACAAATTGGATACCAGCCTGAATGGCGAGGAGCGAGCCTTCGTGATGACAGGCGCATTCGAGCAGGTTGTTCCGATGGATATTTTGCCGATGCACTTGGTAAAAGCAATCATGGCACACGATTATGACGAGATGGAAGCACTTGGCATTTATGAAGTGGTGGAAGAGGATTTGGCGTTATGCGAATTTATTGCGGTTTCAAAACAGCCGATTCAGCAAATTATTCGGGAAGGACTGGATTTGATGCGAGCAGGTTAAATCCTTACATTAGTGATTTCAATGGCGTTTTAAAATATTTCAAATTTATGAAATTCTTACACGATATATTAGAAAAACAAAAACCGATGTTCGAGAAGGGCGGAAAACTGGAGAAGTTTTATTACCTTTTCGAGGCGGGGGAGACGTTCATGTTTACGCCTCCGACCACCACACCCACCAAGGGCGCACAAATTCGAGATGCGATTGACCTGAAGCGGATGATGATAACGGTCGTGATTGCGATGGTTCCTTGCTTGTTGTTTGGTATCTGGAATACAGGCTATCAGCACGCTTTGGCATTCGGAAAAACTCCCGATTTAGTTACTGATTTTTTATTTGGCTTGCGGTATGTATTGCCGATTGTGTTGGTGTCTTATACGGCTGGTGGCTTATGCGAAGTAGCGTTTGCGATTGTCCGAAAGCATCCCATTAACGAGGGTTTTTTGGTAACGGGTATGCTCATTCCTTTGGTGTGTCCTGTTACGATTCCGTTGTGGCAGGTGGCGATAGCGACAATTTTTGCCGTGATTATTGCCAAAGAAGTTTTTGGCGGAACAGGCATGAATGTCCTGAATGTGGCTTTGACCGCACGGGCATTTTTATATTTTGCGTATCCTTCGCAAATTTCGGGAGAAATCTGGACGGCAAATGTCGATGGCGAAATTATCCAGAAAGGCGCAGAAGGATTAGTCGATGGGTATTCAGGTGCAACGGCTTTGGCGGTAGCTGCCCAAACTGCCGAAGGCTCGGTCGAATCTGCCCTGACACAGGCTTCGCAATGGAACGCGGGAATGTATGATTGGCTTAATATGGCACTGGGCATGATTCCCGGTTCGATTGGCGAAACTTCGACACTCATGGCGTTGCTTGGGGCTGCAATTTTGATAGCTACGGGCGTTGCCAGTTGGCAAATTATTGTGAGTGTATTTGGCGGTGCTTATGTCATGGGCTTGATTTTCAATGCGTTTAGTATCAATCCATTTATGGAAATGCCTGCGTATTATCATTTGGTCGTGGGCGGATTAGCATTTGGCGCAGTATTCATGGCAACTGACCCTGTTTCGGCAGCACATACCGCACTCGGCAAGTGGGTGTATGGATTTTTTATAGGAGTTCTGACCGTCATTATTCGAGTAGCAAACCCCGCCTATCCAGAAGGCATCATGTTGGCTATTCTTTTGATGAATGTTTTTGCGCCACTTATTGACTATTACATCATTCAGGCAAATAAAAATAGGAGGTTAAATCGTGCAACAGTCTAACGGATATATTATTGGGTTTGCCGCAGTTACGACCATTATTTTAGGTGGTTTACTGTCTATGGCAGCGGTATTCTTGAAAGAACCGCAACAGAAAGCAAAAGAATTGGATACCAAATCGCAAATTCTGAATGCCGTTACTCGTGTCGAAAAGGGCGTGGATGACGTGGAAGGAATTTATGCCAAGCGGATTCGGTCGTTTGTCGTGGATGCCAACGGCGATAAGGTAGAAGGTGATGTCATTGCCGAAAATGTGGATATTAAAAAGGAATTTAAAAAACTCGCCGCCGAGCGCAAATATCCCGTTTTTCGGTATGTTTCCGAAACCAATGAAAATGAAACCGAAGCCTACATCTTGCCTGTTTTTGGCAATGGACTTTGGGATAATATTTGGGGGTATCTTGCCTTGAGCAAGGATTTTGAAATCATACAAGGCGTTGTCTTTGACCATAAAGGCGAAACGCCCGGATTGGGCGCACGAATTACGGATGCCGAAATTCAGGAACGTTACAAAGGCAAAAAAGTATTTAAGGATGATAACGGCGAAAAAATTGTCGAGTCCGTTACGATGTTGAAAGCCGAAAAAGGCAATCAACCTACTGATTATGAGGTAGATGGAATGTCTGGAGCGACCATGACGGCGAATGGCGTAAATGATATGCTCAAAAAATATTTGGAATATTATAAGCCTTTTTTTGATAAAACTTCCAAACCCACGCAAGCCGTACAAGAACCCGCCACAACCATAGAACCCGATTCGATGATGATGGCAAATGATTCTACACGGGCAGTAAGCGAGGATAGTTTACAAACTGAAAGCGCAGACAGCGTAGCACAAGAATAAAAACCATTAAAGACAGAAATCATTATGGCAGAAACATTATTAGAAGAAGTCAAAAAAGCTCCTGCCGAGCCACTTTTATCCAAGCGGCGGCGGAGATTCGTAACCGACCCACTCAATGACGATAACCCGATTACCATTCAGGTTTTGGGTATCTGTTCCGCACTGGCGGTTACCACAAAGTTAGAACCCACACTCGTCATGTCGATTGCAGTCGTAAGTGTGATTATTTTTTCTAACCTGATTATTTCGCTGATTCGTAATTTAATCCCCTCACGAATCCGAATCATTGTGCAGTTGGCGGTCATTGCCTCTTTGGTCATCTTAGTAGACCAAATTCTGAAAGCCTATTTTTATGATGTTTCCAAATTGTTATCCGTATTTGTGGGCTTGATTATCACCAACTGTATCGTGATGGGACGGCTCGAAGCATTCGCCATGGGCAACAAACCTTGGGATTCGGTCTTGGATGGACTCGGAAGCGGTATGGGATATGCTTGGATTATTTTGGCGGTCGCTTTTGTACGCGAACTCTGGGGATTTGGTTCGATTTTCGATTTCAAGGTATTTGAAGCTATCGGCTGGGCTAATTTCCCGACAAATGGTTTGATGACCGCATCTGTCGGCGCATTCTTTATCCTTGGAATTATTATCTGGATTCAACGCTACGTTAGCGGATATACCGAACATAACTAATTGTAAATCAGCAAATTTGACAAATTATGGAATTATTTAACTTAGGTATAAAATCCATTTTCATCGAAAATATGATTTTTTCGTATTTCTTGGGGATGTGTTCGTATTTGGCAGTATCCAAAAAAGTTTCGACAGCAAATGGATTAGGATTAGCCGTTATTTTTGTGCTTTCTATTACTGTGCCACTCAACTGGGTTATTCAAGAATTTATCCTCAAAGAAGGTGCTTTAAAATGGATTAGCAACGAATTTGCTACTGTGGATTTAGCATTTTTGCAGCTCATTATGTTCATTGCCGTCATTGCCTCAACCGTGCAATTAGTCGAAATGGTCGTAGAAAAATTCTCCCCCGCTTTGTATGGCTCTTTGGGTATTTTCCTCCCTCTGATTGCCGTAAACTGCGCTATCTTGGGGTCTTCATTGTTTATGATTCAACGAGAATACACTTTCGTCGAGTCGGGCGTATTTGCCTTTAGTTCGGGAATCGGATGGTATTTGGCGATTGTTGCGATTGCAGCTATCCGTGAGCGACTAAAATACTCTAACGTCCCTGCCCCTTTGAGAGGCTTAGGTATCACCATGATTATTACAGGTTTAATGGGATTGGCTTTTATGTCATTTATGGGAATCAAATTATAAATTTTGACCTGAATAACACCAAAAAAATCCTTCTTAAATTGAATTAAGAAGGATTTTTTTGTGAAATGGTTTTGAATAAACCTTGAATTTCAAACTACCAGTCTGCTTTTTTGCGTTTGGGTTGTGTTTTGTGGGGGCGGCGTTGCATTTGTTGCAAATATTGCACCTCACGCTCTTCGAGTGCTTTGAGCGATTGTTGCGCCCGACTGATGTCGCCTTTTTCGTAATTTTTATTTTTGGAGCGCAGTTCGGTTACGTCCTTCATTTCTTTTGTGCCTTTGTCCCCATCCTGCGATTCGCCTGCTTGTCCTTGCTGATTTTGACTTTCAGAACCATCAGGCTGTGTGCCTTTTCCTTCTGAATTTTGGGCATCTTTGGCATCATCTTGCGTACTTTCTCCGCCGTCAGATTGCTGATTTTTTTTGCCTTGATTTTGCTTTTGAGTGGGCGAATTTTGGGCTTTGTTCTGGTCTTGATTTTGTTGGTTTTCGGATTGATTTTCTTGTTGTTCCGATTGATTTTGGCTTTGCTGCTGCTGATTATTTTCCTGATTTTCTTGTTGTTCTTTTTGCTTTTCTTCTTCAGATTTTTCGGGTTGATTTTCTTGTAATTGTTGCGCTTTTTTTTCAGCCTCACGCTTCAATTTTTTGAGTATTTCATAATTAATTCTTGCCTCGTCATTTTGCGGAAAAATCTTCAAGGCTCGTTTATAAAACTCCATAATTACATCATAAAAATCAACCAAATAGCGCGCAGTTTCGGGGTTCATCGAATTTTCTACGGCTTGGGCTTTTTTCCGTGAATTTGTCCGAATTAATTGCAAAAATTTCTCTGCCAAAGCACGGGAAATATTCGGATTCCCAGACTTCAAAAATGCCAAGATTTCGCCTTGGGCTTGCGCCTCCAATTCGGATTTATCCAAACGTGTAAAATTTTCATTTAATAACATCATGTCGGCTTTGGCGAGTCCTCGTTCGATAAGCTGGCGTTCAGTTAATGCTGAAATATTATCTGTATGTACCTGACAAAATTCATGTAAGATTTCGGTATTATTTGACTGATTATTACGCATTTCGTGGGAGGCTTCGAGCATAGCAGGCACAGCAAGCATTTTTATAAATCGAGTACGGTCAAACCCATGGCAGGAGAATTTTTTGTCTTTCTCGAATGCCGTTTGTAATAATTTACGTTCACGAGCAAAAAGTTGGGCATTTTTCTGTCCGTATTTGGCATTTTCAAGCCAATTTAGAGCCACTTCCCGAAGAGGTTTATCTTCCAAACTTTTTGGGTTGAGATTCAAAATTGAAGGAAAAATTGCCCGAAAAATCAAATTTCCGCATTGCTGATATGCCACCGACCGAAAATAATTATCCTCCGAATTTTGGATAGTTTTTTCATAAAAATAAAAGGCGTTATGATGATTTTCCAGACGGTCATGAATTTGCGCCAAATCTAAGTGAAGTCTTTGATTATCAGTACGTAAGGAATCATAAATAAAAGAAGATGAAGCCAATGATTTTTGATAAAATTGGGTATTATAATGTGTTTCGGCTTCGAGGCGTTGGTCGTTATACGCCGCTATTTTTTGGGGCAAGGCAATCGTATTTTTGATGCCCGTCAGTATCGAGTTTTTCCATCGCCCAAAATCGTCCAGCGTAGGCATTCCAGCGAGTAAATAGCCCACCATCCCCAAAATCACGACCAGACCGCCGATGGCGTAAGGGAGCATATTTCGTTGCCTTTGTAAATTAATGGCTTTTGTTTTCATATTCTAAATATCTACGGTTTTGACTTTAATCAAGGCATCTCCCAAAGCTAACCCAAAGGCAATCAATAAGATATAAAAAAATTTATTTGCCGAAACATCAATCATTCGGCTGTCCAAAACCTCGCCTTTGATGCGCTCGATTTCTTTCATCAGTTTGAGCATATCGTTTCGGGTATCGGTCATTTCAAAAAACTTGCCATCGGTTCGTTCTGCCAGTTCTTTGAGCAAGCGCGTATCGGGTTTCGTGATGACTTCGTTACCGTTTTCGTCCAATTTAAACGCATTTCGGTACGGAATTTTTCCGCCTTCTTTCGAGCCAACCGCCACGGCAAAAACTTTCAGATTTTCCGATTTGAGTTTGGAAGCCAGCGCATATAAATTGCTTACCATTTGGCTTTGATTCTCGTCAGGCATTTCGCCATCACTAATCAGCACAATGACTTTGGATTGTTTGCGATTGATTTCTTTGGTGGCTTGATATTTTTCATAAATTAATTGCAAAGGCGCATTCAAATCCGTGCCTTGTACCGAAGCGGGGAAAATCGAAGTATTTAAGCTATTAATAACGACTTGAAGCATATTTTTGTCATAAGTCAGCGGACACTGCACGGCGGCTTCGGAGGTAAAAATAAAAATCCCCGCTTTATCCGAAACAAATTCGCCCAAAAGTGTCTTGAGTTCGTGTTTCACTTTCTCAATACGAGAGGGTTGTATGTCTTGGGCATTCATCGAAAGCGATACGTCCACCGCAATATAAATATCACGCCCTACGGCTTTGAGTTCTTTTTTGGTCGTGCCACACGAAGGCCCCGCCAAGGCAATAATCATCAAGGAAAAATAGACGGTTCGGAGTCCCATTTTGAAACCAATTCGTAACAAATTGAGATTCAGGGTCATGGCGATAGTTCGCATCCGCATCAGATACAGCAAATACAATCCGAAAAAAATTACGCCCATTAAAAACTCCGTGATGCCCGGTTCTTGATACCAAATCATAGGATTCAACGTATTTTTGAACCTCAAAGTAAACAAGATTTTGCCAGACAAACAGCGATTTAAAGATTTTTAACGCCCTCAAGAAAAAACCTGTCAGGTCTTGAAAACCTGACAGGATGTGCCAACAGAATTTATTTATCATCCGAAAAACTCTGATTTTCAGGCTTTTGCGAATTTGTCAATAATTTTAAAAGTTGGTCGATTTGGGCTTGTTGCGCTTCAAGTTTTTGTTGCATTTGCCCGAAATCTGTTTTTAATTTTTGGTTTTCAGTTTTCAAATTATGGATTTCAGAAGCCTGATTTTCAGTCTGTTGCATCAATTCCGAAATTTTTACTTCGGGCGTATTTTGTCCTACGGATACGTTTACGGTTTTCAAGCCTTCATTTTCGGAAGATTCCCACGCCGTCCCCACGATTTGCGGATATTGTTGGGCGGTAATTTCGGATTCGGAAACGGCAATACCTGTGCCGTCATTTTTGCCTGACGGAATAATCAAATCGCCTGCTCGGACTTTGCCCCAGATTTTGACGGGAACTTGACCTAAGAAAGCGACTTTTTCCATTTGGTTTTCTTGCCCGAATTTGGCATTTCCCAACACAATCGGGGCAGTCGAAATGACCTTAATTTGTGAGGCATTTTCCAGATTTTTCGTGATTTTTCCGTCCCGAAGCCCTACGATTTCGCCTTTTTCAAAGTTCTCTTCGAGATTTTGTTTGAAGAGCCATTCGGCATAATCTGCACTGCCACTAACTAATACCACATTGCCACCCAATCCTTCAATCGCTCCGGCAATCGAATTGTCTTTGTAAAATGTGAGATAATGATTTTCATCAGTTGGCATTGAATTATTCAATTTAATGGCAATACCGTGTGCATTTCCTGTATTGGTATTTTCAAATAAGGCTAAATGTTCGTGAGATAAGGCACTGCCTATACCTGTAGTTGTGGAGGGAATATTTGATTTGATATGTAACTTTGTAACGGGATGTCTTACGCCAACTCCCAAATTTCCGCTATTAGCCGAAATAAATACACCCTTTGCCAAATTATTCGTAGGTTCAGTATAAAATTGAAATCCACCCGAAGCCCGTGCCAAAAACTGCTGTGGGGCGGTTGTGGCTAAATTGCCCAGATTATCCGACCACACAAACGAGCCATGATGCCCGATGCCTATATTGGCTTGATAACCAGCCGCAAAACTATGAGTGCCTGCGACCACATTGGCTTGTCCACCAACAATAACGCTTCGTTGCGCTCCATTTTGTATGAGATTGCCATCTCCGCCCCCGATAAAGTTGTTGAAGGAAGCACCAGCGTCAATGCGGTTATTTTGTCCACCTACAATGACCTGATAATTATTGGATGAGATTGTGTTATCCAAACCGCCGCCAATAAATCCATAACTTTGCAGTGCTGCATTATTTTCTCCGCCTCCGACAAAACTATATGAACCAGCACGATTACCTTTACCTCCTACGACTACGCCAAAATCTCCCGTAGTTCGGTTAATTTTACCCGCTTCGCCACCACCGCCAATGAATGAACCTTGATTAACTAGATTTATTTCTGCTATATTTCCAGCAAACCCACCGACCACGTGCGGTGTTCCTCCGGCTGTCATGCCGACAGTAATAAAACGCATCACGGGGGTATTATTAATTTTTAGGTGAACATCATGGAAATCATTTGTACCAATTTCGATGACCGTACCAAAAGTATTTCCGCCTTGCAAAATTACTTCGCTACCAGCCCCACCCCTGACGGTCGCAAATTGATTCCATTTTCCGTTAGCATAACCATAAAAATATCCTGTATTGAAGGCTAACATTCCATCGCCAAGTGGTGGCGTGGCGGTACTAAATCCAATCGCCAAATTTCCGTTGATGGAGACAAAATCCGCAGCAAAATCACCGTAAATCAGTGGTTTAAAGGTGTCAGAATTATCAATAACTAAGGCATTATTTTGGGTCGTTAAGTTACGTCCCGCTCGGTTTCCGAGAAAAATATTTCCATTCCCTACATTATCTCGCCCTGCTTCCAGACCTACGTACACATTTTCTGCGCCATCCGCATTGAATGCACCTGCCCCAAGTCCTACGAACGTATTAAAAAATCCATTATTACTATAAACTCCTGCCCCCTGACCAATAAATGTATTCATGTATCCGCCTGTGTTGCCTTCCCCCGCATTGCTTCCTATAAATGTGTTCCAATCGCCACCTGCCGAATTTGATTGTCCTGCATTTTTGCCCAAAAAAGTATTATAATTACCGTTTCCGCCTACATTTTTTCCGATTAATGTATTATTCATTCCTTTTTCCAACTCAAGTCGTCCATCTTGTGTGAAGGTCATAAAAGCATTACCTGCCTGAAACACCAGATTATGAGCATCCGTAGCTCCCAAAATTACAGCCGAACCAAAAGCGTTTCCGCCTTGTCGAATATCGCCCATGCTATTATTAACGAGAGGCACCCAAACATTTGCGGTGGCAAACATCAAATTTCCATCCGAATCCAAACTCAAACGCCCATTTTCGAGAGCAGGCAAAGTACCGCTCGAAGCGAATTGCAATGCTCCCGTAATAAAAGTCAAATCCATATTGTCATCGCCCAATTTGGTATCACCCTGAAATTCAGCATTTTGAGCTACCGTCAGAAAATAGGTATCGGTACTTCCGAAAACCGTGGCATTTTCATAAACCGTCAGAAAATAGGTATCGGTGCTTCCGTAAATTGTGGCATTTTGATTAACTATCAGACTACCGTCCGCTTCCAAATTGAGGAAACCGCCATCCTCAATCGTACCGCTCGTTACCGATACGGTCATCCACGAAGCACCATCATGGAAAATCAAATTACCTGCGCCATCCGTGCCTAACATTCCTTCCGCACCAAGAGTTTGATTTACAGCGATTGATGGGTCAAAAAACACCCCGCCCTTGATGGTTATAAACTGCTTTCCGTCATAACCAAGTTCGATTCCATCAGTAAATAAATATCCCGTATGAATATCCATCGCATCAATATTATCGGCTGTTATAACATAAGCCGTAATCATTGGGGCGGTAATATCTCCCGCAAAATCGTATCCATCTTGCAAGTCGGCAATATTATTTGAATTAACCGCAATTTGCCCGTCATTCGTGGCGATTGCCGAACTCAAATTCGCAATATTTCCAGAATTATTTGAAATGTC
>CAZNYR010000009.1:0-6497 GCA_964577275.1 uncultured Cytophagales bacterium | reverse complement strand
TCAAATTCGCAATATTTCCAGAATTATTTGAAATGTCAATTTGATTTTGAGCGATATTATTTGAATTAACCGCAATTTGCCCGTCATTCGTGGCGATTGCCGAACTCAAATTCGCAATATTTCCCGAATTATTTGAAATGTCAATTTGATTTTGAGCGATGTTTGTGGAATTAGCGTCAATATTTGCTTGAATAGCTCCAATATTTGCCGTTGAAACAGGAATCATGTCTGCCGTTGCCAAATCATGCCATGCGCCATCGGCAGACAGAAATTGCAATAAATCAGATGTAGGACTGTACTGCATCAAAATTTCAGTTACGCCATCCGTGCCAATCTTGATACCTTGCTGAACGTCTGCAATACTTGTAAATTGCGTATTTCCATGAAAAGTGGCGTTTCCCAAAAACGTAAGCGCAATATTATTTCCGTGTTTAATTATTCCATTTCCTTGATAATCAATTTGTTGCCCGCCAGACATGGAAATTGTCGTAAAACTTTGCGTCAGCGCCCCACCCAACATGAGTTGGTTTCCGTTGCTTGTCAGTCCGTTTGTGGCGGTAAGCGTTGTGCCTTGGTTTATTAGGCTGTACCAATTTCCCGTAATAAAAACTTCGGGAGCTTGCGTAGCGGTCGAGTAGCGCAAAGTTCCATCGGTGGCGGCGGCATTGTTGTAATTCCCCAATACCAAGCCACCACCGATTCGTGTAAGCGTAGTGGCGGCGGTGTCAAATCCCAAATAGCTATTTCCTTCGACAAAAAAACCGCCTGCGCCCGTAATAGCAAATCGGGCATTGGAGCGAGTGGCGATTTCGGTATCACGCAACAAAGTCCCCCCCAGACGTATGAAATTTTGTCCCAATAATGTTTCTTCTGTTAAGCCACCGCCTGCAACACGGCTTACGGTACTCCACGCATCATTTTTATAAAGTTCGATGCGATTATTTTGGAAACGAATCATGCCATTTTTGGGATTATTTCCTTGATAATCAGAAAGTTGTAATGTACCTAAAATTGTAGTTTCACTGGTATTATTTTTGCCGATGGTCGTAAAATCCGTTCCGCTTAACGCTACATCGTACCAATTTCCGTTTTGATAAATTTGTGCCGTATTTTCTTGTGTATTGAATCGAATCATTCCATTTTGCTCTCCGCCCGTAACTGTCTGAAAATCATTTAATTGTAATGCGCCTTGAATATTGGTTACGGAAGAATTATGATTTCCCAAAGTCGTATTTCCCGCCACATTAACATCGCCCCCGAAAGTAGTTTGGGTGGCGTTGGCAGGAGTATTTGCCCAATAAACTTCCCCATCCGAATTGGTCGATAAAACTTTATTGGATTCCGCACTCATAAAATGGGAGGGCGTTAAAATGCCTTTTGCCACTCCGAGAGCGTACCGAGATTGTGGCGTAGGAATCAGAGGAACATCGACAGGCGGTTCGCCATCCACGGCGATGGCTACTTTGAGGTTCGGAACGGTAAATAATTGGGCAGGAATGGGCGTATTATTGCCCAAGACTACGAAAAATAAACCGTCTTTGATGCTCAAAGTATGGCTTTCTGTCCAGTTTGTATTTTCGTGCGTCAGCGAAAAATCCATTTTAATCTGTCCCGTAACGGGCTTGCCGTCCGCATCGTCTAATTTGCCTTGGAAAGGAATTTTGCCGTCAGTTTGGGCATATAATGAAGTGATGCTTGTTAAAACCCCGAAAAGTAAGCTCAACAACAAGTAATGTATTCGATTCATGATTTTGATGATGTATAATTTGGATTGGCTCTTATTATTAAAACAGGAAAATAAATAATACCGTTCTAAATGGTTTGTATTTGTCCTTTGGTTTACGAATTTATGAAAGTTCTTGTTTATAACTTTTGGTGGGCAATGAATCAAGACAAAAAATAAACCTGTCAAGTTTTGAAAACTCGGCAGGTCTGATGGATTAATTTTTATTCGTTTTTCAGTTCGTTTTGCAAAAATGATTTTGACCATTTTTCGTTGCCATTTTTATCGAAAATGCTCATTTTTAAGACTCGTTCTTTGTATTTTCCCGTAACTTCCATCACGGCGAAATTATGTTCATCGACCAAAGTTTCGGGAACAATTAACGTATTTTTGTGGTCTTTGACCGAATGCGTCCCCGCCGTAAGTGATGAACAAGTCAAATCATACAAGGGATATACTTTATTATTTTCCTGTAATTTGGTCAGTTCGGTGTGGTGTCTATCGCCCGAAAGAAAAATTACGCCCGCAATATTTTCCGCCCGAATTTTGGCGATGATATTTTGGCGTTCTTGGGCATAACCTGCATGATTTTCAAAAGCAGCTTCGGGACTTAAAAATTGCCCGCCAATGACGACAAATTTGAAAGGCGCAAAACTATTTTTCAAATTATCAATTAACCATTCGATTTGTTCATCTCCCAAAATTTGCCGTTTGCCTGTCGTGCGTTTGTTTGGCGAACGAAAAAAGCGATTATCCATCATAAAAAATTCAATATCGCCCCAATAAAATTTACCTGTAACTCCTTGATAATCATTGGATTGAATACCATAAGTTGGGTTTGCCCAAAACAATTTGAAGGCTTCCGAAGTGTAGTGTTTCATCGGATAACTACGGTCCGAATCATTCGGACCAAAATCATGGTCATCCCAAATGGCATACTGATGAATGGAGCCTAAAAGCGGTTGCAGTTCGGGCGTAGAACGGGTGTGCGTGTAGCGATACAAAATGCCACTTCGCGAGTCAAAATCGACTTCCCGAAGGTACGTATTGTCGCCACCCCAAAGCATAAATTGCGGTTTTTTGTCATAAATTGCCTTAAAAATCTCATATTCAGAGCCATACGGTTTGTTGGGGCGGTCGTAAGGCGCATCGTTAATGTAGGCACAACTGCCAAATGCAAACCGAACCGTAGGCGGGTCAGTGCGCCATAACCACAGTTTTTGGGTCTGAAATTCAAGCGGATACGGACGAATTACCTTTTTTTTGTTGATAAATAATTCATACGCATACGTTTTGTTGGGTTCAAGTAATGCGATTGAAAATCTTGCTGTAAATGCTTCATTTTCAGTGGTTTGATAAATTTTGGATTTTTGCCGATTCTTGGGATTTTCTTTGTCCCAATATTCAAAATGCACCGCCGCCGATTCGGTGGTTTGCACCCAAAGCATGACTTCTCGCATCGCCGAGTAGCCGACCATCGGACCCGATTGGAGTTGGTTATTTTGTGCAGAAAGTTCTGAAAATGAGAGAATTAAGATGCAAAATAGCATCTTGAAAAAGCTAAATCTGTTCATGGGTTTTGGATATTTTATGGAAAACCTGATAATGAACAAATTTAGCACAGAAAACTGGCTCAAAAAGCCACTTTTCCAAGATTTCACCAGAAGTTTTTATTGTTTTTGCCAGAGGCTCGTTACGTAGGTTTGCCAATCCGAAAACTGGGCTTTGAGCGTATCGGGGTGCTTTTGATACATCCAAATTCCGCTGCCTACGCACATCATGAGAAAGCCCAAAAATAATCCCAAGAACATCATTTTCAAGGCTTTATAATTTCCTTTTTTGTGGGCTTTGAGGAGTTTTTGTTCGTTATCTCGTTTCAAGGAATCGGCTAATTCGGTGGGCGATTCTTCCATTAATCGGATTTCTTCTCGGAGGGTTTTTCGTTCTTCTCGGAGCGCATCGACTTCCTCACGCAGGGAAGTAACCAAATTCTGATTTTCTCGGATTTCATTTTCGAGCATCTCAACCATGACATTGCCTTCGCCCACGATTTCAGCCAGATTTTCGTTGTATTTCTGAACCCGAACAGGGTCGTAAGGCGTTACTTTCCGACCTCTGTTGCCGTTTACGTATCTATCTCTGACGGACAGAATAAGTAACAATGTTAATAGAAAAAGTAGCAAAGGAACAATCACAAACACCACTACCCAAGCGGTTTCGTCTTTTTGTCCGTACTCAATAAATTGTTGAATCAGATGTACAAACTGATTCCAATAGTTCACGAATTTTTCCCAATATTGATTAAGTTCCTGTTCCATGATAGACGATAACGATGCCCGATAATTTTCCTTTTCACAATAATAAACGTTTTTGGGTAGCGTTGCAAATTTCGGATTATGATTTCGATGAGCTTTCGATAAAATGTTATTTTTTCGGCAAAATCAGCCGTTTGGCATTTTTAGTTGTTTAGAAAAAAATCAAGTCGTAACTTTTGTTCATAAAAATTCAACTCATAAATAAATAGCAACATATATTATGCGTTTCGTAGTACCTAATTATTTGATAATCAAACTATTATATTCAAAAATAATTTTTTAAATTATGGCACAAGAAGTAAGGGTTTTTGCGCCCGCAACGGTGGCGAATGTGGCGTGTGGTTTTGATGTACTGGGATTTGCGCTCCATGAGCCGGGCGATGAGGTGATTTTACGAAAAAATGGTTCAGGAAAAGTAACCATTTCGGAAATTACGGGCGATGATGGAAAATTACCTCGAAATCCGCTCAAAAATACGGCGGGAGTCGTGATTGTCGATTTTTTGAAGCACATCGGAAAAGAAACACAAGGAATCGACATGGTTTTGCATAAAAAAATGCCCTTAGGAAGTGGCTTGGGTTCGAGTGCGGCGAGTGCGGCGGCGGCTCTCGTTGCGATTAACGAGCTGATGGACAAGCCATTAAGTCGGCTGGAATTATTGCCTTTTGCGATGGAAGGCGAACGGCTGGCTTGCGGAGCGGCTCATGCGGATAATGTTGCGCCTGCACTGATGGGCGGATTTGTCCTGATTCGGAGCTATTCGCCGCTGGATGTTTTGTCGATTCAGCCCCCCAAAAAATTGATGGCGACTGTCCTTCATCCACAAATCGAAATCAAAACCAAAGATTCTCGTAATATATTGAGAACCAGTATTTTGCTCAAAGATGCGGTTACGCAATGGGGCAATGTGGGCGGCTTGGTCGCTGGACTTCTGACCCAAGATTATGGACTGATTCAGCGTTCGTTGGAGGATGTAATTATTGAGCCAATTCGGTCATTATTAATCCCTTATTTTGATGATATAAAAATTTCTGCACTGGATGCGGGGGCGTTAGGATGCAGTATTTCGGGGTCTGGTCCTTCGATTTTTGCCCTTAGTGATTCGGAAAATACGGCTCAAAAAGTAGCACACGCCATGACAGGGGTTCTGGAACGTACTTCGATTGGATATGATATTTATGTATCGCCAGTGAATGCGGAGGGTCCCGTGGTTTTATCTATAAAGTAATTGATTTTCAAGAGTTTAATGCTCCTGAAAATGTCAAGTTTCAGGGGTATTTTGGATTTTTATAATGCCTCATAATCGGTGTATTCCAAGCAATTTTGGGTGGCTTTCATGCCGATAATCAGGATATCATCGGTTTGTTTGCCATCGCCTTTCCAGTCGATTAATTCGCCTTCGAGCAGGTTTTTTTGAATTTTGAGCGGTTCATCCTTGACATGAAGTAAGGTTTCACGAAATTTTTTACTCGAAAACATTTTATTAGTAACTTCATTGAATTGGTCTTTGAAACCATCGGAAAAAATATAATACAAATCATCTTCCTGAACTTGGATTTGGTGTTCATCAATCGAAATATTGCGCTGTTTCTTGAAATTAGGCGTGCTGCCGCCCATCGAAAAATTATTTCCTTTAATTATAAAAACTTCCTGATTCCGCAAAATATAAAGCGGTCGATGCGCCCCCGCAAACAGCATCGTTTTGGTATTTTTGTGGAAAACGCACAACGCCACGTCCATTCCGTCCCGATTATTGGTGGTGTGCGTGTCTTGATGTAAGATTTTTTTGATACGTTGATTGAGCGTTTCCAAAATATATTTGGGGCGAATCTGATGTTCTTCCGAAACAATGGAAGTCAAGAGGTTACGTCCCAAAATCGACATAAAACCACCGGGAACTCCATGTCCCGTACAGTCCACGGCGGCGATGATAAAATAGTGTTGGGTGTCGATTTTCAAATCATCAAACCAATAAAAATCGCCCGAAACAATATCGCGCGGAATATCCAAAATGAAAGATTCTGGAAAATTAGAGGTCAGCAAAAATGTGGCGGGCGACATCGCCTGCCCGTCGATCGCCACCGCATCGCCGCGCTCGAACGTGATCTCGACATAGTCCGGCGTATCAGGCGCATCCTCGGGGTTGGCGGTGCGCTGATAAACATAATCGGGCGCGTCCTGCGCGGGATCTTCCAGCACCTTGCCCTCGGACGAGGTGTGCAGCAGGTTCGCGTCGACCGAAAACGGCGCCTCGCCGCGCTTGTCCCGGGCGATCGGGATCTGGTGCTTTTCGGCAAAGTCGATCAGCCGCGTCCGGCTGGTCAGATCCCATTCGCGCCAGGGCGCGATCACCTTGATATCGGGGTTCAGCGCATAGGCCGATAGCTCGAACCGCACCTGGTCGTTGCCTTTGCCGGTGGCGCCATGGGCCACCGCGTCGGCGCCGGTCTCTTCCGCGA
>CAZNYR010000008.1:40261-62892 GCA_964577275.1 uncultured Cytophagales bacterium | reverse complement strand
GTTTTAGAAAAATACGCAACATATTTTGTCGTCAGGATAATCGAAACATACATCGCCGAAATCACGATGTTGATAATAAATGCAGAAAAAGCACCAACCACATCGTCATATCCCATTTTCATGAAAAAATATTGCGCCACGAACCAAGATATTACGTTAAAAACCATAATCAGCCTGAAAAATGGTCGAATCGGCTCGGCAACTAATTTATAACCATAACGAAATGCGCCGTATGTAATGTATAAATCCAAGAAAAACCAGCCTGCATACGCAATCTGATAAAACTTACCCATATCAGTCAAGAAAATAAATCCCTTGAGAAATTCCCACGTAATATTTGCTCCGACAGTAATGGGTGGAATTTCACAAAACTGATGCTGATAAATATTTTTGATGGTAATTCCATAAACTACAAACCACAGTAAGCATCCCGAAGCAAAAATAATATGCTCTGAAATCGTATAATCTACTAAATTGAACCAATCCATAATTTTAGACCCTCCATTTTTTAAAAATTGTACCTAATATATTAAATGTTCCCACCATCCAACTGGCAATCTCGACCCATTTCGGGACTTTGGGACTCCAAGCCAAGCCCTTTTTATATCTGTAATTGTCATACCAACGATAAGGCAACAAAAAATTAGGTTCATGCAAATTATGAATCGAACAATATGTCTTTTTGTTTGCGCCTTCTTGTTGCAAAATCGCATTAACGGCTCGTTTGGCGGCTTCATTTGCGCCCTCCATCGTGGCTAAATCGGTATGCGTGCGGACGTAATCGCCTGAAAGAAAGAAATTTGAGATTTGTGTGTAAGCCTCCGGGCGAATATTCCAAGTTCCTGCCACATTAACCAACAAAGGTTCGGCATTTACAAATTCCCCTTGCTCATTTTGTTCAATATCTCTATCCAAATACCACGCTTCAATCATATCATCATGCAGGACAGTTTTGCCGTCCACATTAACACTTTGTTTGATTTGCGCCCAAACTTCTTGCCGAATTTCGTCTTTGGTGCATTCTTTGGCAGTTTTATCAAATAAAATGCCTTTTGTGTCCCAATTAGACACATCAACCGACAAAATTTCCCGAATATTTCCCTTGCCACGTTCCTGGACGTGATAATTTTCCCAAAACTGAATTTGTGAAATCGAGGTCAAAGCCCAAGGCGCATCAATATGAATCACATGACCATGCACCAAATTTGCCGTTTGATTCAAGTAATATTGGATTCCTGTCATCCAATCGGTATAATTAGCTAATTCTGAGAGTGTTGCCAAACGGGATTCGTATTTTTTCATCTCCTCCGTAACCACTTGGGCTAATCGCTCAACAGGCATGGCAGAAATATAATAATCGCCCGTAACGATTCGTTTTTCACCCAAATCATTGACTTCCACACCCGTAATTTCTCCATTAACAAACTGAAAATCAGTAACTTGGTGATGATGAAAATACTTTACGCCTTTTGATTCCAGAAAATCTCGCCAAATAAATAACCATGCCTGATTGGTAGGTTGATTCAGAACTCGGTCAGCCTGCGCCGAAGGATTTGCCATCAGCAACAACAGTTGTAACAGAATATTGCCTGCGGTTTTGGCACTAATTTTATCGGCTTGTGCAGCGACCAGCGTATGCGTTACTTCGGCAAAATATTTGCGGTATGCTTCGCTCATTTGGTCTGCTTTACTGAATTGCACCCAACTAATCGGCTCATATTCTTCGATACGGCGCGTATAAGAACTGGTTAATAACTGATGTAAGATATTTTCGATTTGCTTAATATCTTCTTTTGTAAATCCAATATCAGCTGTAAAAGCAGAATGTACGAGCGTGATAATATCTCGCAAATTTTTCGGAAAATTGACAATGGTTTTGATGGGATGCTCGCCAAAACGAGTA
Source organism: uncultured Cytophagales bacterium (assembly GCA_964577275.1). Lineage (GTDB taxonomy): Bacteria > Bacteroidota > Bacteroidia > Cytophagales > Thermoflexibacteraceae > UBA2561. The sequence continues at coordinate 60,989 of CAZNYR010000008.1, read as the reverse complement.
ATCAAAACCCTATCCACCTGCACCAAATTATCAATGACGGTTTTGCCATCTGGCGTAGGAATCTGGCGCATCGTATCATCAAGGTGTTGATAAAATCCGGGGAAAAACCGAAACCCATGCTCACCGCCTAAGGGTGCTTGTCCCGTATCTGCAATATCCTGAAATGCCTCTTTATCAGGGCTATCCGTCTGATAAACATCCACACTTCGGGCTTTACCGCCCACATATTTGGGCTGTTTTTCATATACTTCTACGTCAAATCCTCGCATAATCAGTTCGTGAGCGGCAGTCATTCCAGCTACTCCCCCGCCAAGGATAATTACTTTTTTGGGCATGATGGTCTGAATATTTAATAAAATTTTGAACACAAAATATCTGCCCAAAATAAGAAAGAACTCCGAAATAAACGTAAAAACATGCCTAAAATTTGATTTTTAATGATAGGAACAAACCATATCCGTTTATATTTCGAGCATTGCAGTTGCCTCAATTTCAATAAGATACGAAGGCTCAATCAATGCTTTGACTTCAATCATCGAAGTTACGGGGCGAATCCCTCCGAACACTTCGCCGTGTGCCTTGCCGTATTCTTGCCAACGAGAAATATCGGTTACAAACATCCGAGTTCGGACGACATCGGTTAATTCTGCGCCCGCTTTTTGGAGATATTTTTCGATTTTTTGCAAAATAAATTGAGTTTGTGCATACGCATCTTGCCCTCCGACCAGATTTCCATCTTCATTTACGGCGACTGTTCCTGTGATTTCAACGATATTTCCGATTCGTACCGCACGAGAATAGCCCACGATTTGTTCCCATTTTGTTTCCGAAGAAATATTGAGGCGTGTAGTCATGTAAGAAATTGTTTATATTTTAAATTAAAACGCCCACCAACGAATTTAGCATCGTCTTTGATTTGGTACATTTTGCTATTTTAGCCATAGATTAATCTGAATTTCTTATAAATCTTACACCGAAATCACAGGTATTAATTTGTCCAGAATTTGATTCAAGCAAGTTTCAAGGTCGTTTTCGTGAGTTTTGACCTCGATATAAGGGTTTTTGGGTGGCTCAAAGGGCGAATCCAAGCCCGTAAAATTCTTAATTTCTCCGTTCAGGGCTTTCCGATAAAGTCCTTTTACGTCCCGTTTGGCGCATTCCTCAAACGGACAATTCACATAAATTTCATAAAAATACGGTGCGCCAATAATAGAGCGTGCCAGCTCACGGGCTTCGTGAGTAGGGCTGATAAGTGAGCAAATCGCCACCACCCCCGTATTCATCAATAATTTAGCAACTTCTGCCGCTCGGCGGGTATTTTCGGTGCGGTCTATGGTCGAAAAAGTTAAATTATTATTGATACCGCTTCGTAAATTATCCCCATCCAGAATCATGGTCAGGATGCCTCGTGTGTGCAATTCGTTTTCAAAAGCTCTGGCAAGCGTACTTTTGCCCGACCCCGAAAGCCCTGTCATCCAGACAACCACACCTTGTTGTCCGAGCAATTTTTCCTTGTCTTCCTTCTGAAGAATCGTATCAAAAATGGGATGAATATTTTCTGTCATGATGTCTTTCAATTTAATGATGAACGATAAACTTGTATAGATTACCCGATAACTTTATTTTTGTTTTTTGTTTCAAAATTACATCAAAAAATGCGGGTGGTGCAATTAAATTTTTAATAAATCATAACCTTTTGATAATCATGGTATTATTTCAATATTTGCAATAATTTAGAGGTATCTTTTGGCTTGTATTTTCGTTCGGAAACAGATTTGCTTCTATCTTCGTTACGATGCTAAACATAAATTAAAAACATGAAAACTTTTGAGGATGCCTTAGGCAAGCACGTACTGGCGGAATATTATGATTGTGCGATTGACCGCCTGAATGATGCCCCGTTTTTGCAACAATTATTGAACCAAGCTGCCCAAATTTCGGGCGCAACTATTCTGGATTCGCATTTTCACGCTTTTTCGCCCGTAGGCGCATCGGGAGTCGTTATTATTATGGAAAGTCATTTTTCAATCCACACTTGGCCTGAATACCGATACGCTGCGGTCGATTTTTTTACGTGCAGTCCAAAGATGAACTATGACCGAGCTTATACCCTCATTGCCGAAGGCTTACGCTCTGAAAATCATACGTTTACGGTGCATAATCGGGGCGAGGAATTACTAAAAAAATCAACTCATTTGATGCCCTCCTGACCTGCCAAAAAATACTCAAAAAAAAACTTGTGCCACAGGTTCAAAGTAAACGGCACAAGTATATTTTCCATAAAATTCGGGACGGAAACGCCTCCATCTTTTAGGATACAGGCTGAAATAATTTGGTAAAAATCCGCTCGCGGAGCAAGTCAGGTAATTTTTCTGGGTCTTTCAAATTACGCACGACATAAAATCGGTTAATTACCTGAGTATCAAAGCCTTCCTGCATTTTTTGAATATTGAAATAAATAAAAGTGAGTGTCTTGCCGATATTTTTTCGGGCATTTGATGAGGTTTGATATTTCCAATTATACCGATATACTTCGGGTTCGTCCCGCTGAATTTGGAACTCATAATTTGCCATCCACATCGAATATACCGCCTGCAACTTGTAGGGTTTATCCGTTACTTTACGCACAGGCGAAGTCGAATAATATACCGTGCGGTCGCGCATAATTTCGGGCTTCGTCTTTCTAAGTTCGGAGATTAAATGTTTATTGTTTTCATATTTATTGTACAATTCTGGAAGCGAACCTCTGTCAAAATCAACCAACGATTTTTCTAATGGAATGATGCGTTTTTCGTCCGCTTCTTTTTCTTGCAATAATTCGTTTAGGGACTCAAACAAAAGTCCTTCTTTGTCTGCATCGCCAACAATTTTGATTAAATCACGCTCTGCAAAATCAATAATATTATCTTTTATGTGGGTCATATTGGTAGCTTTTTTTGACAAAAATATAAAAAATATTTAAAATCAAGCTATTTTTTAAGGCAATACTTGTGATTAATTCTATTTTTATCCAAATGTTTGTGTATTTTAAACAGTAAAAATAAAGTTCTAAGTTTTTTTCTTTTTGAGCAGATTTTCTAACTTCACAAAACAAACCATGATAAACCAAACTGACCGATGATAAATTTGCTGAAAAAATCCTTGATTGTCTTCTTGATTTTTGCCAATTTTGTGATGCTCGCCCTGATTTTTATCCCCATTATTTATGCTGACGAAATCAAAATGGCTATCCACAAAAAAGCGGTACAAACCCTCAAAGCGCGGGTATTTTATGATGACTTTTATCTTAACTTATTCTCTGATTTTCCGAACGTTACGTTTTCGATTTCTGACTTCGGCATCATCGGTGAGGGCGCATTCCAAAACGATACCTTGATGCAGGTGAAAGCGTTTGAAATTGTCCCCAATTTGTGGAGCATCATCGCCGAAGACCAAATCAAGGTCAAAGGCATTTTGGCGGATAATTTGATGCTGAATATCAAGGTATTAAAGGACGGACAAGCCAATTATGATATTGTCCGAACTACCGAGCAAGACACGACCGAAATACAAGAGCCTTCCGCCCTAAAGGTTAATCTTGAATACTGGAATATTACAAATTCACAAATAAAGTACAGCGATGAAACTATGCAATTTTTTATGCTTTTAGATCAAGTCAATCATGACGGAAAAGGCGAATTTATAGGCGATATTTTCGACTTCAAAGGCAAGGCAACCGCCGAAAAACTGAACGTGAATTTTGAGGGAATTAATTATTTATCAAATAAACGAGTTGAGATTGATGCGGGTTTGGAAATGGATTTGGATAAATTTAAATTCACATTCAAAGAAAATTATGCCAAACTCAATGATTTTGCCTTTAATTTTGATGGCTTTTTTCAAATGTTTGATGACCGCTACGAAATGGACATTGATTTTGGGACTGAAAATACACCTTTCAAAACGTTACTTTCGTTAGTACCTGCCGAGTTTGCCACCGATTTGAACGACTTGCAGAGTGAAGGCGAAGTGCTATTTGATGGCTTTGTCAAAGGCACATTCAGCGATACCAAAATGCCTGCTTTTCGACTCAAGTTAAAGACTGAAAATGCGATGTTTAAGTATCCAGATTTGCCGATGGCAGTTGATAAAATTCATGTCGATTTGGTCATTGATAATCCCGATGGAAACTTAGAAAATACCGTTACTGACATCAAAAATTTTAGTTTGAATTTGGGCAAAAATCCCGTTAAAGGACGATTTCGAGTCAAAGGATTAACCCACTACGACATGAATGCCGATGTCCATGCCAAAATCAATTTGGGCGATATGGCGCAAGTTTTTCCGATGGATTCCTTGACGGTCAAGGGGATGTATGAATTACACCTCAAATTGAACGGAATCTATCACGAATTAAACAGAACAATACCTAAAATTGATGCCGAAATGACCCTCGCGGATGGCTTTGTAAAGTCAGATGCCTACCCGATTCCTGTCGAAAAAATAACGCTACTTTCAAGCATTAAAAATACATCTGGCAAACTCGCCGATACCCAAATTAACCTCTCCAAATTATCGCTTGAGGCAGACGGACAGCCCTTTACGATGGATGGTTCTTTTCATAATTTGGATAACATTCATTATGCCATTAATTTGATGGGAAGCATTGATTTAGAGAAAGTTACGAAAGCCTTTCCGTTGGATTCCATGGAAATTAAAGGATTTTTGAAAGCCAATATTCATACCCAAGGTACGCAAAATGATGCCATAGCACAACGCTTTGATAAGTTGCCAACAAGTGGGGAAATTTCTTTGAAAAATTTTGTATTTACAGGCGCAGCCGTTCCGCATACCGTCAAGATTGATGAGGCATTATTGACGTTTACTCCTGCAAAATTATTGCTCAAAACATACCAAGGATTTCTTGGAAAAAGTGATGTAAGATTATCAGGAGAAATTAGCAATTATTTGGCGTATGCGCTGGAAGAAAACGCCATCTTGAGCGGAAATTTGAACTTTAGTTCTCAAAAATTTGACGTAAACGAATGGATGACCGAAGAGGAAAGTTCCCAGAACGACACGGCAAGTTTGAGCGTAATCGAAATTCCAAAAACCATCGCTTTTCGATTTCAATCACAAATCAAACAAATCTTATACGATAACATGACTTTGGATGATGCCAAAGGAGCTATTTTGGTTAAGGATGGAACGGTCAAATTGGAAAATTTTTCGTTCGGAACGCTGGGCGGAGAATTTGCCCTGAACGGAACATACGACCCTCGAAATTTAGATGCGCCTAAATTTGATTTTGGTTTTCAAATTCAAAAATTAGGCTTCAAAGAGTCCGCCAAAACGTTCAATACGATTCAGACTTTTGCGCCAATAACCGAGAAAATAGAAGGCTTTTTTTCGACTGATTTTAAGCTCAAAGGAATATTAGGAACAGACATGATGCCGTTGCCTGAATCTCTGACTGGGAATGGCATTTTTCAAATCTTAGATGCTGATTTACAAGATATTGAGATTCTGAATAAAATCGGAGAAATGACCAAAATCCCCAACCTAAATCAGTATCGTTTGAAGGATTTGGATTTGAATTTAGCATTTGAAAAAGGGCGACTTTTGGTTGATACCTTTGAGGTCAAATTGGGCGATTACAATGCCAAAATTGTCGGTTCGGCGGGACATGATCAAAGCACCGATTTTGCCATCAAATTAGACGTGCCTAAAAATTTACAAGCCCAAAAATTGAGTTCAGAATTGGATAAATTGACGGGTGGAAATCAATCGGAACAAGAAACTATCCAGCTCGATTTACGAATCACAGGGACATTTCATGCGCCCAAAATCAAACTCACGGGAAGCGATACCAAAGACCAAATTCGGCAGGATATTCAAAATAAACTCAAAGAAGAAGGCGAAAAAGCCAAAGATTCGGCGGTCAATTTTGCACAAGATATTTTGACCGACACCACAGGCACGGCAAAAGATAAAATTAATGATGCAGTAGATAAACTAAAAGACAAATTGCCTTGGAAAAAAAAGGACTAAATGAGTACAATTTACTTGATAATTTAGTCTGTTATAATTTTAAAATTAAAATATCTAACCCATCAATTATGATAAATGTATTGAAATACGGCTTGATTTTGGTACTGCTGTTGAGCTTTCAAAACCTGATATTTGCCAACGATAAAATAACCTTGCAGCAGGCAGTAGAAAGTGGGAAAATTCGGCTTAAAGCCAAAGGAAACGGCGGCTTCATGCACAAATCACTGAACCTCAATTTGAAAAATAATACCGCTGAAAATCAGGTGATTATCATTCCTGCGGGACAGACTTTTCGTTGTCTGGATGAGGGAGCGCAAAACCTAATGGCTACCGAAGAGATCGAGGTCATATTGGCTTCATACGCTACCAAAATACTGGATTTATATACCATGTGCATCGAATCCTCCGACCACTCGCCCAGCAAAGGAGATGGTTTTGAAATCTCCGAAATGGCAACAGGCGGTCTTCTTAAATTAGTAAACTTCATTTCTAAAAATAATTATAGAAATTCAACGGCTCAATCAGCGGTTTGGGCAATCACAAATCGCCGTCCTATCCAAGAAATTTACGGCGTAGATATTGATATGGTAACGGAAATAGCGCAAATTGTTTCGGAAACTACGGGACAAGCCATGCCCAAAATTACGACACCAAAACCGCACCATATTGTTTCGGTAAAGACTGGTTTTCAGTATCATGCACCCGAAGAACTCCAAAACGTAACGCTGGCATTTTATGACCAAGACGGCAATCAAGTGAAGCAAATTTTTGAAAAACGAACGATTCACAAAGGCTTGCATCGTTACACCGTAGGACTCAATCAGGTTGCGCCCAAAGGGTCAAAGTATGTTCTTCGATTAATACAAAATAAACAGATTTTGGACGAAAAAACAGTTGATGAATTTATGGCGTTTGAACCTCTCAAAGAAAAGACTACGCCGATGGTTTTGCGTTACGAATCCAAGCAAAATTATCCCAATGCAGTCTTGGCGGTTTATGATGAGAAAGGAAAATTAATCGAAAATTTAGCTCGTAAAAATCTGAAAAGTAATGTACAATATGAACACAAGATTACTTTTCGACACGCTCAACCTTTGGGTTCAAAGCTCTTTTATCGTATCTCATCGGCAGGCGGTCAGAAAATAGCCGAAACCACCTATACGATTTCGGTATCAGACGAGCAACCCAAAAGTTATCCGATGAAAAAAGTAGCCTCCAAATTTTCATTTCGTGCGCCTAAAGATATGACAAACAGCTCTTTACAGATTTATAATGAAGAAGGAAAAGTGATACGTAAGATTTTTACGACAAAGTATTTTCAGGAAGGAACTGGCTCATCTTTGGAGTTTTCATTTCAGCATCAAGAAGGTTCTGGCGCAAAATTTTACGTCCGATTCCAAGACAACGATGGCGAAATTATTAAAGAAAAAGAAATCGTAAGTCCTTGATAATCAATAAATAAAATTCGTAAATATCCATTTTTGAGATTGATCCGATTTTGGAGCAACCTCCATGTATTTTAAGACGTTCATTACTTACCAAAATGATAATTACTGAATTTCATCTTTTGTAATTTTGCCGTCATCAATCGTGATAACTCGGCGCGCCTTTTCGATGACTCGTTGGTCGTGTGTTGAAAAAATGAAGGTAATATTTTTCTGCAAATTCATTTGTAGCATAATTTCCAATAAATCCGCCGTTGATTTGGAATCCAGATTAGCTGTCGGTTCATCCGCCAAGACAAATTTGGGGCGAGAAGCCAACGCCCTTGCCACCGCCACTCGTTGTTGTTGCCCACCCGAAAGTTTGTTAGGACGATTGTTCAAACGGTCGCCAAGTCCCACTTGCTCAAGGAGTTGTCTTGCTCGTTGAGAATATTCGGCTTTGGGTATCCCCTGTAATTGCATGATAAATTCGGTGTTTTCCTGAGCTGTCAAAACAGGCAAAAGGCTGTAATCCTGAAAAACAAATCCGATATTTCGTAATCGAAAATCAATCAATTCTTTGGCTTTTAGCGACTGAATATCCGTTTGATTGATGAAAACCTTGCCCTTCGTAGGTGTATCCAAACCGCCCAAAACATTCAACAAAGTGGATTTTCCAGACCCAGAAGGTCCGACGATTGCCGTAAATTCGCCTTCCTGAATTTCCAAATCTACACCATTCAGGGCATGAACAGGAATGGTATCAGGATTATACGTTTTAAATATATTTTGAATGCTAATAATGCTCATTTTTTTATGGTGTGTATCTTGAAAAAATACAATTTTAAGAATTTATAAAATTACCCTCGAATTGCTGAAACTGGATTTAATTTCACAGCACGCCAAGCGGGATACAAAGCCGAAAGTAATGCGGTTATAAAAACCATAATCGCCAGCTGAAGATAAAATTCGGGTTCGACCGTAGGGTAAAGCAAAGTGCTCATGCCAAACTGCTCAAAACCTTCGGAAAATTGTTCTAAATTAATGCCTACTTTTTGGTAATAACTCACGGAAATTAAGCTCAAGATTACGCCTATAAATGCACCAAAAATAGCAAGAAAAAATGTTTCTAACAGTATCATTATGAATATCTTAGAAGGATTCATGCCCACCGCCATCAAAACCCCTATTTCTTTGGTGCGCTCATAGATTGCCATCAACATCGTGTTGAGAATTCCGAACGCCAACGCAAACAAAATAATGCCCAAAAGAATCCCATTTGTTAAGGCAGAAATCTCTTTCATGCTGGCTAATTCGGGACGAATTTCATTCCATGTTTCAATTTTCTGAGACAGTATTTTTGCTTTTAAAGCCTCTGAAATTTGGCTTATTTCTTCGACTTTATGGGCAATCACGACGATTTCATGAATGGCATTTTCCAAGCCAATTATCTTTTGTAAATCTTGTTTTTGTACAAAAACTGTTGCTTTGTCAAAACCAGCATCTGACGTTTTGAAAATTCCGACCACTCGAAAGGCAGAATTTGTAATATTTCCAGAAACATCCTGAATAGTTAGTACTGTTTTAGAACGTACTTTGAGATTCAGTTCTTGGGCTATTTTTTCGCTTATCAGTATTGGGTTTCGTTTCATGTCCTGAAAATATTTTCCGTGAATTAGACATTCAGAAATTGTAGTGATATTTTTTTCGTCATCAGGACTAATTCCAATTGCCTGAATACCAATACTTTTTTCGGACGAAGCCAACATAGCAGAGGCAATCGTGCGAGTGGCAAATGCTTTGATTTGGCTTTGATTTTTGAGCGTATGTATCATGTTATCAATATCGGAAAAGTACAATTTTATGTCATAACTTTCCATCAATTTTGGATGTTGAATTCGGACATGAGAAAGACTGGTTGCGAAAGCATTTTGTAGCATTTGTTTCGTCATACCATTATACATTGCAATCGCAAAAATTCCAGCCGCCAAGCCCAGCGCAATCGCTGTCATAATGACAGCACTTCGCAAACTATTTCGCCAAATATTTCGCCATGATAATCTGACTAACATATTTTTAATATTTTGTAAATCAATTTGTTACTAAATAATTTTAACGTTTTAATGCCTTGATAACTGTGAGGCTTTTAATGGTCATCAGAGGATATAACCAACAGAGCAAGGTCATCAAAAAAACGGCAACTCCTTGCTTCCAGAAAATATCGAATTTTAGGGCAAAAGGCAAAATAGGTTCATACCCCATTTTGAGCATCATTTCGGCTGATTCGCCTTGTATTTGTATCGGATATATATAAAAAAAGTACAAAATTGGTGTTGTAAAAATACAGCCCATTAAAATACCTAATATTCCCAGAAACATCGTTTCCCAAAAGACCAAAATTGCCAATTTCCATTTTTGCATTCCGACCGCCACCAACACGCCAAATTCTTTGCGCCGCTCCATCGTCATCATCAGTACCGTGCCAAAAATTCCAAAACCTACTACCGTATAAAGAATAAATAACATAATCAATCCACTTCCTTTATCCGATTCAATGGATTGCACTAATTCGGGTTGTAATTCTTGCCAACGCATGACCTCAAATTCATTTCCAAGTAATTTTTGGAGTTCAATTTTTTGTGTATTAATTTGAGAAATATCATAAACTACTAAAGATAAAGAAGTAATTTTATCATCCGCCGAAAAGAATTTTTGAGTCAGGTGCAGAGGCATATAAACCACGCCATTATTTTGTTGCGGAATGGTAAATTTGACAATGCCCGTAATCGGATATTTCCCAACAGCATTTGCTCCATGATAACCTTGTCCAAGCATCACAATCGTATCATTTAAGCTCAATTTCAGATACTTCGCTAATCCTTCGGCAATCAGCACACCTTCGGTTTTTTGGGTCAAATAATGTCCTTCGATAAGCCTATTCGCCAAGTGATTCATTTGGTTTTCTTGCTTTGGGTCAATGCCGATCAGTGCTGCACCTTTGTTCAAACTATCGGAAGCCATCAGCGCAAAAGCCTCAAAACGAGGAACAGCATAATTTGTATTTTTTTGAGATTTTACTTTTTGTAAAATATCAGGATTGAAGTCCATCAAACGATTAATGGATTTATTTTCCCAATAGCCCGAATCGTGAATTTGGATGTAACCCGTATGTTTTCCAACGCTCATTTTTATCATGTGTCCGTATGAACCTTCTTGCATCGAACGCATGAGCAAAGCCAGAAATACGGCAAAAAATATGGACGAAATCGTAATCAAAGTGCGCGTTCGATTGCGCCAAATATTTCGCCATGCTAATTTTATCATCATTACGAAAGTTTTAAACTTCAAATTTGTACTATTTCAAGATTTACCGAAGCCTTTTCATATTTTGAATGGAAAAAAAGTTATCTTCTAATTTTGTGTTAAACCGAATACTTTGGTAGGTGATAATCGTCTTATTTCCCTGATGATCAGCTGGTATCATTTCCATTCGCATCGGAATCTCACGACTTCCATCCGTTGTTTTTCGTATATCACTCATTATCATCGTATTGACCAAATAATTATCCTCATCATAAGATTCGGTTTTGAGTTGATGATAGTCTTTTTTACTAATCCATAGCAAAATTTTGCCCCAAACAACAGACGCATTTGGCTTGGGAGTGAGCTGGATTTTCCAACAATCATACCCCTCAACTGATTCATTTCCAATGATTTGATGTGTATAATCTGTGATAATCGAAGATTGCTCCAGCAAGTCATCATTGGTAAAATCTGACCCCATCCAAGATTGGGACATCATCGAAGCCGAAACTTTAATGGTGCGTTCAATCGAAGGCATCCAATTCCAAAGTTCTCGCTTTCTTTTCAGCGAAGCTGTGCCTTTATCTTTGGCGGGCAATGTTACCAGAACCATCTGATAATCAACTCCTTTTGACCAAGTTTTGAGGCGCATCGTTCGTTGCCATTCTGGACGAATAATCTGCATCACCATTTCCGCTTGACTGCTCTCGCCCTTGAGTTTGGCTTCGGATTTTTGGATAATTTCGGTGGCGTTTTGCGCCTGAATTTGACTCCAAAAAAATAAAAATCCTATACAAAAAATAGAATAAATAGCGTAATTCATTGGTGTTTTTAAATTGAGTTAAAATCTTAGAAAAGTTATATTTTTTGAAGTCCCTGCCGAAGCATTTTTGATATATCTTTGACAAACTTCCGAATATCAGAAAGCATCGCATCAGCTTGCCAGTTTCCTGTTTTCAGGCTCTGGTCAAGTTCTGTTCTGTACTTGAGTTTCATGTATTCGTGCATTCCTTTGGCATTCTGAATAATCATAAATGCAATGTGCGTGGAGTCCAAATCATCTCGAATTTGATGCTTTTCTTGTGCATTGATAATCAGTGGCTTGAAGTAGGCTTCAGCTTTTTCGAGGTACATTTTTTGAAGGTCGCCGAGTTCCTCAATCGCCGAATTTTCTTCCGCAGTTCGGAGCAAAAACAAATTGATTAATGGCTCTTTTTGGTGAAATAAAATCCCTGCCTCGTACATATCTTCAAACATCTCAAAGAAGTTTTTAGTAGGACTAATCGCCAAATGATTTATCGTTTCAATTTTTCGTTTTGTGCTATACTCAATCAAGAAAAAGTACAATTCTTTTTTGTTTTCAAAATACCGATACATACTCCCTTTGGCAATGCCTGCCTGACGAGCAATACGATTAAAAGATGCCGTTTTATATGGGTGCGTAGCAAACTCCTTCAAAGCGGTCTGAATGATAATTTCTTGTTTTTCGGTATCCAAATTATCAAATGTCGATAAAGGCAAAATTGTATTTTTTTAAGATATTCAACAAAACAGGACTTGGTGGTCGCATTGATGACAAAATTTACCACAAATCAAAAGCGACCACTCGGTCGCATCCTATTTACCATCAACGTACTTTCTATTTCAAGGTTACAAAAACCTCTAAAATTTTTGTTAAAAATTTGACTATCAATGAAGGCTATCGCTATTAGTCGGCTGTGAGGATATGTTTATCCTTAAAGATTTATCTTAATTTTATTGATAAAAGCAATTTTAGGTTTTATGAATCGAAAATAATTCGTTATCTTTGGTATGTAATTTTTAGATATAAAATGACATGAATCCAACCATCTTATTTGATAAAGAAAAGGCATTGCTTGAATTTTCTGGCGAGTCCTATGCCGATAACGCTTATTTTATTTATCAAGAACGCATTGCCGAAGTAGTGGCGTATCTTGAAAAACACAAAGCACTGACCGTCAATTTTCGCTTCATTTATTTGGATACGAAATCTTCGGCGGGTGTGGCTGACCTCTTGCGTAAGGTCAAATACCATCAGGAAATGGGCAAAGAGATTACTGTAAATTGGTTTTATCCAGAAAATGATGACACCGATTTGCGGGAAGAGGGCGAAGATTTTGAAACCGAAACAGGCATGGAAATTCATTTGATTGCTTATTAGAGTTTGCTAAAATTATTGACCATTTTGATATAACTTATTGATTATCATATAGTTATCCGTTTTTAATCGCTAACTATGTAATCTTTTATTTGTTACTGTTTATCTTCGTGAAATATCTTTTAAGTACCTCTAACCCTTATCACATCATGCAAATCCTTGATTCTGAATTTATTAGCATAGAAATAGCAGAAAATGCTCCATTCTTGAAAGCCACTTGGAAGCCCGCCTCCGAAGATATGGACGATAAATATTTTCAAACCATTAACTTGACTTATGTCGAATTAGCACAAAAACATACATTACAAGGTTTATGTATTGATATTCAGCATTTCACCTATACGATTCATCCCGATATTCAGGAGTGGGTGGCAAACGAAATTTTGCCTCAACTCATCAATTTGGGCATCAAACGAATTGCATTTAACGTCAGTCAAGATATGATTGCACAATTATCAGTCGAGCAAACGATGGAAGAAAATACCGAGATACCTTTGCAGGTCTTTTATTTTTCAGAAATTTCTGAAGCAGAAGCGTGGCTCAAGAAAACCTAATATTACGTCAAAGACAAAATTAAAATGTTAAAATATTTTTTTTTAACCGCAATACTTACTTTTTTGGTCAATGCTAATTTTGCCCAAAGTCAGATGCGTCATCAAGACCCTTGCCAAATTTATGGCACGGCTTATCTCGAAACCGACCGCAGCCGAGCCACTTACTTTGTGTATGTCGAAACCGAAGACGACTATTCGGCAGATTTGCGTATTTTTAAGGAATATAATCAACTGTATGCCGATAAATCAGGTTATTGGTTTTTTACGCAACAAAAAGCCTTTGCTGATTTCAGTATTTTTGTTGTGCCGTATCGTTCGGAGGCGGATTTTGTGGTCTATTATGTTGAAAATGAGATAGATGCGGGGTGTGAATAAAATATGGAAAAGTTTGTAATTTTGTCCGTAAATTAATGCCATACGCCTGTGAACGATTCGTTTTTTGTCAAATTGCCTTTGTTTGAAGGTCCTTTTGATTTGTTATTATTTTTTATTCAGCGTGATGAATTGGATATTCACGATATTCCGATTGCCCAAATTACGCATGATTTTCTGACCTATTTATCTCATTTAGAACAACTTAACCTTGAGGTCGCCTCTGATTTTATGCTCACAGCCGCTACGCTGATGCGGATTAAAGCCAAACTTCTATTGCCTCGCCCCGAAAAAGACGACGAAGGAAATGAGATTGACCCTCGCCAAGAACTGGCAACCGCACTCCAGGCGTATCGAAAATATAAATCGGTCATCGCTGATTTTGAGCTACTTGAAAGCGAACGCATGAAGAAACACGAGCGAGGAAATCTCCCGGACGAACTCCAAACTATCGCCCAAACTTACCAAGCAGAAGCCGAACTTCAGCATCTGGATTTGTATAAATTGCTCAAAACTTACACCCATGTCATGCGACAATATGCAGGACGGCAAGAACAGGAAATTCATAGCATTGTGCCGTATCCGTATTCGGTTTCACAACGTAAGGAGTTCATTTTGAGTATATTAGACGAATATTCTGTCTTGAGTTTTGAGGAAATCATGGCACATTCGCCCGATAAAATTGCGGTCATTTTTACGTTTTTAGCCATTTTGGAACTCATCCAAATTGGCAAAATTGAAGTAGAAATCGAGTCGATTTTCAATCAATTTCGTATCCGACTACCGATTTAGCCAGCCTTGTCGCTTGAAAACCAAGAAGATAACCAAAACTATTGCAATCGCAAATCCCCAAAAGAAAGGATACCCATAGACCGAATTGAGTTCGGGCATATATTGAAAATTCATGCCATAAACGCCCACCAAAAAGGTCAGCGGCAAGAAAAAAGCGGATAAAATGGTCAAAACCCGCATCACTTCGTTGGTGCGATGCGAAGCCAATGCCAAATGAATACTCAACAAATCGTTGGCATCCGTTACTAATTGTTCGGCATAATAATTTAGTTCAATCGTTTTATCATTATTATCTTGATAAATGCTTGACCTCTGCGGATAATTATAATTTATTTTGGAAAAAATATCTTTGGTCATAAAGAGTATCTTCTTGTAAACCACACCTTTACGGCGCAATAAATACATCGCCTGAATGATGGCTTCCTGATTTCTTCCCTTAAAAATATCCTCTTCGTAGGCTTCGACTGCCTCGGTGGTGTATGAAATGGGTTCGTCAAAAGATTGCAAAACCGCCGTAAAAATATCATTTATAATTTTGAAAGACATATTTCGGTCTTCTTTCTTGACGCGCCATTTGTTCCGCAACACACGCATATATTCGTGGTCGCTCCGTTGAATCGTAATCAGGAAATCTCGTCCCAAAAAAATGGCTACTTTGTTGGTTAATTTCCGAATCGTATCGGCATTTTCGGGCGACCTATCATCATAGGCGCGCGCAATAATAAAAGACACTTTTCCGATGCGTTCGAGTTTGGGGAGGTGTTCAGGTTCAAGGCAATCATTGACCAATCCGCTCGGCAAATCAAATTGGATGGACACCTCCGCCAGTTCGCGAAACGTAGGGTCAATCAAATGAATCCATGTGCAACTTACTTTTTTGACTACGGTGTCTGTCATATCTTTTAGACTTTAAATCAAGCGGATTTGCCGATAATCGGATTCCCAAAAATACAGAAAAACCTCGAACCTACAAATCGTTGGGCATCATTTGGTAATCAAATCCATACCAAAAAGTTGGGCAAGATGATGCTCAAGTTTGGTTTGGACTTCATTCATCGGTATTTGCCGATGAAGCTCTTGTGCCATCGAAGTTACGGCTTTATCTTGGATACCGCACGGAACAATATACCCAAAATAGGACAAATCGGTATTGACATTGAGTGCAAATCCGTGCATCGTAACCCATCGGCTGGCTTTTACGCCCATCGCACAAATTTTACGGGGATTTTTTTGTTCCTCAAAATCAAGCCAAACGCCCGTAAGTTTTTCGATGCGCCCCGCTCGGAGGTCATATTCTGCCAAAGTCCGAATGACGGCTTCTTCCAAAAATCGCAAATATTTATGAATATCCGTAAAAAAATTATCTAAATCCAAAATTGGATAACACACGACCTGTCCCTCGCCGTGATAGGTAATATCGCCACCCCGATTAATGGGATAATATTCGATGCCTTGAGTTTGGAGTTCCGTTTCGGTCAGCAATAAATGAGTTTTTTTTCCACTTTTGCCCAACGTATAAACGTGCGGATGCTCACAAAAAAGCAAATAATTCGGCGTAGGGGTCTGATTTTCGGGTAAGACTTTCCGATTTTGTATCTTTTGGGCGATAATTCCCTCAAAAAGTTGCGTCTGATAATCCCACGCTTCTTGATACGGCATCTGCCCTAAGGTTTGTAAAATGACTTTTGTATTTTTTGGCATTTGAAAATCATTAAATCACATGGATTCTTTTACGATTTCTTTTCCGCACAAAATTACAAGAAATCCTGACCAAAAAAATTACGTTTTGTCAATCTTTAGAGTTTTAATTATGTCATTTTGACATGAAAATTAATCAAAAAATCATTCAAAATATATTTTTCATGCCGTTTTGACTTTATAAAATATTTTTTTGGAATTGGTACGGCTCTTGAACATCGGCAAGTGTATTTGGTTAGAAATTGAATGTTAAACTAAAATAAATCACAAAAACTCATGGTACACGTCAGAAAATGTAATCCGAATGATAAAAAATACGACCGCTTCGCTACCGAATTTGCGGACAAATTTTTCGGAGAATTTGATTCGGTTTTTAATGAATTTACACGAGAATTTGACCAAAATTTCGGTGGGAAATTTCAGAGTATTCCTGCGGTCAATGTCTTTGAAAACGAAACCGAATTTCGGTTGGATATTTCGGCGGCAGGCTTGAGCCGAGAGGCTTTTAAAATCAAGTTGGAACATCAAATCTTGACCATTTCAGCCGAACGCCCCGAAGAGTCCGAAGGCGAAAAATTTATCCGAAAAGAATTTGGATTTGGTCGTTTCAAACGGTCATTCCGATTGCCCAAATCGGTTGATAAAGAGCAGATTACCGCACAATACCAAGACGGAATTTTGAAGGTGCATCTCCCCAAATTGGAAAGCACCGAAGCCCCCACACGGGACATCGAAATTTCGTAACTTCTTTTTCGTTTCTGAAATTTTTAGGTTTGATGGAAAACTTGCCGAAAGTGATTTTGGGCAAGTTTTTTTTGTGTCCGCACCTCGAAATACAAGGGATAATTAGGTGATTTTTTGCAAAAAATCTATCAATTTATCTATGGCTTTGGCACGATGGCTGATTCGATTTTTTTCCGTGAATGGCATTTGGGCAAAAGTCTGGGAATAGCCATCAGGCACAAACACGGGGTCGTATCCAAAACCTTGATTACCAGCAGATTGCTCGATAATTTTACCTTTAATAATGCCTTCAAACTGATATTTTTTTTCGTCCAGAATCAGTGCGATAACCGTCCGAAATTGTGCCTTTCGATTGGATTGATTTTCCAAATTTTTGAGCAAAAGTCGGATATTATCTACGTCATTTTTCTGGTCGCCTGCATAACGTGCCGAATATACGCCGGGTGCGCCGTTGAGGGCTTCGACTTCCAGCCCCGTATCATCGGCAAAACAACTGACATGAAAAGTATTGGCAATAAATTCGGCTTTCTGAAAGGCATTTTCTTCTAAGGTTTCAAAGTCTTCGGCAAGCTCTTGAACTTGTCCGAGTTCCTGAAGTCCGAGCAGTTCGATGCTTGGGTTTGTCGCTCGGATTCGCTCCCGAATTTCTCGGATTTTATGGGGGTTTTGTGTTGCCGTATAAAGTTTCATTTCTTTGTTTTTTTGTTGAAAAAATACGTCAAAATACCTTCCAAAAGTACTTCAAAATGCTGTCATTTTTCGGCTACTTTTGGAAGGATACTCATGCTTGAAGCCTTAATATTTATCGGTTAATTTTTTATCCAAGACATAAATACTGACTTGTTTGGCACTTTCCAGCGTATATTTGAATTTTCCCGTCAAGTTATCAACCAAAAGTTTTACGTCCCTTCTCAACCGATTATCATAAGTTCGGAAAGCATCCGTATTGTAATCTTGGATGGCACGCCTGAAATTTTCGTTTTCCAGATAAGGTGCAAGGGCATTTTCCTTGAGATTTCGGGTATATTTTTCGAGCATATTTTGATGCTGTTCGGTTTCGGTGATGTGTTTATTTGCCAAATTAATTTCTTGGGCTAATGTTTTGGAAATATATTCGGCGTGTACTTCCGTCCGAAACGACCGCCGTTCGCGCACCGTAGAGCGATTTCCCAAAAATACGACCTCAAAATTACGAAAAAGTTCTTCGGTAATGAGTAAATTATCAGCCGTGTAAGGATTTCGTATTTCTTCGTCTATTTCAAAATTCACGGCAAATAAATAGTTTTGAATATCTCGTGAAATATGCGCTTCATTATAAGAGTAAATGGATTCCTTAACTTCCTGCAAGACATTATAATCGTACATATCTTCTATGGCTTCGAGGAATCCGTGCGGAATTTTGCGGTTGAGTTCGTCATCTCTTTTGAAAAACGAAATGACTTTGTCCATTCGGATTAATTTATCCTTAGAACCATAGCCGTGCTTGGTCAATAGACTACCAAAAATATCAAGGGTTTGTCGTCCCGAAAATCCTTTATTACCCTCTGAATGTGAAGCCTTTATGATAGATTTCATGGTTTTTTTATCCAGCCGTTTGATGTCCTCGTCCGATAACCAATTTGGTACAGTTCCTGCATACAATTCCATTTTTAGGAGCATGAAATTTTTATCCATGTATTTGCTGTATTTGTGAGGGGTGCGTAACCATTCTTTGATTTCGGGCGATTCGGCATTCAGGCGAGAAGAAATAATAATTTTGGCGACATTATCCAACACACGAGGCAGAAAATAATTCGTAACCGTATTTCCAAATTTGTTTTTATAAATGGCTACTTCGGTGTTGTAATCCAGCACATAAGGCACATTCACCGTAACGACCCTATCCCGAAAAGACGGCACACTTTCGTAATGTTTTTTGTCCGCAGGATTGACCAAACCCACAAACAGGGTTTTGATGCGCTCCTCGATATGCTCCACTTTATGCACGCCATCACTGATAATGCCATGCAAATCCATCAGGCGTTTGACGTTATTTTCTTTGATGTCCATGAGGGCAAAAACGCCATTATTGGTTCGTGCCAAACCCGAATACAAGAAATTCACCGAGTCATTTTTGAAAACACCATTCAAAGCACCCTGCACCTGCGGATTTTTGATAGGAATATTGACATAAGGGTCGCCCGGATTATAGACACTAATGCCCGTCCCGAACTGCCGATTAAATTGCGCCTTTCGGACATAAAGCATCTTGAAAACCTCCATGGGGTCGCCCAATTCCTCAAGCAAGGCATCATAAATCGAAGTACAAATACTGCACGGTGTATCTTTTCTGACCCATTCGTATTCTTTACTGTTAAAAAGTTGGCGTTTAAATTCGCCATCTGCAATGAGTTCGTCCAGAAATCGACTTCGATAATCTTTGGGTACTTGCAAAATGGGATGGTCTCGGTTCGGGCATTCAAATTCGATATATTTTCGGCTTCCATCATAAGTTTGGGAAACCTGATGATTTTCCTTATCGTTGGCTAAAATCTGCTCGACCACCGGCAAGCCGCCTAATTTTTCGACATCCAATCGCCAAAAAGAAGAGTACATCGTGCCTGCGGGGGTTTTGCTGTACTCCTCAAGTCGCTGAAAAAGATTATTCATAAATGTACTTTTGCCACTGCCCGGAGGACCTTCAAACAAAAAAATCCGATTGACTTGTGTGGCTTTGGTTAAGCCATTAACCAAAGTCATAAAGCGAGAAGCAAAAATTTTATCCGAAAAAAATGGGTCGTCTGTGCTTCGCTGGAATAAGCCACTAAAATTATAATTACTAAAGCTAATTTTATGCGTATCCGATTCATCCACTTCAGTTTCGTGAACATAATGATAAATCATATCGTGAAAAAATCGGAAAATATCCCGTAACACCAATTCGGGTTTTCGGGCGGTCATGTCCAGAAATTTCTGAAATTCCATCGGACGGCGTATCTCTTTGGCTTTGAGTTTATTACTCAAACTAATTAACGCTCCTGTACTTTTGCCCTGCGGTGCAGAGCGCATCGAAAGCGTTTGGGTTTTCTCTTCGTTCATATATTTTGGTTTGCTTATAGTTCGGCACAATTTTCGGACACCAATGTAATTGCCTAAAGTATTGATTTTTTCGGAAAAAACGAAGAAAAATTGCCTTTTTATCTCTACTTTTAGTCCCTTCAAAAAAAGAACTTTTAACTATTTCTTACGTTTAATTAAGTAGGGAAAGGTTTTTCCCAGATAGGCTGTAACACCATAAAACCTCAAAAAAATGGAAAACTTAAATGCAACAGTTGGCGTGTATCACACGCACGATAAGGCGATTGATGCAGTCAAAAAATTAGAACAAAACGGTTTTGACCTCGACAAAATCTCCATCATAGGCAAAGCGGATATTGTCGAAAATAACATCGAAACCCATTCAGGCGAGGAAGCCATGGAACGAGGCGTAACAATCGGTGCCGTTTTGGGAAGTATTTTGGGCTTGCTCACGGGTTTGAGCATGATTACCGTACCCGGATTAGGCGTTTTGTACATGAGTGGCGCACTGGTCGGTGCGGTCGGTGGATTTTCCATTGGCTCGGCGAGTGGCGGTGTTTTGGGCGCATTAATGG